>JBGQKT010000038.1:0-20274 GCA_041499635.1 Gemmatimonadaceae bacterium
AGTCCGCGCCAGGAGAGGAGAGCTATCCCTACGCCGATGACGCGTTCGCAAATCTCTTCCAGGGCGCGGCGGTAAATCCCGAGGACAGTCGCGCCGCGGCGGCACTTAGTGGCGCGATGGCCCATCCCGCTCCAGCCGTGACGATCTCGACGCCGTCGCAGTCGCGTCCCGTGACGGAAGCGCCCCGAGCGGGAGAATCGGTGCAGGAATCCGAAGAAGACATTCGCCGCTTCAGGGAATGGCTCGAGGGACTGGCGAACTCGTGAGAATCGCCGTCATCAACGGCCCGAATCTCAATCTTCTTGGGCAGCGCGAGCCGGCGATCTACGGAAAAACGACGCTCGCACAGATCGAGTCACGCCTGCGCGAGGTGGCCAAAGACCTCGGAGTCGCGCTCAGCTTTTCGCAGTTCAACGGAGAAGGCGACATCATCGATGCAATCCAGGCGTTGAAAGGAGCGGCAGACGGCGCGTTGATCAACGCAGGGGCATACACTCACACGAGTCTCGCGATTCACGATGCCCTCACCAGCGTCAGCGTTCCGTTTGCGGAGGTTCACCTGAGCAACATCTTCGCGCGCGAGCCCGAGCGTCGTCACTCCGCGCTCGCCGACGCGGCGGTCGGGATTGTTGCCGGCTTCGGCGCGATTTCATATGAGCTCGCGCTTCGCGGTCTCGTCTCGAAACTTTCAGCCAATGACTGATCCGCGTCCGCAAAGACTCGAGCTCCTCCGGGAGAAGCTCACGGCGCAGCACGTCGATGGCTTACTCTTGTCTTCGCTTCCGAACATTCGCTACCTGACCGGATTTTCCGGGACCAGTGCGCTCGTTCTCGCTACGTCGAGCAACGTCGTGTTCATTACGGATTTTCGCTACGAAACTCAGGTTGCGAGCGAAATCGGCGATTTTGCACAGGTTCGAATCGAATCATCGAGCCTCTGGACCGGACTCTGGGATTTGCTGCCGCGACTGCAATCCACTGAGATTCTTGGATTCGAATCAGCTCACTTGGTGCACCGCGATTTCCAGCGCCTCCTCAAGGAAGGCTCGCGCTGGCAGTGGCGCCCGCAGATTGGACTCGTCGAAGATCTTCGCGAATCAAAGGACGACGAAGAGGTTGCCCTCATTGCCGAAGCAGCGCGAATCGCGACTACGGCTCTCGGTCGCGTAGTGCCGATGATTCATCCGGGATTGTCGGAGCTCGAGGTTGCCGGAATCCTCGAGAAGGCGCTCCGCGACGAAGGAAGCGAGGAGGCGCCGTTTCCGCCGATTATCGCTTCCGGACCCCGCGCGGCGCTTCCACACGCGCATGCATCGAGGCGAGTGATCGAGCGCGGAGACTTTCTGCTGCTCGATTTCGGCGCGCAATATCGCGGCTACTGTTCCGACGTCACGCGGACTTTAGTCGTGGGCGCTGCCTCGGTCGAGCAGAAGGAGATCTATGAGATTGTCAAGGAAGCAAACCGGGTCGCATCTTCGTGCGTGAAGGCCGGGATGACGGGAATGGCTGCCGACGCGCTCGCGAGGAGCTACATTGAGCGCCTTGGTCATGGGGCGGGCTTCGGCCACGGCCTTGGTCACGGGCTCGGGCTGGAGGTTCATGAAGCGCCACGTCTGGCCCGGACTGCTGAAGCATCGCTAAAGCAGGGCGCGGTGGTCACAATCGAGCCAGGAATTTACCGAGCGGGGTGGGGAGGCGTCCGTATCGAGGACGACGTTCACCTCTCGGCGACTGGCCCAAAGGTTCTTACGAACTTTTCCCGGGAGCTACTAGAGGTCGCATGAGACACCTGACACGGAGGCCGCGCAAGGCGACAGGGATTTCCGGATCGGCTCTGCCGGGTAACGCTGCATGATCGACTTGCGCTTCGTCAAGAAGCTGGTGGACATGATCGACGCGTCGACGGTGGACTCGATCGAGATCACATCGGACAAGGGAATGAAAATCCGGATCTCGAAGAACTCGAGCCAGCGGGCGACGGTTCAGCTCGCGTCCCCGATGCAGCTCCCTCAGATGATGCAGTCGGCTCCGCCTCCAGCGGCTGCCGACAAAGCCCCTGCAGCCGAAGCGCCGCGTGTCGAGAAGCCGAAGGCGACGTACCTCGAGGTGAAGTCTCCGATGGTTGGGACTTATTACAGTGCTCCCGAGCCGGGCGCCAAGCCCTACCTTGCGGTGGGCGACCGGATCTCGAAGGGCCAGATACTTTGCATCATCGAGGCGATGAAGATCATGAATGAAATCGAATCTGAGTTCGATGGGGTCGTGAAGGAAATACTGGCTCAGAATTCTCATCCGGTCGAATACGGCCAGGTCCTTTTCCGGGTAGATCCCAATGGGTGAGCGCACGCCGGAAAGCGGCACCCGGGCGATTGAATCCACTTTCGATTATCGCGGCGTGCTGCGACAGATGCTCGAGGAAAACGCCTCCGATCTCCATTTGAAGGTTGGTTGCGCGCCAACACTGCGCGTTGACGGCACATTAAAAACGCTGAACATGCCGCCGCTTCGCTCAGACGACATGAAGGCGCTCGCCGATCAGATCATGCCGCCCAAGCGCCGGCGCGAGTTCGATGAACTGAAGGAAGCCGACTTCGCGCTCGGTGTCCCCGGAATCGGCCGCTTCAGAGTGAACGCATTTCAGCAGCGCGGGACGATTGCGTATGCATTTCGCGTGGTGCCCTTTCAGGCGCAGACGATAGCCGAGCTCAATCTTCCTCCGGTCGTCGAGCAAATTGCTCTCAAGCCGCGCGGTCTCGTGCTTGTTACAGGAATTACCGGGTCGGGAAAATCGACGGCACTTGCCTCGATGATTCAGTACATCAATCAGAACCGGTCGGCGAACATCATTACGATCGAGGATCCGATCGAGTTCCTGCATCGCGACAACAAGGCGCGAATCAACCAGCGCGAAGTTGGAACCGATACAGCGACCTTCGAGCAGGCACTTCGCCGGGTTCTTCGACAGGATCCCGATGTGCTTCTCGTCGGAGAGATTCGCGATTTACCGACGCTCGATACCGCCATGAAGGCGGCCGATACGGGTCACCTGGTTTTCTCGACGCTTCACACGACCGATGCATCGCAGACGATAAACCGTATTCTCTCGTTTTATCCGCCCCACCAGCAGGCCGAAGTTCGCTTCCTGCTGGCGAGTGCGCTCGAAGCCGTTATCTCGATGCGTCTCATTCCGCGTTCCGACAAGGCCGGCCGCGTGCCTGCAGTCGAGGTGCTCGTCAACACCGCTGCCGTCCGTGACAACATTCGCGACATGGGAAAATCGCTCAACATCCCCGAACTGATCGCTGGCGGAACTGTTCAGTATGGAATGCAGAGCTTCGATCAATCATTGATGAACTGGCATCAAAAAGGAGTGATCTCGTACGAGGACGCTCTTTACAACGCGACCAACCCGAGTGAATTCGCGCTGCGCATCCAGGGTGTGGCTGGTGCGAGCGATTCCAAGTGGGAGAATCTGAATCAGGAAGTGACCACCTGATCGGCGGGGGATGTTCAAGAAAATCCTGATCGCGAACCGCGGTGAGATTGCGCTTCGCGTAATCCGTGCGTGTCGCGAGCTCGGCGTTCAAACTGTCGCGGTGTACTCCGAGGCCGACCGCGAATCGCTGCACGTACGATTTGCCGATGACGACGTTTGCATCGGCCCCGCGCCAGCGCGCGATTCATATCTCAAGATTCCGCGAATAATTGCCGCGGCAGAGATCGCCGGCGCCGACGCAATCCATCCGGGCTACGGCTTTCTCGCCGAGAACGCCGAATTCGCGGAGACGTGCGCGGCAAGCAACATTGCATTCATCGGTCCCACCGCCCAACAGATTCGCGTGATGGGCGACAAGGCGGCCGCGCGAAATGCGATGGCTGCCGTTGGTGTTCCGATCATTCCGGGAACGCCGGGTCCGGTCGAAGATGCGGACGAAGCCCTCGCATTCGCTCGCGAAATCGGATTCCCGGTGATCATCAAGGCTGCTGCGGGCGGCGGGGGAAAGGGAATGCGCGTCGCCGCCGAGCCCGAGGATTTCACCCGATCGTTCCAGCTTGCGAGATCAGAGGCACTCTCTGCGTTCGGGAGTGGCGACGTTTACGTCGAGAAGTATCTCGAGCGTCCGCGACACGTCGAGTTCCAGATAATGGGCGATCGTCACGGCCATGTGATTCATCTCGGCGAACGTGACTGCTCGGTGCAGCGCCGCCATCAGAAGCTGATTGAAGAAGCGCCGAGTCCAGCAGTGACGCCGGAGCTGCGAGCCGAAATGGGAGAGGCGGCAGTTCGTGGCGCGGCGGCAATCGATTATGTCGGAGCCGGAACGATCGAGATGCTGCTCAACGCCGACGGCAGCTACTACTTCATGGAAATGAACACGCGCATTCAGGTCGAGCATCCCGTGACCGAGATGTTGACCGGCGTGGATCTTGTTAAGGAGCAGATCAGGGTTGCTGCGGGTGAGAAGCTTTCGGTGACCGAGATGCCACCACTTCGTGGACACGTAATCGAATGTCGAGTGAACGCAGAAGATCCGGCTCGCAATTTTCAGCCGTCGCCGGGAAAAATCGATGTGTTCCATCCGCCGGGAGGTCCGGGCGTGCGACTCGATACGCACGTGTACGCGGGATACACCGTGCCGCCGTTCTACGATTCACTTTTGGCAAAGGTCATTTGCCAGGGACGCGACAGGCAGGAGGCGCTGCGCAGAATGCAGGTCGCGCTCGAGAGCTTCATCATCGAGGGAGTCAGGACAACGATTCCATTTCTCGCCCGCGTGATGGCAGATCCGCATTTCCAGGCGGGGGATGTCGACACGAAATTTCTCGAGCGTGAGACCTATCTGCTGCGAGAGCCCGTCTAAATGAAGGTCGACGTTTTCCTGTCGCCCGGTGAAATATCGACGGGCGGCATACTTGGACGCGTGGTTGCCGTGATCGACGTCCTGCGCGCTTCGACAACGATCGCGACCGCTCTCAATAACGGCGCGCGAACCGTCGTTCCAGTCGAGAGTCCTGACCTCGCGATAATTCGATCGAAGCAATTCGAGAGATCGGACGTATTGCTCGCGGGCGAACAGAAGATGCTTCCGATTCCAAGCTTCGATCTTGGAAATTCTCCCGGATCATTTTCGCCGGAAGTGGTGAGCGACAAGACGATTCTCTTGCTGACCACGAACGGCACGCAAGCCCTCCTCAACCTTCAGGGAGCGAGAGACGTCGTCGTGGCATCGTACGTCAATCTCACTGTGGCGAGCGTGATGCTGCGGACGGCACTTCGCGCCGACAATGATATTTCGATTGTTTGTGCGGGGGATGAGGGACATTTTAGTCTCGAGGATGCGGCCTGCGCGGGGCGCTACGTTCGGTTCATGACCCAGCGCAGCAGGTCGTCGGCAATCCTCAATGACGCAGCATGCGCCTGCGAGCTCATTGATAGAAGGTATGGCGACAACTTCGAAAAAATCTTCCAGGACTCGTCCCACGGGCGGGCGCTCGCCGAAGCAGGGTTCGGCGAAGACCTCATCGCCTGTGCTCGCGTGGATTCGCAGCCTGTGGTCCCCATCTATCAGGAGCGACAGATCACTCGACTCGGACCAAATCGCGAGCGCTGAAGCTCCGCAAGCCTCGGCGCTGCAGCGCGAGATTGCCGGAATCGTACTGCTCCTCTTTGCAATATTTCTCGCCGGCGCGCTCGGCACCGAAGGTTGGAGACTGCTCGGCGGGAATACCGATGCGCGAAGCAATTTCGGTTGGGCAGGCGGGCTGCTCGCGCTTCCATTAGCGAGATTCCTCGGCTGGCCCGCTGCAGCCATGCTGCCGCTCGCCCCCGCTGCTCACGCACTGCGTCTCTTTGGACGGCTCGACCAGCGCACCGACAGATCGTGGATGGTTTTTCTCCTCGGCGTCGTCGTTCTCCTGCCGATTGTGTTCGGGCTCGTCGAAGGCGGAGTGCGTGATGCGACTGCCTTGTCGGGATTGTGGGGAAGCTTTGTCGCTTTCTATCTGCTTCAGTTCGGCGGAACCGCGGGAGCCTGGATTATTGTGTTCCTGGCTTTGAGTGCGCTCATGGCCGCGACGCTCTCCTGGAATCCGATTCGCGCGATCGTGAGCTCGCCGGTTCCCGCGACGAATGGCGAAGGCGACGCGCTCGACGCGGTTGAGCCGGAGATTGCGACGGCACGAGGCAATCGAATTCAGCGACCGCCCGAGCCAACTCCGGAGGAAATGCCAGCGCTCGATCTCTCTCTTCTTGGAAAGCGACCCGACGCCGTCGTCGAAGCCGACGATCTGCCCCGCGCCGATAAGAAGAAGCGCGAGAAAAAAACAAAAGCGGAGCTTGTTGCGGAGCACGCTGACAAAATCGCAGCGGAGATCGATGCGTCGGCTTACAACGGCGCGCTCAATAGTGAGGAAGAGCGACCGTCGCCTGACCTTCTTACGCCGACGCCACCGAGAAATTCCGATATCGACAGTCGTGAGCTCGATGCGATGGGCGTGAAGCTGATGGAGGCGTTGAGGACCTTTCGCGTAGAAGGTGATCTCGTCGGCCGAACAACCGGGCCGGTTGTAACGCAGTTCGAGATTGCGCCAGCCGCTGGCGTGAAGGTGCGCCAGTTCGCTTCGCTCGCAAACGATCTCGCTCTGGCGATGCGCGCGCAAAGCATTCGCGTCGTTGCGCCGATTCCTGGAAAGGGAGCCGTTGGCGTGGAAGTCCCGAATCCCAGTCCGGAAATAGTACCGTTCCGGGAGCTCATCGAATCAAGAGAATTCCGGGAGATGCGCGCAGCTCTGCCGATTATACTCGGCAAGGATCTCGAAGGGCGGCCAGTTGTCGCGGACCTGGCGAAGATGCCGCACTTGTTGATCGCCGGCGCGACTGGTTCAGGAAAATCGGTTTGCGTCAACACGTTGATCACGAGTCTCATTTATCGGCATACGCCGAAAACTCTGCGCTTCCTGATGGTCGATCCGAAAATGGTCGAGCTGTCGGTGTACAATGCGCTCCCGCACATGCGTCACAAGGTCGTCACGGACAATCGCGATGCTGCCGCGGTGTTGAAGTGGGCAGTCCTCGAGATGCAGGAGCGGTACGAGCTGCTCGCCGCAAACGGCGCGCGCAACATTCAGGATTTCAATCGAAAGGTCATCGACGGCGCAGAGCTTCACATGCCGAAGAATCCCGATGTCGCGTTCGAGAACACCGAATACACGGGAGGAATTCTCCCTTACATCGTGTTGATCATCGATGAGCTTGCAGATCTGATGATGACCGTGCAGGCGGAGGTAGAAACTCCGCTCGCTGTGCTGGCGCAGAAGGCGCGCGCAATCGGAATTCACATCATCCTCGCAACTCAACGGCCGAGCGTGAACGTCATCACGGGTTTGATCAAGGCTAATTTCGCGAGCCGCATCGCATTTCGCGTTGCCTCGCAAATCGACAGTCGCACGATTCTCGATGGCATGGGCGCTGAATCGTTACTCGGAAACGGCGACATGTTGTTCATCCCGCCCGGAAAATCAGAGCCTGCAAGACTTCAGGGCGCGTTCATCTCGAGCGAAGAGACCGAGCGAATCACTGCGTGGTATGGCCAGCGCAGAGAGCGCCGAAAAGCGATGGTGGAAGCTCAGGGATTGTTTGCTGAAGAGCCGGCAGAGGAGGACATCATTGCGAAAATTCGTCTCAAGGAAGCGCAGGAATCCGGCGGTCACGAGGCGGACGACGGCAGCGACGGCGATCGCGACAAATTATTTCGCGATGCGGCTGAGGTTGTCATCCAGCATCAGCAGGGATCGACGTCGCTGCTTCAGCGGCGACTCAAGGTTGGTTATGGACGCGCCGCGCGAATAATCGATCAGCTTCATGCGGCTGGAATCCTGGGCCCGCCCGATGGATCAAAGCCGCGCGACGTTCTCGCTGGACTAGATGATCTCGATCGGATATGCGGACCCCGCTAACATGAATCAATGATGAATACAGTCGAAGGTCTCTATTGGAAAGGTTACGAGGGACAGGACTATGAGCATTTCTGGCATGGTCCCGCAAAACGTTATCTGGACCAGCTGGAACACGCGATCTCTACATACGGCCTTCGAGGTGGTGACGCCGTTGTTGAGGTCGGCGCGGGGTTTGGGCGACTTGGAACGTGCTATGTCGGGCGATACCGCAGGGCCCACATGATCGAGCCGGCGAGCAATTTGCGCGCGGTCGCTGAGCGCACGTATGGCGACGAGTCTGTGGAATATCACGAAGCCAGGGTTGAGCAACTTCCTTTTGAGATTAATTCGATTGACGATGTTCTCATGGTTCGGGTCTTTCATCACCTTGGCGATCCCGGCGCGGCATTGCGCGAGATAAATCGCGTGCTCAAGCCTGGCGGACGCCTCGTGTTCAGCTACAGCAACAAACGAAATATCAAACGCATCGCGGGATTCGCGGTGGGGAGAGCGCCCAACCCGTTCGATGACAGCATGGAGAAGTACTACGAATTCCTGATCGGTCACAGCCCGCAATTCGTAGAGAATCTTCTGCGCGATGAAGGTTTTGAGATTCGCCAACAGTTCGGTGTGGGCATCGGCGACAAGATTGTCGGAGCGATTCCGGCTCTTTCGCGCGTGCTTCGCCCATCGCTTTTCGTTTCCCGTGCTCTCGGGCGTCTAAAGATCGCACCCATTCAATTCGTCATTGCGGTGAAAAGCTGAAAGTAGCTCTCTGCTGCGACGTCGATCCCGACTTTCCTCCGATCCTCGACGGCGTACCAGCGAACGACACGTGGGCGCCGCTCGACAACATCGATTTTCTGGTGAAGGAGCTTGGGTCGTCACTTCCTCCAGTGACGTGGATGATCCGTGCCGACGACAGCGTGCGATTTGCTACTGGAAAATTCGATTCAGGCTATCTGCGGATTGGCAAAACGTGGGATCAATTGTCCGACGAAGGCCATGAGCTTGGCTGGCATATGCACCTCATGTCGTACGATGCCGCTGCGGGCTGCTATTCCTTCAATCCAGAACCGGCGTGGCTCGGCGCTGCGCGCGAATCACTCGCTCAACACTTCGACGTACGCTCGACGCGAACCGGCTGGGATTTTTGTAGCAATTGGTTGATGCGTCGACTCGACGAGCTCGGCGTCGTCGTCGATCTCTCAGCCCTTCCAGGGAATGTCATCTGGCAGGCGGCGGGAAAAACCACCATCGAGGTGAACTGGCTTCGAGCTGCATCAAGCCCATACCATCCTGCGGCGGACGATTATCAGAAGAACGGCAACCTCCAAATCCTGGAGGTTCCTATGACTGGCTTTCCCAACAGCGTCGCAGGAATGGCACGACGCCTAGCGTGGCGGCTGCGTCATGCGTGCCTGAGTGTGAAGGGACTTGGCTCAAGACACACCATGTTGACTGAGCGGTGGAAGCAGCCGCCTCGGTCGAGTGCGAAGACAGCCGCATTTTTCTTCCATCCATCAGGTTTGACAGCATCGGGCATCGAGAATTTCCGCACGAACCTCGATACTATCCGTTCGCTTTTCAACGCTGAATTTGTTACCGCATCAAATCTCGCCAGGGATTTCGATGGGATCCGTAGAGGCGGGTAGCGACTTTGATTGTGGAGCGATGTCGGGCGCTGCGACGTTCTTCAGTACGCACCACACGAACATCGGCCACTCGCGCCAGATCCGGATGTGACTAGTCCCGAATTCTCTCGGATACTCGTGCGTCGGAATATTCACCACTCGGTAACCGTGACGCAGGAACTTCATCACCATTTCCTGCTCGATCGTGTGACGATCTTCGGTTAGCCCGACTTTTTGCGCGGCGGCACGGCGCACAGCGCGAAATCCGTTGAGCGTGTCCGACAGCTGGACGTTCCAGCGATTATTGATCGCGATGTTCATGGCGATGTTTCCGATGGTGCGAATCAGCTGGCCGGTGCTCACCGACAGCTCTTCACTTCCCCCGCTGAAGCGACAGCCAACACAGAGATCAGCCTCATCGGAGAGAATCATTCCCGCAAGTCGAGGAATGTCGGCCGGATCGTGTGATCCATCCGCGTCCATGAACACGAGAACTTCAGCCTGAGAGTGGTCAAGACTCTCGCGAATCGCCGAGCCTTTTCCGCGTCCGGGATCTGAAAAAACTTTCGCGCCTGCTTTCCGAGCAACGTCGGCAGTCGCATCGCGCGACCGGCCGTCCATGACGATCACTTCGTTTGCGTAGCCGGCAGCCGAGCGCACCGCGTCAGCAATTGTTCTTTCTTCGTCACGCGCGGGAATCACGACGCACACTCGGCTCGGATCGTACACTGCCGTCGGATTGTCGTGGGTCCTTCCCGAAAAAAATCCCT
The DNA here is from genome assembly GCA_041499635.1 of Gemmatimonadaceae bacterium. Taxonomy (GTDB): domain Bacteria; phylum Gemmatimonadota; class Gemmatimonadetes; order Gemmatimonadales; family Gemmatimonadaceae; genus UBA4720. The sequence continues at coordinate 10,340 of JBGQKT010000038.1, forward strand.
TTGGAAGGCTGGAAAGGCGGGTGTTGGTCACGGTCCCCAAGATAGTAAGCCGAGCAGTATTTCGCTTCTTCGTGTCGGCGAAGGATGCATCAGTGATGGCCGCGCCAACTAGAGTGAGTCATGCTCGTCGCACGACAGATACTCGGAGAGCGAGGCGAAAGAATCGCCGAGCAATTTCTTGTGAAGAAAGGGGGCCGCATTCTCGATCGGCGGTTTCGAAGCGGGCATCGTGATATCGACCTGGTGGCCGAGTGGGCTCACGCTGAGGGGGGCGATCGAACGGTGGCATTCGTAGAGGTGAAGACTCGCGTGTCGGCGGATTATGGCGGCCCCTTGGGAGCCGTTCATTGGAGGAAGCAGCGAGAGCTGGTGAAGGCCGCGAGGGACTGGATGGGTCGTTTTCACCGCTCAGGGGACGTTTATCGGTTCGATGTAGTCGGAGTTGTGTTCGGCGTGACCGGTCCGGAGGTCATTCACATCGAGAATGCGTTTGCGGTGAGATAAGTCTTGAGAAAAGATTGGGACTTTCGTAGTTTATTCGGGTAACGTCGGAGGCGGGTTTTGGGCGAGATTTTGAGGTCCTGCAGCCCATACCGAGTCGGCGTGCCAGGGAAAATTCAACGTCAACCAGAGGAAGCGTGCGATGGCAGTATCGGTAATGGGCGAAGACAAAAAGAAGGCGTTGAACCTGGCAATAGCGCAGATCGAGAAGAACTGCGGCAAGGGTTCGATCATGAAGATGGGCTCTGACTCGCGCGTGCGGGTCGACGCAATTCCGACGGGCGCGATCAATCTCGACGCGGCGATCGGCGTCGGCGGAATTCCGCGAGGGCGAGTCACTGAGATCTACGGTCCCGAGTCGAGCGGCAAGACGACATTGTGCTTGCACGTCGTCGCCAACGCACAGCGAGCCGGCGGAGTCGCCGCGTACATCGATGCCGAGCATGCGCTCGACACCGATTACGCGCGAATACTTGGCGTCGATGTCGACAATCTCCTTGTATCGCAGCCCGACACGGGCGAGCAGGCAATGGAGATTTGCGAGATACTCGTGCGATCGGGCGCTGTAGATGTTGTCGTGATCGACTCCGTAGCGGCGCTGGTGCCGCGTGCAGAGATCGAGGGTGACATGGGCGACTCTCACATGGGACTTCAGGCGCGCCTGATGAGTCAGGCGCTCCGCAAGCTCACCGGAGCAATCGCCCGCTCGAGGACGTCGGTGATCTTCATCAATCAGCTCCGCGAGAAAATCGGCGTGATGTTCGGAAATCCTGAGACGACCACGGGTGGCAAGGCGCTCAAGTTCTACGCGTCGGTGCGGCTCGACATTCGTCGCATCGCTGCCGTGAAGGAAAAGGAAGACGTCATCGGCTCGCACGTTCGCGTGAAGGTCGTGAAGAACAAGGTTGCGCCCCCGTTCAAGCAGGCTGAGTTCGACATCATGTACGCGGAGGGGATCAGTCACGTATCCTTGGTGCTGGACATTGCTGCCGAGTCGGGGATCATCGACAAGTCGGGAGCGTGGTACAGCTACGGCTCGCAGCGAATCGGTCAGGGTCGTGAGAACGCGAAGATGTATCTCAAGGACAATCCGGCTCTACTCGCTGAGGTCGAAGAGAAAGTGAAGACCGTACTCGGCATTCGGCCGTCAGTTTCGTCGGAAAGCGAGGTTGACGCCGCGGAAGAATAAAGGAATTGAGTGAGACTCTAGTGATGGGACCCGGTGTTAAAACCCAGCATTCGAGTCTCACTCAATTCTGGTTTTTTCCGGTCGCCGATGCCCGCTGGCCGATGGCCGAGCCCCGAGGCCCGAAACTGCAAACTCGCAACCGCGTCGTTCTCGGACCTCCGTTAGCGGTCATCGGCCAGCGGGTACCGGCGACCGAATAATGCCCACATCCGCGTACGAATACGCGCTCAATCTGCTGACGGCTCGTCAGTACACGTCGCGCAATCTTCGCCGCAAGCTCGTCCAGAAGGGATTTCCTGCAAACGACGCTGATGAAACAATCGACCGCCTCGCCGCGAACGGAATTCTCGACGATGCCCGCTATGCGGCCCAGTTCGCTCGTGGCAAGCTGCTTGGCCCTGGCGTCTCGAAACGGCGCATTCGACAACAGCTCTATCAGCGTGGTATCGGCGGCGAAGTTGCGGACCCCGCGATCGACGCCGTCATCGAAGATGAAGCAATCGATCTCGACGCCGTCGTCGAGAAAGACGCGCGCAAGAAGCTCGCATCCCTCGGCGCACTCGAGCCTCTTGTCGTGAAACGTCGTTTGTACGCGCATCTCGCGCGACGCGGCTACAACATCGACGAAATCAACCGCGTGATGAAGAAGGTGCTCAAAGGCTCTTAGCTCGCGGGATATATTTCGTTCCATGTACGCAGCCGAAATCAGACGCCGGTTCCTCGACTACTTCGCGCGAAACGATCATGCAATTCGTCCGAGCGGTCCGCTCGTGCCCCCGGATGATCCCACGCTCCTGTTCGCGAACGCCGGAATGGTTCAGTTCAAGAAGGTTTTTCTTGGGCAGGAGAATCCGTCGTTCGGACGCCGCGCCACAACATCGCAGAAGTGCGTGCGCGCCGGGGGAAAACACAACGATCTCGAGCAGGTCGGCCACACCGCGCGCCATCAAACGTTCTTTGAGATGCTCGGCAATTTTTCATTCGGCGATTACTTCAAGCGCGACGCAATTCGATTTGCCTGGGAGTTTCTCACCGAGGATCTGAAGCTCGACCCGTCGCACTTGCGTGTCAGCATCTTTCATGAGGACGACGAAGCGCGTCAGCTGTGGAAGGAAATAGCGGGCCTTCCCGATTCGCGCATTTACGGGTTGGGCGCTCACGACAATTTCTGGCAGATGGCTGACACCGGTCCGTGTGGCCCGTGCTCGGAGATATTTACCGATCTACTTCACGTCGCGGACGACTATCGGTTGCCGGCCGGTGCGACGGGAGAGTGGACGGAAGCAGACCGCAAAGAATTTTCCCTGGAGTCATTTGTCGAAGGGACGGAAGGGGGTCGCTTCCTCGAATTCTGGAATCTCGTTTTCATGCAGTTCGACCGACAGCAGGACGGAACCCTCGTTCCCTTGCCAAAGCCGTCGGTGGATACAGGCATGGGTCTCGAGCGAATTACGGCGGTACTCTCTCATGTCGAGAATAACTACCACACCGACGTCTTTATCCCGTTGCTCGAGACGATCGAGGTAGCCACCGGGATTCCCTATCGCGGCAGGGAATCCAACGAAACGGCGTGGCACACTCTGAAAAGTTCGTCTCGCTCGACCTGGTCAGCTGCTGTGAAGGGTGGCGGCAAAGTACTTGTCGATCCCGCAGCATTTCGCGTCATCGCGGATCACGCGCGCGCTGTCGCATTCCTTCTTGCCGATGGCGTTTTTCCTTCGAACGAAGGACGCGGTTACGTGCTGCGAAGAATTCTGCGCCGCGCAGTTCGTCACGCGTGGCTACTCGGCCGAGCGACTCCAATGCTGTCGCAGATCGTTGAGCGTGTGATCGATCTGATGGGCGATGTCTACCCTGAGCTGACGCATCGTCGTAAGCACATCATCGAGACAACTCTCGCTGAAGAACAGCGATTCCTCGCGACGATCGACGGTGGCATGCGTCGATTCGACGAAATTGCGCCTGCAGAAACGACTCAGGGATCAGACGCGGTTCGCGGGACAATCTCAGGCGAAGACGCGTTCCGTCTTTACGACACGTTTGGTTTTCCGATCGATCTCACCGAGCTGATGGCGAGAGAGCGTGGCTACACGGTCGACATACCGGGATTCGAGCAAGCGTTGAATGCACAGCGAGAGCAATCGCAGCAGGAGCGCAAGTCGAAGAAGATCGCGGTGTCGGCAGATCAGCTCGCGAATGCGGCCTGGCTGTCGAATGGCGACGGCGCTACGCACTCGGGACGCGACGTCTCATTTGTCGGATACGATCGAACCGAAGCCGACACATCAGTTGTCGATTACGCCACTCTCGCCGACGGACGAGTCGCTGTGATGTTGCGAGAGACTCCGTTTTACGCGGAATCCGGCGGACAGATCTCCGACACCGGCTTAATCACGGGCGAGGGATGGAAGGTAAGAGTCGACGAAGTTCGAAGGATCGACGGCATTCCGGCTGCGATTGGCGAAGCTGAAGGTGAAGTGCGACTCGGCCCCGCGCATGCGACGGTGCCGCGTGGGACGCGGCTCGATACCGAGCGTAATCACACGGCAACTCATCTTCTCCATGCTGCGTTGCGAGAAATTCTTGGCGACCATGTGCATCAGCGGGGATCGCTCGTCGCTCCTGATCGCCTCCGATTCGACTTCAATCATCACGGTCCAATGACCGGGGACGAGATTTCACGCGTTGAAAAAAAAGTAAATCGAGAGATCTTCGACGCGATTCCGCTCGACATTCGCGAGAAAAAGTATGCGGAGGCGGTCGCGGGCGGCGCGATGCATTTGTTCGGCGAGAAGTACGGCGATGTCGTGCGTGTCGTGAGCGTGCCGGGCGTTTCCGCCGAGCTGTGCGGGGGCACCCACGTGCGAAACACATCGGAGATAGGATTGTTTCGCATCGTTGCCGAGTCGGGAATCGCTGCGGGCGTGCGTCGCATCGAGGCGATCACCGGTCCGAGGGCGTACGAACAGCTGAGCGATCTCGCGAAGACCATCGATGAGATCGACGATCTGGTGCGCGCGACTCCCGACACTGTCGTGCAGCGAATCCAGTCACTGATCGACGAAAGGAATTCACTGGCAAAAAAAGTCGACGACGCGACGCGCGGTGCGACAAACGATGAGCTCGAGCGCGTACTCAACATGGTGCAGCGAGTCGACGCGGTGAAAGTCATTGCGACGACTGTCACAGTTGCCGACATGAAGGAGCTCACTGCACTCGCCGATGCTGTCCGAGAGCGTCTCGTTCATGGCGTCGCCGTTCTCGCCGCAGACTTGAATGGAAAGCACACGTTGCTCGCGGTCGTTACGGACAGCGTTCGAGAGAACCGCGGACTTCGCGCCGATGCGATTCTCAAGGAGGTCGCAGCGCTTGCTGGAGGCCGTGGGGGAGGAAAGGCGCATCTTGCTCAAGCGGGAATTCCCGACGGCTCGAAGGTTCACACAGCGTTGGCTGCAGTTGCGCCCACTGTTCGGAAAATGCTCGAGGCGCGTGAACGCTAGCGAATGGCTGGCGTCGCGGCGTCCGGCGCCGCCCGCGAAACTCGCGCAACGCCTGGAATCTGCGCTCTCTGAGTTCCTGAGTGCGCCTGATGTCACGCCGTCTGACGCGTTTGCGGTTGCGGCTGCGGGCCTCCTCCGTCGCTTGATGAAGGCAGAATCAAAGCCGTCGTCACGCCGAGAAGAGGCGATCGATTTGCTCGCGGCAGACGCGCTCGTGACCTACGCAATCGAGGCCGCAGCAGACGAATGCGAGTCATTCGCGGAGCGAACGGACGCGGTAATCGCGCGACTAGCCGTCCTCGTCCACTGAATCGCTACAATGATCGTGATTCTTTTTACGGGCGGCACGATTGCAATGCGCAATGATCCCGGAGCGACAGGCGCGGTGCCATCGCTCACATCGGCAGAGATTCTCGAAGCGACGCGCGGGATCGAGGCGGTCACTGGGGTGGAGACAGAAGATTGGGGCGCATTCCCAGGTCCGCATATGACAGTCGAGCGAATGTGGGCGCTTCGAAACAGAATCGCCGAGCATATTCTCCGTCCGGAGGTGACAGGAGTTGTCGTTGCGCACGGTACCGATACGCTTGAGGAATCGGCGTATCTTGTCGCGCGATCGCTGCCATCGGACAAACCGGTAGTCTTCACCGGCGCGATGCGAACCGTGAGCGACCTCGGCTGGGATGGTCCGGCGAATCTTCTGGAAGCAGTGCGCGTTGCAGCAAGCTCGGAAGTGCGCGGTTACGGCGCGATGGTTGTGATAAGCGGGCAGATTTTCGCGGCGCTCGACGCAACCAAAACGAACACGCACCTTCTCGACGCATTCGAAAGTCCCGGACTCGGCCCGCTTGGCGTTCTCGACGAGGGCGAGCTCATCATGCATCGCGAGCTGCCTCCATCGCCGCCGATCATTCAGCCGTCATCGCTTGCAACTCCAGTAGACATCATCTTCGTTGCGGCCGGTGCTGATGAGAGATTGCTCGACGCATCGCGCACGGTAGCGCGTGCAGTAGTGATTGCTGCAATGGGCCGTGGCAATGTTCCACCGGCGGTGGTTCCTGCGATTCAGCGATGGATCGCGGAAGACAAACCAGTGGTGCTCACGTCGCGAACACAGGGTGGTCGAGTTGGACACACATACGGATACGCCGGCGGCGGAAGACGACTTGAGGAAATGGGAGTGATATTCGGCGGCTCTCGCCGCGCCCAGCAGGCGCGCATCGACTTGATGCTTGCGCTTGGCGCGGGGATGACGATGCAAGCTGTTCGCGCGATGTTCAGCGCCAGCTGATGAATAAGCTCGATCCGCCGGCCGAGGTTCTAAAGATCGCTCGCCGTTTGGAGAAGGCGGGGTTCGAGACGTGGTGCGTCGGAGGAGCAGTTCGAGACGCGCTGCTCGGGCATGCGCACCTCGATTGGGATCTTGCAACAGCTGCGCGCCCCAACGACGTACGAAATCTCTTTTCGCGGACAGTGCCGGTAGGAATCGATTTCGGCACTGTCGGCGTTCTCGACGCAAACGATGTGATGCACGAGGTCACGACATTTCGCCGCGACGTGAACACTGACGGTCGTCACGCGATTGTAGAGTTTGGCGCGACGCTGGATGAAGATCTCGCGCGCCGTGATTACACAATCAACGCGATCGCGTTTTCGCCGACGCACAAGACACTTCATGATCCCTTTCACGGTCAGGTCGATCTGGAGAAGGGAATCGTCCGCGCCGTCGGCGATCCGTCAGAGCGCATGCGCGAGGATCGTTTACGCGCGCTCCGCGCAATTCGTTTTGCGGCGCGCTTTGATTTCAAGATCGATCCAAAAACGTGGGACTCGATCGTCGCGAGTGCGCCGCACCTCACCCGTCTCTCGGCGGAGCGAGTGAAGCAGGAGATCGAGAAAACGATGGAACAGGTTCGCTTGCCGAGTCGCGCGTTTCGAATGTGGCGTGACGGTGGTGCGCTTGGTGTTCTGGTACCCAGTCTCGGGGGAATCACCAACACGCAAATCGCCGCACTGGATCATTTCCGACTTCCGTCGCTTGCTTGTAGATCCGAAAAGAAATCAGCTCGAAAAATTGCGCGGCTGACCGGTTTGTTCGCCGCCGCTGATCCGCCGGCAGTCATTGCCGCGCTCAAACAGCTTCGCTTCTCCAATTCGGAAGTGAAATGGATCGGTTCTGTGGTTGCTGCATGGCATGAGCTGTCAAAGGAGATGGCCAGTACACTAATCAGGAAGGAAGCCGTGCCGGATTCAGTGGTTCGTCGATGGGCAGCGATTGCCGGTCGCACGCGTCTTGCCTCGCTGCTGCGGTTGGCCGATTCGTTGTGGTGGGCCGAGCGTGAAGCAGGCAGCGTCGCTCCATCGAAGGAAAGCGTTGCCTCGGTTTATCGTCAGGCGCTTCGCGTGGCTTACCGCGATCCGATTGAAATCGCCGACCTCGCAATCGGAGGAACGGATCTGGAAAAAATTGGAATCACCGGGCCCCAGGTAGGGCGGACGTTACGCAACCTGCTTCAGCACGTTATTAATGACCCCTCAATGAACACACGCGAGCAGCTGCTGGCGCTGGCACGGGCGTAATCGATGCTCTTTCGCGGCAAAGATCCCGACAGCACGGTCTGGAAGCGTTTTAGATCCGGCGCCGACGGATTCACGTTCGTCAAGCACACGCGTCCGCAGGGGGGCGACTATTACCAGGCGTTCGTCTCCGCAAACGCTGAGAGGGTCGTCGATCTTTTTTACACGCTGACCGAACTGCTTGCGCCCGCAGTCGACGTCGAGATTCAGGATCTCCGATCGGAAACGACGTGGAAAGGCGAGTCGATTGCATTGCCCGATGTGCGCGACGCAATTGCGCGGCTCAAGGTTCCAGTTGCCACGTACGGCGGCGTGGAGATATCGCTCTACACTGGCGACGATCAGCTCACTTTGACGGCGCAGCTCGAGATGTACATCTACGCGCGCTCCGATCGGTGGATATACCTGCTGCAGGGGAAGGGGCTCGAGGAGCGCGCGTCGCTCGCCGATCGAACGTGGCGCTCGCAGTCGTGGGATCGTGCGCTTGCGCCTTCACTGTCAGCCGCGATCAGCGCCGCCGCGGAACGGCTTGCATTGACTCAAGCGTGATATTGCCCGCGGTCGCGTACACTGTCATCGCGGCCAGCGCAAATGTAGTCGGCGCCGCTGCGGTGACATGGCATTCGCGCCTCAGTATTTCGGCGCTCGATAAGCTCATCGCGTTTTCTGCTGGGTTCCTGATCTCGGTCGCCCTCGCTGAACTTGTTCCGGAAGCGATCGCGCAGCATGGAGCGTCGGGTGGAGTCATCATTCTCTCCGGATATGTGCTCGTCCATCTCACGCAACACACACTCGCGCCGCATTTTCATTTCGGCGAGGAAGTTCATCACGTAACCCGCGCAGTGAGCGTCGCTGCGTTGATCGGACTCTTGCTGCACACGTTCATAGATGGTGTCGCGATTGCCAGCGGATTTCAGGTGAGCCAATCACTTGGGCTTCTGGTCTTTGTCGCGATTCTTCTGCACAAGATTCCGGAGGGATTGGCGATCTCGAGCATGTTCCTCGCGTCGGGTGCATCACGTGGCCGCGCGCTTGCTGCCGGTGCTGCTCTCGCTGCCGCGACGGTACTCGGCGGACTGACCACTCAATACTTCGCGCCGCTTCGCACTTATGGTTTGCCCCTGGCCGCTGGAGTTGCGCTTTATGTCGGAGCATCCAACCTCGTTCCCGAATTTCAGGGTAAGAAAGGTTGGGGACTGCCGGTCAGCTTCTTCGCCGGGTGCGGATTATTTTTGTTGGCGCGGAATCTGATCAGTTGAAGTCCTCAATGTCGTCGTAATGCCGAAAAAGTTTCGTGGCTCGCCCGCCAACCGAGAGCAGTCCCTGTTTACGCCGCCTGCCTCAGCGCAGCCGCTCGCAGCTCGGATCCGTCCCAATACTCTCGATGAGCTCGTGGGACAGCATCACTTGCTCGGTCCGGGCAAACCATTGCGCGAGGCTATCGAGCGCGGCGCAATAACGTCGATGGTGTTCTGGGGTCCACCCGGCTCGGGCAAAACGACAATCGGCCGCCTTATCGCTCACTACACCGATCGCGAATTCGTTCCGTTTTCCGCGGTGACTGAAGGAGTTGGCCGAGTTCGAGTGATCATCGCTGCAGCCGAGGAGCGGCTCGAGCTCGGACGTCAGACGATTCTGTTCGTCGACGAAATCCATCGATTCAACAAGGCGCAGCAGGACGCATTTCTTCCGCACGTCGAAAGTGGTACGATCACTCTTATCGGAGCGACCACAGAAAATCCGTCGTTCGAGATGAACAGCGCGCTTCTCTCGCGCATGCGCGTGTTCGTGCTCGAGCCGATTTCAGCCGACGACATTCTCGTACTGATGCGGCGCGCCCTCACCGATTCAGAGCGAGGGCTCGGCTCATTCAATCTCGACGTCGATGACGATGCGATGCAGCTCATCGCGCATGAAGCGGACGGTGATGCACGGCGCGCACTCAGTGTGCTGGAAGCCGCTGCGCTTCTCGTCGGAGAAGAGCGACACATCAGCGCAGAAGCAGCGCGCGACGCAATGCAGCGGCGATACGCACTCCACGATAAAGCCGGCGAAACTCATTTCAACATGCTTTCTGCGCTTCACAAGTCACTGCGCGGAAGCGATCCAAACGGTGCGCTTTATTGGATGGCGCGAATGATCGAAGGCGGCGAAGATCCGATGACGAT
>JBGQKT010000039.1:0-19904 GCA_041499635.1 Gemmatimonadaceae bacterium
CGCAGGGGGGTGTGCGGGGTCGCACGGAAAGCACGGGGCGCGGTGTTTATTTCGCATTGCGCGAGGCCGTGAACGATAAAGAAGACATGAAGGCGAGAAAAATCGCTCCGGGACTCGAAGGAAAAAGCGTAGCTGTTCAAGGACTCGGCAACGTCGGTTATCACGCCGCGAAATTCATTCAGGAAGGCGGCGGAGTTCTCGTCGCGCTCTCCGAGCGTGAAGGATCGATTTTCTCTGAGAAGGGCCTGGACCTCGAAAAAGTGATGGAACATCGGAAGGCGACTGGCTCGATTCTCGGATTTCCGGGAATTTCCAGAAGCTCGCCGAACAACGGAGACGCGCTCGAGCTGGACTGCGACGTTCTTGTGCCCGCTGCTCTCGAGAATGTCATCACCGACGAAAATGTCGACCGAATCAAAGCACGGATCATCGTCGAAGGAGCAAATGGCCCCATCACGGCTGATGCGAGCGAGAAGCTTCTCGGTCGCGGAGTTCTCATCATCCCGGACATTTACACGAACGCCGGCGGTGTAACGGTCTCATACTTCGAGTGGGTGAAGAATCTTTCGCACATGCGCTTCGGCCGAATGGAAAAGCGATTCCAGGAGCGCACCAACGAGCGCATTCTCGCGGGCGTCGAACACCTCACAGGATTGCGTTTCACGCCCGAAGAACACGAGCGCGTCAGCGCGGCCGCCGGGGAAGAGGAGCTCGTGAATTCAGGACTCGAGGAGACGATGATCTCGGCTTACAAGGAGCTGCGCGTGATTCAGAAGGAGCGCAACGTCGACCTTCGCACCGCCGCATTCATAAATGCAATCGGCAAAGTTGCGATGGCTTACCAACAGCGAGGAATATTTCCGTGAGCGATCCGATTGCCGCAGAAGAAGGCGAGCAAGAAGTCTTTTTCATGTGCTCGGGATGTCGCACGCCAACGCCAGCTGCGGAGATTCACGTCATTCCATTTTGGAATTCAGACCTTCGACGTATTCTCACGACTTATCGATGCAACAATTGCTGGGTTGCCGGCGTGGAAGTCACGAGGACGGCGCTCAATTCCGGCGATCCGGACGTGATACCAAGCTTCTGCGATTTCATGGCGCTGCAGCGTTTCACCAAGGATGCGGAGAGCTTGCGCAACGGTCCCCCGGACGAAGCGCGCAGGATGTTGAACACGATTCTCGACGCAACATTGGACGGAAGGGCTGTATTCGATCCATAGGCGGAACGCGCGCCGCAGCTATCCTTGTTGGAATTCTTTGGATCGCATCGAATCGAGTGGAAGCGCAACAAGTGACGGTGATACCGAGTCGCGCCTCTCGCGGCTCGATTGTTCGCATTGCTGTCGACGAACCTTCGACTGCAAACATCACTGGTGAGCTTGGCGGCGAGCCACTTCACTTTCATCAGGTGAAGTCAAATCTGTGGCACGCGCTCGGCGCCGTTCCTCTAAGTGCATCAGGAAGTCTCGTTGGTCATGTGATCGTCAATCGATCTGCAGGAAGAGCCGATACGCTCGCCATCACGGTCATGCTTCCCAGGCCGCCGCCACCTGGTCGCGCCAGACCGAGGCGATTATCAGTGTCCCCGAGATTTACTCGGCCACTCGATTCCGCAACCGAAGCGCGGGTCGCGCGCGAAAACGAGCGTGCGCGCGAGATCGGTCGCCGCTCTCATGATACGCCGAAGATGTGGTCATCACCGTTTCTCAAACCGCGGCCTTCGAGAATCACCGCGCGATTCGGCTCCGGCCGATCGTTCAATCGCACTTTGGCGAGCACGCATCTCGGAGTGGATTTCGCAGGGAAAGTCGGTGCGCCAATAAACGCAGCGAATCGGGGTGTTGTTGCACTTGTCGCGAATTTCTTTCTCGCCGGAAATGTCGTTTACATCGATCACGTCGCCGGCGTGGTGACCGGCTACTTCCATTTGAGTCGCACGCTGGTGGCAGAGGGTGACACCGTTGCCCGCGGACAGCAAATTGGTCGCGTCGGCGCGACGGGGCGAGTGACCGGACCGCATCTGCACTGGAGCGCTCGTTACGGAGCGCTGACTGTGAATCCGCTCGATCTCATTGCAATCGGAGGTTGGTAGCGACGGTACGCCGAAAACACGTTTACGCGCGCTATCGAAGCAGCTTCTCAACGGTTTTCATCGGTAAGAAGAGGCGACTTGCGTCAGGTGAAAAGCGCGTGAATCCGTAGCGTTCATAGAAAGAACGCGCTTCGAGATCCTTCGCATCGACAATGATTGCCGTAGCTCCAATTTCTGCGCTGTTGCGAAGACTTCGATCGAGGGCATCGAGGAGCAGATACTCGCCGTGGCGATGACCACGGAATCGCGTGTCGACGGCGAGGCGCCCGAGCAGGATTGCTGGCACGAGCGGGTAACGTGGGAGGCGTTTGGCAAATTCCTGCGGGACATCTGAAAGACGGACCGAGGAAGCCGACAGCGTGTAGTAGCCCGCAATCTCGTTTGGCGAATCGCCGACGAGAACGAAGACCGCGGCAACTCTTCGCACCGCGTCCTGTCGGGCCTGTTGTATCAGATAGCGATCAAGCGATGGAACGCCGCACGAAAAAGCCCCTCGTTCGTGGTGCGGGGCGAGGGGCTCGACTCGTTTGCGCTCTTGCTTCACTTGTCTGAACGATGCCCGGTGATTCTGCGATAACGCTCTGCGGCCCGCACCAATCGAGTGTTAGGCTTTGGAGGATTCAGCAAGGCTCGCACGAAAGTTCCCTGTTCGTCGCGAGTGAGCACAATCATTCCAGACTCCTCGAGTTCTTTCCTGGCCGCAGTCTCGCTCACACGCATAACAAAGTCAGTGAGCGTCTCGTCCCTGACATCGGCTGCTCTCTGGAGTAATCGTTTTTGCGCATCCGTGAGCCGTACTTCGAGCCTGCTCCTCTTCGTAGTCCGCCGACCATGATCCCCGGGCTTTTGTGTCTTTGCTTTCATCGCGCCTCCTCTTATATTGTACGGACAATTGACGTACAACACAAGATACCCCGATGAACAAGAGCCCGACGGTAGAGCAGGTTTACGTTCCCGACCGAAATGCATGGCGGAAGTGGCTTGAAAAAAACCACGCGAAGTCGAAGGGTATCTGGCTGGTCTTCGACAAAAAGACGGCACGGGAGGATCGGCTGAAGTACGGCGATGCGGTCGAGGAAGCGCTCTGCTTTGGATGGATCGATAGCACCTTGCGGCCAATCGATCATGCTCAGTACATGCAGCTCTTTACGCCGCGGAAGCCGAAAAGCGGGTGGTCGAAATTGAATAAGGATCGAGTCGCTCGGCTCACCGAGCAAGGGCTCGTAATGAAGCCCGGACTCGACGCGATCGAATCAGCGAAGAAGAATGGTTCCTGGATTCACCTCGACCAAATCGAGGCGATGGTGATTCCCGTAGATCTCGCTGCGGCGCTGAAAGCGAAACCAGTTGCTGAGCGAAACTTCGACGCGTTTCCCCGATTCACGCGAAAGCAGTTTCTGTACTGGATAAATGGTGGGAAACGCGAAGAGACGCGTAAGCACCGAATCAAGATTGTCGTGGAGCTCGCAGCGAAAAACGAACGACTTACCCGTGAAGCGATCGGGCGACGAGTACCCCCGTCGCGTGGCGGATCGCGGAAACGTACTCAGGGAGAGTAGTGTGGGTGATCTCGACTGCTCCGCCTGAAAGTGGAGCATGCAGTACGCGAAGTATTCCGCCGGAGTCACGATAAGCGTATGCAGCATGACTGACGTCGATTCCCGGAGTCGACGTCGCGAACGCAAGCACATCACCGGTGTCGATGTGATCGACGATCTGAGGAATTCGCTCAGCCATGACTACGTATCGCGGATTGTTGTCGAGGCTTCGCTCCATCTCACCAATCGTGCGATACACGCCGTCGTCGGCGAGCGCCGGATAACTCGTACGATGCTCCGTCATGAATCGAAGTGGTCGCGTGTCATTCACGCCGCCTAATTCCTTGCCAAGGTCGTGCACTAGTCCGCGCTTCTCGCCGTCCGTGATCCATTCGCTGAAATAATGAAGTCGCGACGCATATCCCTCGCGTTTCCCACCGCGATAGCGCATCCGCTCTATCTCGTGCGCGAACTGTTCCCATGACGGGTTGGACGATTTGTCAGATACACGCGCGACAGCGAGACACGATTCAACGAGTGTCACACAATCGAATCGGGTGAGTGAAAGCGCGAGTGGCTCGAGTCCCGCAGGATTTCCACCGGCCTTGATGTAAGCCTCGAGCATGAACGCTTCATACGGACTCCCAACAGCAAGCTCGCCGACGCGGGCCGCTCGACGACCAAATGGCTGAGAGCGAAATGCTGGAGCTTCGCGACGCAGTGTCGAGCTCCATGCAGCGAGCCGCGCTGCATCTGTGTCGGCCAACAAATCGGCGATGATGCGCTTGCCCGGCATCAACATTCCCGAGGCGAATGCCGCATTTCGCAGAAAGTCTCGTCGAGAAAGAGTCATCCCGAGATCATAATCATACGGACTGCAGATTGTCGAGGACCTGAAGGAGATCGGGCTTCGTTTCGAGCACCGGTAGCACGGGATCCTCGCCGAGCTTTTCCATCCGCTCGACTGCCGTCTTGATTGTAAACGCGCGCGGGTCGAGCGATTCGTTGACCTCATGCCACTCGAGCGGCATCGACACCGATGCGCCGGGCAATGGTCGAACGCTGTACGGCGCGACAATCAATTGGCCGTGTCGGTTCTGCAGATAGTCGAGATACACCTTGTCGCCGCGCTTCGTGATGTGTCTCGTGATCGTCGCAATGTCGTTCAATTCGCGCAGCACCAGCCGCGCGAGAAGCTCGCCGAGTGTGCGGCATTGCTCGTAGGTGAACTGTCTGCCGAGTGGCAGCATGATGTGCAATCCGGTCTTGCCGGTTGTCTTTACAAAGTTCGGCAGATCTGCTGACTCGCAGATACGATGTAGCACTTGTGCTGTGCGAATGACGTCCGAGAACGGCGCTTCTTTAGGATCGAGATCGATCACACACCAATCGGGCAGCTCGAGCGATCCGACTCTGCTTCCCCAGATGTGAAGCGGGATTGAGCCCATGTTCGCGATGTAGAGAATCGATTCGGCGTCGTCGCACACGAAGTATCGAATGTCGCGCTGAGTTTCTTCGCTCCAGATGGGAACCGTGCGCATCCATTCAGGTGCGAACTCTGGCGCATCTTTTTGATAGAAGGATTTTCCGTCGATACCGTCGGGAAACCTTGTCAACACGACGGGACGGTTTCGCAGATACGGAAGGAGCCACGGCGAGATCGCGCGATAGTACTCGATCAAATCGCCCTTCGTGTATCCCTCGGCGGGCCAGAAGATTTTCTTCGGGTTTGAGAAATTGATGGTTTTGATCGGATTCGCCGGAGAAACCGGATTAGGGACGGGCGGCGCATTCTCTAGTGCCGCTTCCGGCTCACGCTCAACCTTCGTCCATCCCTGTCGCTCGCACTCGTGTGGCGACTTGTCCGGCCTCATGCGCTGAAACGCGGAGTGGCGCAGAATGCCATCCGGTGTCCATTCGCGGAATCGAACCTGGCATACGAGTACCGGATCGACCCAAGTCGTCGTGCTCGTTTCGGGAATCGCTTCGCTCGGGTGCGGTTTTGCATCCGGCGCGATGCACGGCCCCAGGCACGGAGGAGTATCACGCACGATTGGATCGAGCAGCGATTTCAATTCCTTCAACAGCGAATCGTTGAATCCCGTTCCGACTCGGCCAGCGTAGACGAACTTTCCGTCGATCTTATCCGCTAGCTGCAATGCTCCGAAATAACCGCGACTTCGCTTGGGCTCGGTGAAGCCGACGATGACGAAGTCTCCGGTCTTCTCCGATTTGATCTTGAGCCATTGTGCCGAGCGTCCCTTGCGGTACGGGGAGTCGGCTTTTTTCGCGATGATGCCTTCGAGTCCCATCGCTGTCACTTGCTCGAGAAAGGCTTCGCCTTCGCGCTCGATGTGATCGAGTGCGCGGAGCGGTCCGAGCTTGGGAACGACGTCGATGAGGAATTGCTTGCGCTCGGAGAGGGGAAGCGGTCGAAGATCGAAATCTTCGAATGCGAGGAGATCGAATACATAGAATGTTGCGGGCAGCTCGACGGTCGCTCTCTTGATTTCGAGCGAAGAGCTCAGCCTGCCACGCCGCTGAAGCAACGCGAAGCTCGGCAAACCTTTCGCGTCGGTCACAACTACTTCGCCGTCGATGATGCACTCGTCAACGGGCAATGCTTTCACAGCGCGCGCAATTTCGGGAAAAACTTCGGTGTAGTCGTTGCCGTTGCGGGTGAGCAACAATGCTTCGCCCTTCGATTTGCTGGCGATCAATCGATATCCGTCGAGCTTGAGCTCGAAGAGCCAGCCATCTCGAGTAAATGCTTTTTCCGTCGATTCGGCGTGCATCGGTTCGACTTTTCTCGGATCGACGCGCACGCGTGGCGCGCCGTTTTCTTCGAGCGCTTCACGCAATCGACTTTTTGGAACGACTCCGGTTTTTACTTCCTCGACGGTGAGTCCCGAGAGCACCGACTCTTCCGGAAAGACATCGCCCGGCTGCTTCACGTACGCGTCGCGTTCTTTGATGAGAAGCCAATCACGCTCGCTCTTTTTGATTTTGACGAGCGTCCATTTTCCGTGGAGCTTGTAGCCCTTGAGCTCGAAAATGAGTTTTCCTTTTTCGAGACCGGTTCGCCAATCCTCGAGCGGTACCCACTCGCCGCGATCCCAAACGATCACTCCGCCCGCACCGTAATTGCCGGCGGGAATTACCCCCTCGAAGTCGCCATACTCGAGCGGATGATCCTCGACTTTTACGGCGAGCCGCTTGTCGGCCATATCATATGAAGGACCTTTCGGCACTGCCCACGAGCGAAGCACTCCGTCCATCTCGAGGCGCAGATCGAAATGAAGTTGCCGAGCTGCGTGCTTGTGAACGACGAAGAGATTCCCCGGAATCGGAGAAACCGTTCCGACCGGCTCGGGTGAGCGGTCGGCCGATCGTTTCGCGCGATAGGTACTGAGGTTGTCGGGGGTGTCGGGGTCGCCCGGCGTTGACATTCCTATAGTATGCGCTGGGGACTCGTGCGATGCAGCGTTACTTGGCGCCCGCTATTCTCGCCCATGCTTTCAACTTTTCCGCCCATCCGGGTGCATTCGGATCGACGATCTTGATAGTGACGGCGCCGAGGTATGCGGTTCCTGAAATTCGTATCGTCGGCGCATCGGGCGGCGGCGGTGTGGGTTTGCCGACTCGCTCGATATCGAAAGTGCCTGCTATTCCGTCACCGTCGCAAATGATCCTGATATCGGGAGGAACCGTAATCTCGATGTTGCCAAGGATGCATTTGAGCTCCATCTCGGAGGTCCCGGAACCCATCCGGGCCGAGGTGAGATCGAGCTCGATGTTTCCCATGAATGTGAATGCCCGGAAAGTCCTTGGCAGAATCCAGTCGACGTCGCGCTTGGCGCTCGTCCACCATGCGACGACGCCATTCCGCTCGGGTATGAGATCCTCCGGGAGGGTCCTCACCATTGTGACAGGATCGGCAGGTTGGCTAACGCGATAAGGAGGAGTCACGATTGGTTCGACGAAATTAGGCGAGACCGAGTTTCAACGGAAATTTATATCCAATGCGTGCATCACAAACCTGTTCGAGGGACCAAATTTCCACCAAACGTCGTTGCGGATTGCCCAATCGCCGATTTATCCTACTTTGCCTGTCCCTCAAACCCCAGTCTCATGGCCGCTCGATCAATCGCTAGCGCAACGATCTCCTTCGGACTCGTCTCAGTCCCGGTGAACCTCTATTCATCCTCCGAGTCGAAGGCTCAGATCTCGTTCAACATGCTCCACAAGAAGTGCAACGGGCGGCTCAAGCAGCAGTACATCTGCCCGAAAGACAACAACGAGATCGTGACGCGCGACGAAACAGTGAAGGGCTACGAATTCGCGAAAGATCAGTACGTCATTCTCACGCCCGAAGAGTTGAAGGCGCTCGAAGAAAAAGCGACGAGCACAATCGATGTCGTCGAATTCGTTCCGCTTTCTGAAGTCGATCGAGTTTATCTCGACAAGGTTTATTATCTCGGACCAGACAAGGGCGGAGATCGCGCATATCGTTTGCTCGCGCAGGCGCTGAAGCAAAGCGGGAAGGCTGCACTCGGACAGTACGCAGCGCGTGGTCAGCAGCATCTCGTACTTCTTCGTCCGATGGGCAACGTGCTTGTGATGGAGCAGCTGCATTACGCCGACGAAGTTCGTCCGTCCAGTGAAGTGCCAATTCCTGACGGCGACGTAAAAGATGCCGAGCTCAAGCTCGCGCTCATGCTGATCGATCAGACGGCGACTGAGAAATTCGAGCCGGCGAAGTACAAGGACACTGTCCGCGAGCGCGTGATGGAAACGATTCAGCGCAAGGTCGACGGTCAGGACATCACATCCGATGTTGCTACGCCTGGTGGCGGCGACAAGATCATCGACTTGATGGAAGCGTTGAAGGCGAGCCTTGCAAAGCCGGAGAAATCGGAGCGGAAGAAGAAGGCATCGTGAAGCTGCTCGCGGGAACGAGCGGCTATTCCTTCAAGGAGTGGAAGGGAAGCTTTTATCCGGATGATCTGAAATCCGATCAGCTGCTCAACTATTACGCGACGAAATTTCCGACGCTCGAGATCAATAACACGTTTTATCGATTGCCCAAGGAGCATGTGCTGCTCGAGTGGGCGTCGCAGGTCCCGGAGCGATTCACGTTTGCGCTCAAGGCGAGTCAGCGCATCACGCATCACGCTCGCCTCAAAGCGGAATCTCAACCGCTCGTCGAGTTTCTTCTCAAGAACACCTCCGTACTCGGCGGTCGACTAGGGCCGATTCTCTTCCAGCTTCCGCCGAATCTGAAAAAAGATGTCGATCGCTTAAAGAATTTCCTTGGCTACTTACCGCCAGAGCGACGATACGCGTTCGAGTTCCGCCACGAGAGCTGGTTCGACGAGGAAATTTTTTCAGTTCTGCGCGACAGAGACATTGCGATGTGTGTTGCGGAGCAGGCGGAATTCAAATGCCCAGTCGTGTGTACCGCGTCGTGGGGATATTTGAGATTACACAAGCTCGACTACGATCAGACAGCACTCGAGGAATGGGCGAAATGCGTTACCAGCCAGGCGTGGAACGAGGCCTACGTTTATTTCAAGCACGATGAAGGGGAAGGTTCAGGACCTCCGGCTGTTGAGGCGTTTGTCCAAGCATCTTCAGTAGGCGCTGCTGTAACTCGGATCTAACAAACTCAGCTGTCGCCGAATCGACGTCCAGGAATTTGCTACCGCCGCCGACGGTCGTGCGTTCTGCATCGCCGTATCAACTCGTCGCGCTGCGTTAATTAGCGCACGGCCTGCGAGTGCGGCCGCGTCGGTGTTGGTACCGCGCAAGAGCTGCTCGTACAACGACGCGTTGTCAGCAAATGCCGAGAGCGCGAACCAAAGGTCGACATCACCGGCTGCGTATGCGCGACCTGCATTCAACTGCCCACTGGTTGAGAGCGAAAGATCCTGACGCTCGCGACCAACGAGCGTCTGCGCATTTCTGCGCACTGTAGTGGCTTGATCCAACGAGAGAACTGCGCCGTAATTGGAGCCGACAGTTCCTGCTCCAACGCCGCCGGTAGTTGTTATGCCAAGTGCGCGCGCGGTGCGCCAGTCAAGATTTCCAGTCGCCGTTATGCCTTTGTCGAGCTGGTACTCGAAAATCGCTCGGCGCGTTGCGTCATCCAGCTGTCCATTGATCGAGCCGCGATAATAATTCTGCGATGCAAGTGCCTGCTGCGCTGCGCTGATTCTGTCCGCCGCGGTGTAAATCGTGTACGCATCGGCTGCTCGCGCGGCGCCGCGCGTTCTCAACGAGAGCGGCTGCTCGAGCTGAACCGCGAGTCGTGTTCCCGCCGGCACATTCACGTTTTGACCTGTGGAAAGAAGTCCACCGAGTGCCGCGAGAATTCCGGATGTCGGAGCGCTGTTGGAACCCGCGCCGGCGATTGCGGCACCAATTCCACCTCGGCCGCCGATGAGAACTACGCGAGGATTCTCGCTCGCATCGATCTGGCGTCGTTCTGTTGAATCAGTGCTGGTGAGTTTTGCGACTATCGGGTACGTAGTCCCGTCGGGAAGAGTCAGCTGATTGAAATCGACTTCGATCACACCGGATTCCTGACGAGTCGCAGGCTTCGCGTAGGAAATCGTTCCGCGAATTCGGCTGCCAGCTGGAATGACAGTGTAGTTATCGAGGCGCACAGTGTCGGTAACGAACGTGCCGAACGACTGACCGGCTTGTGCGGTCGACGACTGAAGAGGCGACTCCGTTCGTACGATTATTACGCTGCCCGAGGGCAGAGTAAGACGCGTTTGCGCGGAAAGGCCTGAAACGGCGAATAACGACAGGAGAGTGAGACTGCCCCACGCTCCGCGCTGTGTCAGTGTGAGAGGGTTGGATCGCATAGAGCTGCCCCTGTGAGGGTGGAGAACGTCATCACGGAGAGCAATTCAAGACGCGTACCGTAAACCGACTATATCATTGAAATCTTTGTGATCCACCGTTGAGTGATTTCTCCCATCTCATCGAGTACCTGCGCGTCAGTTTTGCCGGATGATTTGAGAACGTGGAAACTGTGATCCGCTCCTTCGACCCAATGCATTTCCCAGCGATTCACTTTTGTCAGCACTGATTCCATCAATTCCTTCGTGATGAATGGATCGCGTGTTCCGTTGAAGCAGAGAACGGGAACAGTGATCGATGGAAGATGAGCGTCGCGCAATTTCTCAGGATGCCCGGGCGGGTGAAGCGGATACGCGAAGAGAAGTAATCCGTCGCAATTGAAATTCTCTGCGGCCATCATCGACGCGGCGCGTCCGCCCATCGAGCGTCCGCCGACGATCAATGTTTTCGGATGGACCTCTTCGCGAGTGCGTTCGACGACTGCGGCAAAACACTGTTCCAATCGCGGCAT
Organism: Gemmatimonadaceae bacterium; assembly: GCA_041499635.1. Classification (GTDB taxonomy): domain Bacteria; phylum Gemmatimonadota; class Gemmatimonadetes; order Gemmatimonadales; family Gemmatimonadaceae; genus UBA4720. The sequence continues at coordinate 11,014 of JBGQKT010000039.1, forward strand.
CGAATCGGGGCGTCCCGATTTTTTTTCGCGATAAAGAAAGTTGAATCGCACAACGCTCAGTCCGCGCGCCCGAAGAACCTTTGCGAGGCTGACCAGTCCGCGATCGTCCTTATTTCCACCTGCACCGTGAGCGCAAACAAATACGGGTGCATCGGCGCCGGCAGAGTCAAATTCGGCCGATGTCTCGCTATCTCCAACTTTGATCTTCCAAGAGTCGCTCATGTGGGAAGCAATCCCATCTCAGTGAGGAATCGATGTCCCCCGGTCAATTTGCCACGCCTCGTTTCTACGCGAGTGATCACAAGGCGATCCTTGGCGCGCGTCATACCTACATATAGTAGTCGCCTCGCCTCCTCGATCTCGTCCTGCGTCGGACCGCGGGTCGGGTGACCGCCAGGAAGCTCCGCATCTTCGGCACCGATGATGTACACTCGCGAGAACTCCAATCCCTTCGTCGAGTGAAGCGTCAATAAATTCACTCGGCCGCTGTCCGCCTCGGTTCCGTCGAACTTGGACAAAACTGCGCGCTCGAGAAATACATCTATCTGCTCCTGGCGCGTGCCGCCCGGAATGTGCTCGATCAACCGACGCAGTCTCTGCATTGTTCCGGGATAACGCTCATCCGGGCTTTTCTCACTCCGAATCTTTTCCATCAACTCCACGCCGCCGAGTCGATCGATTGCTTCCTCGACGGTAAGGATCGATTCATCGCCCGCGCGCTCGCGCTCGTATGATTCGAGGCAGTCGCTGTAGCGCCCGAGCGTGAACGGTCGCGCGAATTTGAAAAAGAGCCGAGCTTCGTCGCAGAGTGATTCTTTGTCCGAAAGCGCGAGTGCGAGGCCGAGCTCGTCGAGTAGCTCGAGCATCGCTGTTTTGCGAGCGCGACAGATCTTTGCATCGTCGAGCTTCACGAACACTTTGGCGAGCGTACGCGCGTCATCCGGAGCGCGATGCGATCGTCCCGCATCGATTTCAAATTGTCGCGCGAGGTCGTCGAGCTTGCGACTCGTCGGATAAAGATCGCGCGCGAGCGGAAGCGTGTCGTAAGTGCAGAGATCGAATTTCTTTCCGCACTGACGGCACATTCGCCGCATGATCATGAAGTCGTATTCATAACCGTTGTGCGCGACGATGACATCGTCTCCGCAAAACGCGCGGAATTTCGGCCACACCGCGTCGAAGGGCAGAGCAGAATCGACCTCGGCATCGGTGATTCCGTGCACTTCAGTTGCACTTGCAGGAATCGCGACATTCGGTTTCACCAGCGATGTGAAAGCTTCGACGATCTCGCCGTCTCGGACACGAACCGCGGCAATCTCGACAATCTCAGCGGTTCCGGTATCTGTGTCGGTCGTCTCGAGATCGACTGCCGTGAAATTGCGCGAGCCTGGACTGAAGTCGCCGATCTCGAGCAGCTGAAGCGCCTTGAACAATCCGAGTGCAAATCCAAGCGAAGGCACATCATCAGCGGACAATTGTTCACAACCCGCGGGTGGATATCCGCCGAGCTGCACGCGACGAAATCCGCACGCGATGAGCATTTCCTTGAGCGGGATTTCCGCGCCGCCGAGTCGGTCGATCCAGAGAATGGTGTCGCGTTCGCGCGCATGCCGGAGACGATCAGCAAGCTTTACGACTTCCGGATATCCGGCCGGATCGCTCAAGTCCTCGTGCCGTTCATCGAGCACGGATCGTAGTCGCCGAACCTGTGCAACCAGCTCCTGAACGAGTGATGGCAAAGTCTCGTGCTGTCGTCCAATCGCCTCGAGATTCCTCCATGCAAAGAGCGCTCGGCGAATCTGTCGCCTTGTTTCGTCGCGAAGGGGGCGACGAGCCAGCATGTAGCGCAGGTACCATTGAAGATCCTGTCGCGCGGCTTCGGACTGCGCGCGCGCTTCGTCGAACAGCGCTCGCGGAAGAACGATCGAAAGGAAACTGTCTCGCCAAACGACGTCGGTCGGAGAAGAGATCACGTGCAATGCGCCGACGACGTAAGCAACGACTGGATCCTCAGCCAGAGCGCGTCCCTGCGCGAGGCGGCACGGAATTGCCGCGTTCAGAAATGCAGCTTCGATGCATTCGCCAATCGCGTGCTTGCGATACAAGAGAGCGATGTCACCCCACACATGACCATTCGCGATCATCTCGTTTTGAATATCAGTCACGATCCACGCGCATTCGGCGTCATCGTCAGTGAATCCACGTGCTTCGACGGGATATCCTGAATTGCGAGTCGGCTCGGGTGGGGTGTAATCGTCGAACAGCGTCGGATTCTGTGACACAAGAATTCGGGCGAGTCCGAAAACTTCGCGAGGACACCGATGATTTTCACCGAGGTGAACCGTGTTCTTCGGCGTGATTTCGAAGTCGTTCATGAAATCGGTGAAGATTCCGCGATCGGCTCCGGTCCAGGAGAAAATCGACTGTTCGTGATCGCCCACGGCAAAGACATTGCGGTGCGCGCGCGATAGTCCACGAACAACGCGATATTGAGCGGAATTCAAATCCTGAAACTCGTCGACGAGAACGGCGCTCCATCGCCCCGCAATCGCAGGGGCGATTGTGGGATTCTCGAGCAGCTCGGCGGCTTTGATCACGAGCATGTCGAAGTCCACGAGATTGCGCGCGATCAGAAAGCGCTCGTAGTCCTCGAATAGTGCGCGGTCATTGGGTTGAAGATTCAGTCCGCAGAAGCGATGCGCAGAAAAGTTCGTAAGCATGCGGTGATGCCACGGGCGGAAGCCTTCGAGGCGAGCGAGTACACCGAGCTGATAATCCTCGTCGGCGATTCCGAAGCCGCGCGTGAGCCCCACGTGATCGCCGAATTCGCGCAGGATCTCGGCGCAGAAAGAATGGATGGTTCCGCGCTTTACGCGATCGCAGTCGGGACCAAGCTGCTTGAGTCGCGCCGCGATTTCCTCGGCGGCTTTGTTGGTGAACGTGAACGCGAGGATTCGCGCGGGCTCGAATTCGCGCGTTTCGATGAGAAAGCGGGTGCGCTCGATGAGACAAAAAGTCTTGCCTGCGCCCGGGCCAGCGAGCACGAGCAGCGGCGCGAGGTCGGCCTCGATGGCGCGCAGCTGCGAAGCCGATGGGAGGTGAGTTTTGTCTCGGGCGTCGAGGTCAACGAGCGTCATAGCCCAATCTTGGAAGGGCGAAGAAATCCCGCAATGGGCGTTACTATCTGCGACGGCGGGCAGTCATTATTCGATGCCCAATCAGGACCTCAAGGACTACTACGAGATTCTCCAGGTCTCGCCCCGCGCCGATCGGGATACCATTGAGCGCGTCTTCCGCTTTCTAGCGAATCGGTTTCACCCCGATAACCGGGACACGGGTGATGTCGACCGATTCACTGAGATCGTGGATGCGTACGACGTGTTGTCGTCTGCCGCCAAGCGCGCGCAGTACGATCTCAACTACGAAAGCGTACGTCAGGCGCGATGGAAATTGTTCAGTCAGGAAACGGCCGAGGACGAATTCGCGGCAGACAATCGTGTCCGGCTCGCGATCATGTCGATTCTGTATGTTGTCCGCCGGAATAATCCCTCTGAGCCCGGCGTCGGATCGATCGAGCTCGAGCGACTACTCGACCTTCCTGAGACGATCCTGCGATTTCACATCTGGTATCTCAAAGAAAATGGTTGGGTAACTCGATTGGAGACCGGATTTCTTGCAATCACGGCAGTGGGAGTCGACAAATTATTCGAGCTCGGTGGTCCTGCTCACGCTAATGAGCACATCATCCGTCGTGGTAAACTGCACACGCCGAGAACGCAAAGAGCCATTGCGGGCTTAGACCATTAAGTCAAAAGCAAAGCACAAGTAGTAGCCTGCGTGTCAACGTAACTATTTGACTTGAGCTCCATTGTTACTTGTTAGGGGTATATCACGTAGTGTTATCCAACCTACGTGCAGGATCGATGCCCACCCCCATTCGCGATTTCATCGTTGGCAAAATCAGTGGCGGTCGCCGAGCGGTCGAGACGATCGACACGCACCGCACATTTGCCGATGTAATTCTTCCGCCGCTCACACGTGCGGCACTCGATGAAGCACTCAGTCTCGTGCGCAGCCATGAGCTCATCTTCACGCAATGGGGATTAGGCGAGCGTCACTCGAGTGGACTTGGTCTCGCCTTCAACTTCGCTGGACCGCCGGGCACCGGCAAAACCATATGCGCTGAAGCAATCGCGACAACACTCGGCAAGAAATTGTTGTCGGTGCGTTACGCGGAAATGGAATCGATGTGGGCTGGCGAGACACCAAAGAATGTCGCGGCTGTTTTCAGGATGGCCGCCGAAGAGGATGCAGTTCTCTTTTTCGATGAAGCGGACGCGATCGCGTCGCGTAGAACGACCGGTGCGGTGCAAGCCTATTCGCGTGAAGCGAACACAGTCGTGAATGTATTGCTCAAAGAGCTCGAGTCGTTCAACGGAGTCGTGATCTTCGCGACGAATCTCGCGGTGAATTTCGATCCGGCGTTCGAGCGTCGCATCCGAACTCATGTGTTGTTCGAAATGCCAGGCGTCGATGAGCGTGAGCAAATCTGGAAAGTGCAATTCCATCCGACGAAAACTCCGCTTGCTGACGATGTGAATTTTCGCGCGCTTGCCGAGCGTTATGCTGTGAGCGGTGGTGACATCAAGAATGCAGTTCTCAAAGCTGCGACGATGGCTGCTGCGGAATCAGGCATCGATGCGGCGAAGAAGATTCACCAGTGGCAGCTCGAGAAGGCGATGGATGAAGTCAGTGCGAGTAAGAGCGTGATGCAGCAATCGTTGTTCGGGGAAGGGGAGCAGTCGAGTGAAGATCGTCTGATGCATGCTGTCGAAGCCGCGGAGCTCAGATGGCGGAAAACTGCTCAAGCTGCAATCATCCTCGCGGGCGTTGGAGCACTACTCGGATTGATTGGACTAATCGTCGCCCTCGTCCGTTAAGACGCTAAAGGTGGGCTTGAGATTTCCCGGCGGCGCATCCATATTGCATCCATAACGCATCCACGGACTGAATATGGCGACTCTGACCATCAAGAACCTCCCCGATTCCCTTTACAAGCGTCTGAAGGCAAAAGCGGCGGAGCATCGTCGGAGCCTGAATAGCGAAGCGATCCTCGCCGTTGAGCGCGCTGTAACAGAATCCGAAGCAAGGGATCCCGAGGAGATACTGACAACTCTCCGGCAAGGTCGGTCTCGGCTCGGCGTGTTCCTGACGGATGCAGCGCTTCGGGGAGCACGCAGTCACGGTCGTGCATGATCGTCGCAGACGCAAATCTCATTGCGTATCTGATTCTCCCAGGCGAACGGACTGAACAGGCAGAGGCGGTTCTCCAAAAGGATCCGACGTGGGTTGTGCCGCTCTTGTGGGCGAGCGAGCTGAGAAGCGTGCTGGGTCAATACGTTCGCAATGGGAATCTGACCGTTGCACGGGCGTCGGCTGCGATGGAGCGCGCAGCCGCGCTGGTTGCTGGAAGGGAAGCGCCAGTTGATTCGCACGATGTTTTGCGGCTGGCGCATCGTTCAGGCTGTTCCACCTACGACTGCGAGTATGCAGCTCTGGCGGTGTCCCTCGAAGTTTGGCTTGTCACGTCGGACAAAGGGGTATTGCGTGCGTTCCCGCGAGTGGCGGTTACGCCGGAAGATTTTCTGAAATGAATATGGCGGACTCGGTCGACACGAAACAAAATCATGCTCCTCCTAATCCCTAAAAAATGAAATTGCTCAATTTTCGCGGCTTGATCACGCTGGCGTTTGTGCCCCTGATGATTGCTGCAACTGTTGTCAAATCCCCGTCACGATATCTCTACGTATGGGCCGGTACCGGGCACGATTCGACGCGCGGGCTCGACATGGTGACGGTCATCGATGCGAATCCCGCGAGCAAGACTTACGGCGCCGTTGTTGCTGCGCTCACGGTCGACTCGAGCGGATTGATGCCGCATCACACTGAGTATCAGCTTCCTGCGCAGAGTCCATTTTTCGCGAATGATTACACGGGCGACAAAACTTTTCTAATCGACTTCAGTAATCCGCCGAAGCCGCGATTGGCAGGGAGAGTTCCTGCAGTTCCGGGTGGAAGACGAGTTCACACTTTAATTCGTCTGCCGAGCGGGCATCTTCTCGCGACGTATCAGTTCGGCGATGGAAAGGTGACTGGCGATCCCGGTGGTCTCGTCGAGTTCGACGCAAATGGAAAGCTCGTGCAAAGCAGCTCGTCTCGTGATCCGGCTTTTCCCGATGCGAAGATTCGCACTTATGGACTCACTGTGCTTCCGAAAATCGATCGCGCTGTGACGACGAGCTCGCCGATGGACGACGAGAGGCCCGCTGATGTCGTTCAGGTGTGGCGTCTCTCGGATCTCAAGCTGCTCAAGACGATCAAACTCGAGATCACTCCCGATTCGACGCAGATGAATCCATTCGAGATGCGTACGCTCGCAGATGGATCAGTGCTCATGAACACCTATCACTGCGGGTTCTATCGATTGACCGACCTCGCGACAAATCCAAAGATTACGCGCGTGTTCGGATTACATCAGCCGGAGAATTTCGGTTGCTCGGTGCCACTCGTCGCTGGGAAATTCTGGATCATGCCGATTGCGTATGCGCACCGATACGTGACACTCGACATTTCAAACCCCGCTCATCCAGTAGAAGTCGCGAATTTGCCCACTGATACGACCTTCTATCCGCATTGGATTGCGGCGGATCCGAGCAGCGATCGTGTTGTGGTCACCGATCAGGGTGACGGACCGCCGATGGTCATGGTTGCCCACCTCGATCGTTCGACCGGCCGACTATCGTGGGATGAAAGATTTCGAGATGCGGGCGCAGCGAAGCCCGGCGTGAGCTACCATCGCATGTCATGGCCGAATGGAGTGAAAGGCATGGCCATGCCTCACGGGGCACTCTTCGTTCCCTAACTACGGAGCAGCAACAGAACAAGATCTCAGATACCAAATCGTTTAGATGTTAGATCCCAGTTGACGACCGCTGGGACAGCACGAGTCGCATCAAGCCCACGATTGTTCGCTTAGGGGCGATCGGACGGTCTTGCGGTCGTTAGGCTGGGCTCTCTTATCTGACCGATTTGGTATCTGAGATCTTGTTGTGTTGCTTTTCAGTAGTTCACTTTGTGCGCGTATGAAAACGCGAATCCTTCTAATCGGCCTCGCATCACTCGTAACGAGTGCCTGCGCGGGACGAGTATCGCCAAGCACAGCGATGCCCGCGAACGCGTACGATGTAGTCATCGAAAACGGCAAGATCGTTGATGGCACCGGCAACGTGTGGTTCTACGGCGACGTCGGAATCACTGGCGATCGTATCGCACGCATCGCTCCGTTCGGTGCGCTAAAGAATTCATCGGCGAAACGACGGATCGACGCAAAAGGATTAGTCGTCGCTCCAGGATTCATCGACATCCAATCGCATTCGTGGGACGCGCTTCTCTGGCGCGACGGACGCGTCATTGGAAAAGTCACACAAGGCGTCACCACCGAAATACTCGGCGAAGCAACGACGCCTGCGCCGCTCAATGCGAATATGGATTCGCTGCTCGAGATTCCCGACACGCTCAAGCAGGTAATCGCGCTGCACAAAACATTCAGGGGCGACCACGGATTCGGCGCGTGGCTCGACGCAATTGGTCGTCACGGAAATTCTGTGAACGCCGGCTCCTACCTCGGCGCTGCAACTGTGCGCGCGTATGCAATGGGTCAGCGGCAAGGTGTTCCAAGTGCTGCCGAGTTGGACACAATGCGCGCGGTGGTGCGTCACGCGATGGAAGATGGTGCGTTTGGAATCTCGAGCGCGCTCATTTATCCGCCCGGCAGTTACGCGACGACGAATGAGCTGATCGAAGAAGCGAAAGCGATGTCGCCGTATCACGGATCGTACATCACGCACATGCGATCAGAGGATGATTCCCTGTTCGAGGCGATGGACGAAGCGTACCGAATCGCGCGCGAAGGAAATGTTGCGCTCGACATCTATCACTTGAAAGCTGCCGGGAGAAAGAACTGGCCGAAGGCGACGGGCATGATCGCGAAGATCGATTCCGCGCGCGCGGCGGGATTGGACGTTGGCGCCACGATGTATCCATACGCCGCGTCGGGCAATGGTCTCGATTCGTGTTTTCCGGATTGGGCCGCGGAAAATGGAAAGCTCATGTCCAATCTTCGCGATCCGTCGATACGCGCGCGCATAGTCGCCGACATGAACAAGACTGGCTCGTGCGACCCCGAGCGCTATGCAGTGATTGCGATCAACGGGTTCACGAAACCTGATCTCAAGAAATACGAGGGCTGGACGCTCACTCAGATCATGAAGGACAGAAATCAGACGAGTGTGCCCGACGCGGTGATCGAGCTGACGCTGCTCGAGGAGAATCATCTGTCGAAGATCAACTTCAGCATGTCGGAAGAGAACGTCGCGATGCAGCTCCGGAAACCGTGGGTTGTGATCGGGAGCGATGCGGGTGGATTCAATCCGGATAGTGCGCGGAGTCTCGTGCATCCGCGCTCTTACGGGACATTTGCGCGCGTGCTCGGGAAGTACGTGCGACAGGACAGTCTCTTCACGCTGGAGGAAGCGGTGCGGAAGATGACGGGCGCAACCGCTGCGAGATTAAAGCTTCGCGATCGCGGATTATTGCGCGAGGGGATGTATGCGGATGTCGTTGTCTTCGATCCGGCGACGATCATCGACAAGGCGACGTTCGAGAGGCCGCATCAATTGTCGGTCGGTGTGAAGTACGTTTTCGTGAATGGCGTCGCAGTAGTGAATGATGGAAAGCACACAGGCGCGACGCCGGGCGTGGCGGTGAGAGGGCCTGGTTGGAATGGTCACTAGCGCGGTGGCATCCGGTCAGTTTGCGCGTCGGGAGTTTTC
>JBGQKT010000040.1:0-19654 GCA_041499635.1 Gemmatimonadaceae bacterium
AAGAGCTACATAACCGATAGAGACAATGTTTTTTGTATGGAGTTGGTAAAGTAGAAGGTAGCTAAGCTTTAGCCATCTCCGCCAACTTTGCAACCGTGTTCATATTGCGAGCGGTGCCATTTTTTGCGGCGGGTATTTTCAGTTTCGACCGTCCCATGTCCTCGCCGTAAAGCACGTAGATCTCTCTGCGCCCGGGAGCAACTTCCTCGTTGACACGTCCAGACACAGTGTCGGCTACGTTCGCGGGAGGCGGTGAATCGAGAAAGATTGCGACAGTTCGATTTCCGGGCGCATTCGGAAATGGATTTCGCGCAAGCACCTCGTCCATCTCCTTTGCGGTTCGCACCATCACACCGACAGGTTTGCCCGCGTGGTCAAGGAGCCGGGTCTCGATCTTTTTCTTTACAGCGTTCTCTGAGAGTGAACTTTCGAACACAACGTTTCCGCTCGCGATGTAAGTACGGACAGAACGGAACCCGTCGGCTTCGCACATCGCCTTGAGATCCTCCATGGCGAGTTTGCCGGTTCCGCCGACATTCACTGCGCGAAGCAGCGCGATGTATGCCGTCATCTCTGCGCCTGCGCGTTCCATCGCTGGACATTGACGCCGTAGATGAGGAGGCACAGGCAGAACGAAATCTCTGCGATGCCCGATACTGCAAGGAACGGAAACACCCGGTCGCCAACCGTGGGCGCAATGAAATGCGCGAAGCTGTTGGTCAGGTATAGCGCTCCTTCAATCGCCAGTAGTGGTGCAACGAAGCGGGGGAAGAATGTGGATCGCCAAATCAGGTATCCCATGAGCAGGCAAAACCCTCCGAAAAATGAAAGAGCGATCATGTAGCCATAGTTGAAGAGCTGCAGCGACAAATATGCCGCGCCCTCTAGCTGCGGCGTCGTGAATACGCTTAGGTATGCGCCTTTGCCCAGGAAAATCAGCGGAGCGTAATGCGCGAGCAGGATCACACCTTGAATCGCGGCACCCTCGGCAGCGAAGAGTACCATGATTATCGCGAGACTTTTGTTGACGACTTTGAAAAGTTGGTACAAAAGAATTTTCAACGGAACGCCGACCACCAGGTAGAAGACTTCAGCGGTGAACCCGAGGCGATACAGCAGCTCGTGCGCAGAGATGTTGCTTGCCGTCGCCGCGGGATTGCCGTTCACGACAAGACGGTCACGAACGAAGATCTGTGCGAAGATCCCGCCGACGATGATGATCAAATACAGGAAGCCGGCGATTCTGGCTTTGACCTGCGGCGACATGGGTTCGTCTCTAGCCATTGTGTTCCTTGTGTTCCTTTGAGTCAGATGTGAATTCGAGCAGGTCACCGGGCTGACACTCGAGCGCCTTGCAAATCGCATCGAGCGTGGAGAAGCGAATTGCGCGTGCCTTGCCGGTTTTCAGGATCGACAGATTTGCGAGCGTGATGTCGATTTTCTCGGCCAGCTCCGTGAGAGTCATCCGCCGAGCGTAGAGGACGTCGTCCAGCTTGACGATGATTGGCATGATCAAACCGTCCCTTCGAGTTCTTCACGCATCTGCGTTCCACGTTCGAAGACGCGCGCCAGCACGAAGCACAGCAACACGGCAAGCCATGGCGTTACGGAAAGATTCCAGCCGATGTCGAGCGGATTTGCTGCCGAAGATGAGAAGCTTGCGACTCCGCCGACGACCAGATGTAGAAGCTCGAGCCCCAGCACCGACCACGCGATAGTCACCAATCGCGCTGCGTTCTCGGCAACGAATGGATCGCCGAGGCTGACCGTATCGACGATAGCCCGGAGCCGAGTGAGGACGACGTTCGCGATTGGAACCGCGCAAATGCCGATGATCATGATGAGGCGCATGCCCATGATCAGTGTTCCATTGCCGGCGATCGGCCGGACACCGAGGCCGCGCATGACTGTGCCTTCGGCGACGAAACTCGCGATGAGCAGCGCCAAGATGAGGAAGCCCATCAGCAGATTCAGGAAGATCAGCACCCGAAGAGCTTTTCGGGTCAGTGCTAACGTGTCGGGGTATGGTCGAGACATAACGCCTTCCTTAGCTAGAGACTCCAACCGCCCTCTGTATCGCGATAAACGATAAGGTTCTTATCGAATATCGATAAGGACGACATCGATAGCCAGTAAGTACGGGCGTGTGGTGTGGTAGTTTCAAACTCCGCAGAGGCGATCGATCGCCTGCTTCCTGCGCCGCATTCAGGCGCGACTACGTGCTGGCTATCTCCGCGGCTCGCGGAATTCTGCCCCATCTATCGCCGCGTTTCAGCACGTAGTTTCGCAGCACGTATCCCCACGGAATTACGAGGGGACAAATCACAACTCCCATCAGGCATGCCTTCACCGTTTCCATTGTCTCCGCGTCCAGTTGATTGGCGCGCCAGAGAGGGAGCGCGATTGCTATCAACCAGATTGCCTTCCACAGCAGCTCGAACAGAAGCAACGGCAGCATTTTGATCGGATATCGAATTCCCAAGGCCATCAAAGCCGACAATGCCGCGAGCAAACTCATGGCAACACCGTGCATCACGTCCCACGGTTTGTGGTTGAACATCAACGGCCATATCATGGAGCCGAGGCCCACCGTGATGAGCAGATACAAGCCTCTCATTAGATACAATCGGAGCGTTGACACATCTTCCTGCATGGTGGGACTCCTCTGACCAAAGATTTAACTAAGGATCTAGTTTTCCCAACGCGAGGTTGCGACATGAAGTTTCATTGCTGTGCTGCTCGCGTTTTTTCACTCGCGATGTGTTTCGCATGCGCCTCACTGCCAGTGATGACTTCTGCTCAGTCGCGTGCAGACCCGGCACTCAGTGCTTACATCGAAAAAATTCGGGCGGTGGACAACCACAGTCATGCGAATAGCATCGCTCCCGGTGACTCGGACTTCGACGCGCTTGCACTCGACGGTATTCCATTCGAGCTGCCGGTACCTCTGAGACCCGAAAGTCCCATGTGGCTCGAAGCCTACAAAGCGCTCTACAAATATCCGAACGCCGACTTGAGCGTTGCGCACATGAAGGATTTGCGCGAGACAATGAAGACACTCGCCAAAAAGCAGGGCGACGCTCTCCCCACATGGGTTCTCGACCAGGTGGGCACTGAGGTCTTGCTCGCCAATCGCATCGCGATGGGGCCGGGCCTGACGTCACGCCGATTTCGCTGGGTGTCGTATGACGATGCGTTGTTACTGCCGCTCTCGACAAGAGCCGAAGCGGCCGAGTCTCCTGATCGTGAAAAGCTGTATCCGCTGGAAGAAAAGCTCCTGCGTCGCTATCTGTCGGACCTTCATGTCGCATCGCCGCCGGCGACCCTCGATGAGTATCTCAAGACGATCGTCACACCAACTCTGGAGTCGCAAAAGAAAAATGGCTGCGTTGCGGTAAAATTCGAGGCAGCCTACCTGCGCTCGCTCAACTTCTCAGACGCCTCACCCGCGGCAGCGAGCACGGTGTATGCGAAATACGCCGCCGGCGGAGAACCCTCGCATGCCGAGTACAAGACTCTTCAGGATTTCATCTTTCGCTACATCGCGCGCGAAGCCGGCCGACTCGGCATGGCTGTCCACATTCACTCGTTTGAAGGATTCGGCAACACCTACCGAATATCTGACGTCGATCCACTTCTTCTCGAGCCGGCGTTCAACGATCCAACGCTCAGCAAGACGAACTTTGTCATAATCCACGGCGGTGGGATTTATGCGTCTCATGCGGGTGCAATGCTTTGGAAGCCGAACGTCTATGTCGACATGTCGATGATGACGCTCGCTTATCCGCCCGCGAGGCTGGCCGAAGTGTTGAGGGGATGGCTCACGCAATTTCCAGAAAAAGTGCTATTCGGCTCGGACGCATTCGCCCTCGGACCTGACATGGGATGGGAGCTCACCGCCTGGATTTCGGCGAAGAACGGCAGAACGGCACTTGCAATCGCGCTTACCGACATGATGCGCAATGGCGAGGTCAGCCGCGCGCGCGCCGAGGAGATCGCGACAATGGTAATGCGTACGAATGCGAGCAGGCTGTACAATCTGGGACTGAAATAACTAAGGCGGAGATTATGACAACCCGACGCAACGCGCTGAATTTTATTTTTCTCGGAGCTGTACTGTCGCCGATTTTCTTCGCAGCGCAGTCGCAGCAACCTCAGGCAGACCCAAAGCTCACGGAAGTCTGGGAACCAGTCCCTCGCGTAGTCACTCCGGGCGTAGGCACAGCGGCGCCGTCTGACGCGATCGTGCTATTCAATGGAAAGGATCTTTCCCAATGGCAACAGACTGATGGGAGTCCGGCGAAATGGAAAGTTGCGGGAGGCGCAGTCACCGTTGTTAAGTCGACCGGCAACATCCAGACGAAGCGCGCTTTCGGCGATTGTCAGCTTCACATCGAGTGGCGGACTCCCGAAAAAGTCGAGGGCGAAGGACAAGAGCGCGGCAACAGCGGAGTGTTTCTTCAGGGACACTACGAGGTTCAGGTCCTGGACTCTTACAACAACCGCACTTACTCGAATGGACAAGCGTCAAGCATTTACAAACAGTACATCCCACTCGTGAACGCGAGCCGCAAACCAGGTGAGTGGCAGAGCTACGACATTTTCTTCCGCGCTCCTCGCATGGATGAGAATGGCAAGGTGGTGACGCCGGCGTACTTCACGGTCGTTCACAATGGCGTCTTCGTTCAAGACCACGTCGAGGTCAAGGGAACAACTTTCAACAGCGGACCACCTTACTATCAGAAGCACAATCCCAAGGAACCGCTGATGCTACAGGACCATGGAAATCCTGTCAGCTACCGGAATATCTGGATACGCGAGCTGTGACAAATTTGAGGTGGATTGCGTTGATTGCGATTCTCGCCGGATGTCATCAGGCGAGCGTTCCCCTCCCTGTTGCTACGAGCTCGCTCGGAAACACATCCGATCTCGTCGAACGAGGTGAATACGTCGTTCGCAACGTGTCGGCGTGCGGCAGCTGCCACACGCAGGATCGCAAACCCGATGGACCGCTCATCGGCGGTGCAGAGTTCAAGGACTGGCGACTCGGCACAATTCGTTCGGCTAACCTGACGCCTGACTCCGCGACAGGTCTTGGAACGTGGACCGAATCCGAGATTGTTCGCGCGATTCGAAATGGTCAACGAAAGGACGGGCAACTTCTCGCGCCCGTGATGCGATATGAGTGGTTCCATGAGATGTCCGATCGCGACGCATTCGCTGTCGCTCGGTATTTGAAGACTCTGCCCGCTGTATCACATCGCGTAACACAAAATCCCAATCTCGTATTCCGCGTCGCGCGTTCGTCCTTCCTCGGCCCAGTGAAAGGAAATGCACCAACGCCTCCACTGCGCGGGCCGACGGCCGCGTACGGACAGTATCTCTCGCACATCGCGCTGTGCGTCGATTGTCACACGCCTACTTCAGGTTTTCAATCGAAGCTGGATCGAGACAAGCTCTTCGCCGGCAATGCACATCCACCGAAGGATTTCACGGCCAATCCCTCGAACATTACACCCGATTCAGCGACGGGGATTGGCAAGTGGACTGAAGAAGATTTTCTGCGAACGATTCATACCGGTGACGATCCGCAGCGGCGTGCTCTCAAGGACTTCATGCCGTGGCGCCAGTTCCGCCGAATGAGCGACGATGATCTGCGAGCGATCTATCGCTATCTGAGAACGGTGCGTCCGGTGCGCAATCAGATTCCGCGCCGAGTGCCCTGATCCGCCTCACGTATTTCCCCTACCACCACATTGTGCGATACTGCACAAAGCAATTCACCGAAATATGTCGTTGAAGCATTCCCACACAGTCCTTCTCGAGGGACGCCGGAGGGCGTATGAATTTCGCTCGACGCTTGTGCTTATCGCTTCCGCTCGCATTTGCAGTAGTAGCGAGCGGCGCAGCTGCTCAGACATGGAACGCGGAGCAACAGGAGCTATGGAAGCTCGAAGACCTGCAGTGGAAGATGTCCGCTGACAAGGATGCAAGCTGGATCGACAAGATGGTGCATCCCAATATCAGTTTTTGGAGCAACGACGCTGTCGCTCCGCAGAACAAGGCTTCACTGGCGCGGTGGGACCGCTATAACAACACCAACTCGACAACGCTGGAGCAGGAAATATTTCCGATCTCGATGACGATTACCGGGAATGTTGCGGTGGCACAGTATCGGTACACAAGTGCACGCGAGGACTACAAGAAGGAAAAGACGACGGTGAGTGGCAGATACACCGACGTTTTCATAAAGGATGGCGGCCAGTGGAAGTTCATCGCCTGGGCCGGCGGAGACGATCCGAAAAAGTAAATCGCTTCCGGCTGTAAACGGTTTTCTGATAGAGATCATTTGTCAGAGCGTCGCCGGATTCTTCCGGCGACGTTTTTTTACTACGTTGCGATGGTTGCACTGTCCGCGGAAGTCGAGTATCCAAGCGGCCGCTGTTACGTTCTCGCCACGGCCGCCTAATTTTCGGGAATGACTAATTCCCGCGAGCTGTCGCGCCGTGAGTTCCTCGCCGCGTCGGCAATTGGTGTAGTTGGACTTTCGGCCCAAATGCCTGAAGACGAGCAGCTCTACGTCGGCACGTATACCGAAGAAAAGCGGACTGATGGCATTTATCTCGTGCGCCTGGACCGTCGCTCAGGGCAATTGCGACAGGTCGGCGCCGTAAACGCGGGTGCAAATCCATCCTTCCTCGCCCTTCACCCGAACGGTCGCGTTCTCTACGCCGTGAACGAGCTAGAGAAATACAATGGGAAAGCGAGCGGTGCGGTTAGCGCTTTCGCAATCGAAAACGACACGGGCGCGCTCGCGCGACTCAACGAGCAAGCATCGGAAGGTGGTGCACCTTGTTACGTGAGCGTGGATCGCAGCGGCCGAGTGGTGCTCGTCGCGAATTACGTCGGTGGCAACGTCGCGGTGCTTCCGATACAGAACGATGGATCACTCGCACCGGTCGCGTATGTTGACCAACACAAAGGCAAAGGGCCGAATGCGGAGCGCCAGGAAGCGCCGCATGCGCATTGCATAGTTCCTGACGCGTCAGGCCGATTCGCACTTGCGGCAGATCTCGGAGTCGACCGCGTGTTCGTCTACCGTCTCGACATCGATGGAAAATCGCTGCATCACGTCGAGAGCAGCGATGCCGTGATGAAACCCGGCGCGGGGCCGCGGCACATCGCGTTCCATCCAAAGGCTCCACTTGTGTTCGTGTCAAACGAACTCGATTCCACCGTCGCCTCGCTTCGCTTTGACTCGGAGCGTGGTGCACTGTCTCCGCTCGATACTCGCTCGACGTTGCCGTCCGGATGGAAAGGGACGAATTATCCAGCTGACATTCACGTCGCGCCGTCAGGGCGCCACGTGTACGTCTCGAATCGCGGTCACAACAGCATCGCGATGTTCTCGATCGCAACTTCAAGCGGCGTGCTAACACTCGAGCAGACAATTTCCACTGAAGGAGATTGGCCGCGCAACTTCAGTCTGGATCTGAGCGAACGGTGGTTGCTCGTTGCAAATCAGCGATCGAACTCCGTTGTCGTCTTCGCACGCGATGAGAAGACGGGACGATTGACTTCGACGCGCGAGCGGATCGAGCTGCCGAGTCCCGTTTGTTTGCGGTTCCGCGCTCACTGGAACGTGATGACTTGACCACACAGCACACTCGGTCTCGCACGAAGGCTCGATACACGCGATTGGCTTCGCCCCCCAATCGCCGACCACGCGCAAAAGTGGTCGCACAAACTGCGTACAGCTCCGAGTCGGAGCGGACCTATAGTCTCGATCGACTGATCGGCAGAGGAGGTTTCGGCGAAGTTTATCTCGCGACGCCGAAACCAGCATCAGGTCTTCCCGCTCGAGTGTGTGTCAAGATCACAGAACGCCTCTCGGGTTGGCTACGCGAAGCGTACTTCGCCGAGCTTCTCACGCGAGAAGAACGAGCGCTCCGCGTGTTCGATCGATTCGCCGAAATGGATGGCGATCAAATGCGCTATTGCCTTGTGATCGAATACGCCGAAAACGGCGACCTCGGCACATGGCTCGACAAGCACGGGGCACAATCCGAGCGATATGTTCGCCGAGAGATCGCGGCGATCCTGGGTGCGCTGGACGCGTTGCATCGAGGCCAGGCGATGCATCGAGATCTCACGCCTTTCAACGTCTTCGTCTGCGAAGGCGATCAATTGAAGATCGGCGATTTTGGAATCGCGACGCATCAGCTAAATCCGCGAGGCGTAACCGCGGACGCATTCAGTCTTTTTCATGTGCCGAGTGAGATCGCGTGGGGCAAGGTTCGCCGGTGGCAAAAGCGTGATGACGTTTATCAGATCGGCCTCATCGCGGTGATGCTGCTGCGCGGCGACATCACGAAGCCGATGCGGAGCAAGGATGTGCGCGGGCTGCCGTGCAGCGATCATCTGAAGGAAGTCATTCATCGCTGTCTCGGATCGCGCGGCAAACGGTACGAGGCCGCGAGCGAGCTAATGGCCGCACTTCGACATCGGCCGAAGGAGCCGCGACTCGGCAGAGTGAGCGACCTCGCTGGAAAGCGTCTCTCGTTTACGGGTTTCCTTTCGCGTCCGAGAAGTGATGCGATCGCCTCTGCGAAAAAGGCGGGTGCAATCGTGCAATCGAAGCCGGGCAAGTTGACCGACGTGCTCGTGCGCGGTCAGCCAAACGCGCAGCAGATCGCAGGCAAGGATGCCGGATCGAAGCTGATTGAAGTTCGACGTCTCGCTGCGCAGGGGCACAAGGTGACTGTTATCGGTGAGCGGCAATTCTGGCGTCTCGCCGAAGCGGCGTCGCGCGCACGCACGAAGAAGGCAGCGCTTAGCTAGAGTCCCGCTCAGGAAATTTCGAATTCTTCCTGATCCGCTCAGCTTGCAGCAAATGTCTGCCTTCGTGTTTCGACAGGATCTCTAAACCTGTTCCCACCGTGAAACGAATCAACGGAATGAATGGATTTGTGAATCGAATGCGATTGACGTCGTAGTTTCTTGCGCGAAAGACCAACTCGCGCGCATTCCGATTGCTTGCAAGGAACTGATCCAGGACAGATGGTTCGACGTCCGGAACAGGCTTGATCTTCTTCGGAGCCCGGCGCTTCGCGGACGAAGGCTCGATGTAGTTGCGAATGAACCATTGACCGAACCAGCCCGGCGTGATTTCCTGAACAACATCGACCGGGCGTCCCTCGAGTGAATTCGATATCGCTCGACAATACACCTCGTTGGAAACGCGCAGATGCTCGAGGCACTGGCCGATACACCACTCGACCGGATGCGCCTTCCAGTTGATTTGTTGTCGAGACAATCCCCTCGCTAATGCGATCGCGCGCTCGTCGGCAACGCTGAACTCGGAAATCAGACGATGACACCAGCGGGCTAATGCTTCATCGATCTGGGAGCTCACGATTTAACTCTAAATCCGGACTTGTCTGCGCTGCAAGTCGGGGCAGACCCATTGTTTAAGCACTCAGAATTTTAGAACAATGCCGCCATGTCCTTGCTTCTATATCGGTATCCGATATATTGATGTATCACGGGTTTTGGGGGGACTGTGAGTGATTCGATCTTTCAGGGATAAAGGCACTGAAGACATTTACAACGGCAAAAACACCAAAGCCGCAAGGAAGACGCTTCCGATGCAGCTCAACGGAGTCGCACGTCGAAAGCTCGACAGGCTGGATGCAGCGGGGACGCTTGAAGGATTACGAATCCCTCCTTCAAATCATCTCCAAACTCTGAAAGGCGATCGAAAGGGCCAACACAGCATTCGGATCAATGACCAATATCGAATTTGCTTCCGTTGGACCGGAACTGACTTGGAACGTGTCGAGATAATTGATTACCACTAGCACGTCGGTGGTAGAGGAGGAGTCGAAAAATGGTTCGCATTCCAACACACAGGGCGCCAACACACCCCGGCGAGATGCTACTCAAGGAGTTTCTCGAGCCGATGGGCATTACCCAGAGCACATTGGCAAAGCGAATCGGTGTGACATTCGCCCGCGTCAACGAGCTCATCAACCGAAAGCGCGGCATTACGCCTGATACCGCGCTTCGCCTCGAGCGTTTTCTTGGAGTCGAGGCGCAGTTCTGGATGAATCTGCAGCAGTCGTGGGATCTGTACACGACGCTCCATTCGGCTAGAGCGAAGGAAATACAACGGATCCGGAAATACGACGCCGCGGCAGCCGGCTGAACAGATAGAACCGCCAGGCCTTCGCAGCGCTAAAATAGATCGCCCAGCTTCCGCAACCTCACGGTTGCGTCATTCGACACGTCCTCTCGTAACCAGCCGAGATGACCGGCACCATAGATCACGAGAATCCTGTCGCTCGGCGACTCGATCAGCGCGACGATGTTTCTATAGATGCGAATGTTTCGCTGATACCACGCCGCAAGAAGATCTGATCCTGCGTACTCATAAGGTTGTCCGAACGGTACGAACGCCAGGTACGCAGCGACGTCCTCTGCCACTTTCGAATCGGAATTCATCCATTGCAGCGTCTCGAGCACCGTGTGCGATCGCAAGAAATCGCCTTGATCCTTCACCCGCGCGCCCGTCTTTGCCTCCATCGCGTCGAACTTCTCTTTCAGACCATTCGCCTTCGCATAGTTGATCACTCGCATGTACGGGAAGTCACCATCGACATCGACCGGATACACAGCCTTGTCGCCAAGCTCTTTCGCTAGTCGGTATCCGACCTGATCGATCTCGTTTCGCGACAGCGTGTACTTTCCCGCCAGGTAGTCTGAATACTGTCGCGCGACCCGCTGGCTCGACACGTCGTCCTCGATTGCAATCTTTGTTGGATGAAACTTCTTCAGGACTTCGATCAGCTTCGCGATTTCCTGCTGACGTTTTGGCGAGAGGACATCGTCGGCCTCCATGTTGTGGATGTCGTGTCCCGGGTTTGCCATGTGATATGTCCCGATAACAAGGATCTCCGGCCGTGATTCCGACTGAGCCTGAAAACTCATCGGCATCGTGACCAGTCCAAGAAACAGAACAGCCTTTCTCACGCATCCTCCAGTGAGCACGTTGCTGTTGTAGACTGCGCAAAGCGATTTTTGGTTTGAGACGAATTGTGCTTATGCGAGGAGCTCGAGCGCGCACTCTCCAATTTGAATCATCGCAGATAGCTCTTCGCGATCATCATGTGGACGCCGACATTTCCGTCCACGAGCTCAGTGATGTGCAGGTCCGCCGCCATTGATGCGGCCTGATACGCCTGCGTTTCAGTGAGTCCTTTCTTTTCCTGAAGAAGCTTCACCATTTCGCGAATCGCAGTCTTCGTCGCGACGACGAGCGACGTATCCGTCCCCATCGCGATCCAGTGCGTCGGCGTTTCGCCGCGCGGCCACTCGAGTTTCATATCCTTGCGCACTATGAGCTGAAGACGTCCCCGCAAATTCGTCTCGATCGCAGTCTGATCGACTTCGCCGTCGCCCTGCGCCGCATGTCCATCACCAACTTCGAGTAGCGCACCCTTCACGAAAACCGGAATGTAGAGGGTGGTGCCGGCGACGAGCTCCTTGTTGTCGAGATTCCCTGCGTGTCGAGAGGGCGGATTGCTGCTCACACGACCGAGCGCAGGTGCGGGAGCAACCCCGATGGATCCGAAGAATGGGCGCAGCGGAACAACAACTCCGGGCATCACCTCTGCGGTCATTTTCTTACGATCGAGATGAACGAGAGTGCTGACCCGAGTTTGCGCCGGCCCGCAAAGCTCCGGGACAAATCCTCGGCAACCGTTGTACGCGTAGTCGCTCGCGAGCGTGATTTTTTGGAAGCGCACCTCGAGCACGTCTCCCGAATCAGCCCCTTCTATATATATGGGCCCAGTCAGGATGTGACCGCCAGGCCCACGCAGTGAGCCCGTATCCTGAGCGACGATATCGCGGAGGCCCTGCGGAATGTCCGCGGGCTTTACGCCGAGTCGCTCGAGTCCTGTCGGCGTGTTGGTGAGCATCGTCTCGACTTCGACGATGTCTCCCGACTTCACGCGAAGCGAAGGCTTTGCCTCTGACCAGTAGTAGCCGTAGGCGACAGTCGACGGTGTCGCCGGTAGTTGATACACGGTCTGCGCGTGTGATGCAGAGGCCATCGTGAGGCCCGCCACCAAAACGAAACTGATAGTAATTCGCATAGTTGGATTCGTTTGAAACGAAAAACTTAGTTATTGCGTAACGAGACCCTGAGAGCCAACCGGAGAAATTTGTGAACGCTGTTACGAACGCAAAAGCAACGACGTCGGTACAGACTTACGCAAGGATTGCCGGACTCCTCTTCCTGCTATCGATGATCGGCGGTGGGTTCGGTGAGTTCTACGTTCCAACCAAGCTCATCGTCGCGTTCGATGCCACGGCGACAGCGAACAACATCGTTGCTTTCAATTCACTTTTCCGCTGGGGATTCGCCGGCTACCTGCTGGAAGCGGTGTGTGACATCTCGCTCGCGTGGATCATGTACGTGTTGCTCAGGCCGGTCCAAAAGGACATCGCTCTTCTGGCCGCGTTCTTCGGACTCGTATCCACAGCCGTTTTCGCCGTCGCCGAGCTCTTTTTCTTTGGGTCGACGTTCATACTGGGAGGCGCTGATTATCTGAAGACCTTTACGCCGGCTCAATTGAATACTCTCGGGCTGCTCTCGATCAAGTTCTATTTATATGGTGGCATGATATTCCTGGCGTTCTACGGCATTGCGACGGCTATCCGTGGATATCTCGTCTATCGATCGGGCTACTTTCCGAAGTTTCTCGGCGTTCTGCTAGTGCTCGCCGGGCTCGGCTTTATTGCGAAGAATTTCGCCGCGGTCCTGGCTCCAAAATTCCCATCCGACCTGTTCATGGTCGCTATGCCCTTCGCAGGAGTCGCACTAACGCTCTGGTTCCTCGTCAAGGGGGTCGACGTTCCAAAATGGGAAGCGAAAGCGGCAACCGCATGACTCATGGGCACCCTTCGAATATCTTAATGAAGGTGCAGGGCAAACCAATTCATTTTGTAAGAGGAGAAGAACGTGAAAAGCCGTGCTGAAGCGTTGGCAGCCCGAGTTGAAACAGGAGCTGCAGAGTTGGCAACATTTGCCGAAGGACTCTCGGATAAGGAATGGCGCACACCCGTGCGTGACGGTCGACCGGTAGGCGTGTGCGTGCACCACGTTGCAAGCGTGTATCCAATCGAGATCCAGCTCGCGCAGGGAATCGCCAGCGGAAATGCAATCACCGATGTGCCGTGGGAAGCTGTCGCCGACATGAACGCTAAACACGCGGCCGAGTTCGCAAACGTATCGAAGGCGGACGCGGTCGACTTGCTTCGTCGCAACAGTAAGGAAGCGGCAACAGCTGTTCGCTCCTTCACCGACGAACAGCTCGACACAGCTGCACCGTTCTCACTCAGCTTTGGCGCGCCGGTTACAGCGCAGTTCGTACTGGAGGATCACGCCGTGAGACACAGCTGGCACCACCTCGCACGCATCAAATCGGCGCTCGGCAAGTAAGTACGCAAGAGAAGTGGCTGGCGACGATCTCGACGACGAGTTTCCGTCGGGCGATGGGACTGCTGAGACATCGGCCGACGTAACCTGTCCGTATTGCGGTGAGATCGTCGCCATCAGTGTCGACCCTGGTGGCGGGAGCTATCAACAGTACGTCGAGGACTGCGAAGTGTGCTGCAATCCCTGGCAGGTAAGCGTCCGCTTCATCGATGGCGCAGCTGTCGTGAATGTCGTGTCGCTCGACACGTGAGATAGATGATCAGCCTGCGTTCGCTCTTCTGTATCGCAGCTCTGCTTCCGACAGTCGCCATCGCGCAATCGTCGAGAACGCAGATTGTGATGCTCGGAACCGGCACACCGATCCCTGACCCCGATCGCAGCGGACCGGCGACCGCAATCATCGTCGACTCAGTTGCGTACTTGTTCGATGCCGGAACGGGAGTTGTTCGCCGAGCGGCGGCGGCTGGTCGCAATGGCGTTCGTGCATTCGCGTCTCGACTGCCAAACGGCCAACCATCGCCGCGATTCGACCGAGTCTTCCTCACTCACCTGCATTCCGATCACACACTCGGCTTGGCTGATGTGATTTTCACGCCGTGGATTCAAGGCAGACGAGCACCGCTCGACATCTACGGTCCACCAGGCACGAATCATCTCGTGAGCGGAATTCTCGACGCGAATTCGGAAGACATCGCTGAACGGATCGCTGCATCAGGAGGTCCATCGCCCGACGGATGGAAGGCAGTCGTTCACGAAATCGCCGAGGGCGTCGTATTTCAGGATTCGCGGATCACAGTTCGCGCGTTTCCAGTTCCGCATGGGGGTTGGAAGTATGCGTTTGGATATCGCATCGAGACACCGGATCGCACCATCGTGATCAGCGGCGACGAGCGAGCCAATCCCAACATCGCTGAGCAATGTCGCGGATGCGACGTGTTGATTCACGAAGTGTATTCGGATTCCGGATTCGCGACTCTTCCAGCGGAGCGACAAGTCTACCACGCGCAGGCGCATACTTCCGCGACTCAGCTCGGCGACATTGCAACGCGCGCTAAGCCCGGAGTATTGATTCTCTATCATCAGCTTTTCTTCGGCGCATCCGAGGAGAAGTTGATCAGCGAAGTTCGCTCGCGATTCAGCGGGCGAGTTGTATCAGCCCACGATCTCGACATTTATTAAGAAGAGCCGGACAAGCGCTCGTGACACGCGACGGCTATTTTGGAACGGTGAAATTTCAATCTCAATGACCGAGCGACGGTTCAACGAAGCCGAGGTCGCTGCGATCTTCAGGCAGGCGAGCGAGGCGCAGAACCAGACGAGCGAGGGCCTGCTGCCCTCGGGCGAAGGACTCACTGTCGCCGAGCTCCAGGCAATTGGCCGCGAGGTCGGCATTTCGTCCGACCAGATAACTCAAGCAGCACAACTGATCGAGCGCGGCGGAAATGCGACCTCGCGCCAATTCCTTGGATTCCCAATCGGTGTCGGACAGACCGTCGATCTCGGTCGAAAGCTCTCTGATGAAGAGTGGGAACGACTCGTTGTCGATCTTCGCGAGACTTTCCACGCGCGCGGTACTCTGCGCAAAGACGGCTCGCTTCGCCAGTGGACGAACGGCAACCTTCAGGCTTTAGTGGAGCCGACTGAAATTGGAGATCGCGTTCGTCTTCGCACGACGAAAGGCGACGCGCGGAGCGCGATGGCGATCGGGCTCGGTATGTTCGGAGTGTCAACCGCCGGGCTCATCGCCGTCACAATGCAGGCCGCGACCGCCACCGGCGGAACTCTGACATATCTGTCATTGTTTGCGGGGATGGGCATTGGCATGTTTGGATTTGGAGCGCTTCGCCTCCCGAGCTGGGCACGTGAGCGTCGGCGGCAGATGAGCGAGATCGCTGGGCGCCTTGCTGCCCTGTCGAAAGCAAAGATTTCAGCTGGCCCCGATCTTCCGCGAATCGACGACTAGCCCGCAATTACGCGCGGTGCGCGTGCACGACCTCCCAATATGAGTGAACCGACCACTCGGGAAGTAACCAACCAGCCGCTCGAGCGCCGCTTCGGCCTCCTGCCCGCGACGGCGCTGAACATGACCAACATGATCGGCGTCGGACCATTCATCACCATTCCGCTCCTCATGTCTGCGCTCGGCGGACCGCAAGCGATGCTGGGTTGGATCGTTGCGCTCGTGATCGTGATCTGCGACGGGATGGTGTGGAGCGAGCTCGGTGCGGCAATGCCGGGCTCCGGCGGATCGTTCCACTATCTCCGCGAAGCTTTCGGGCGCGCGCGTGTCGGGCGGCTGATGGCGTTTCTCTTCGTCTGGCAGTTCGTGCTCAGTGGCCCGCTCGAGATCGCGTCCGGATACATCGGCTTTGCACAGTACGCGACCTACATCTGGAGAGGACTCACCCGCCCCGGCGTGATTGCACTTGTCACACTCGTCGGGCTCATCAACATCGCGCTGCTCTACCGGCGCATCCATTCAATCGTCAAGATCACCATATCGCTGTGGGCCGGCACACTCATCACGGTGCTCGCCGTAATCATCACGGGCGCAATGCACTTCGACTCGCGCATCGCGTTCGACTTTCCGCCAGGCGCTTTCAATTTCTCGCTTGGTTTTTTCATCGGACTGGGCGCGGCGTCTCGCATCGGGATCTACGACTACCTCGGCTATTACGACGTGTGCTACATCGGCGACGAGGTGCGCGATCCGGGTCGTGTCATTCCGCGCTCGATACTAATCAGCACTGCCGCAGTCGCCGTGGTCTACCTGGGCATCAACTTGTCGATCATCGGAGTAGTGCCGTGGCGCGAATTCGTTCCCGCCGCCTCGCATCCCGAGTCGAGCTTCGTCGTCTCGATCTTCATGCAGAAGATCTACGGCAAGGGTGTGGCAACAATTTTCACACTGCTTGTGTTGTGGACAGCGTTCGGATCCGTGTTCGCATTGCTGCTTGGATATTCGCGCATTCCGTTTGCTGCCGCGGAAAGCGGATATTTTTTCCGTGCCTTCGCTCGACTGCACCCAACGAAAGGTTTTCCTTATGTGTCGCTGCTCGTCCTCGGCGCGATTTCGATCGTCGCGGGTTTTTTTTCGCTGGGCACCGTCATCGATGCGTTGATCGTAACGCGCATCCTCGTGCAGTTCATGGGACAAGTCGTCGGCTTGATGCTGCTACGCCGGCGCGCGCCGGACATGCCGCGTCCTTATCGAATGTGGCTCTATCCAATTCCGGCGCTTGTCGCGATGATCGGATGGATCTTTGTTTTCGCCACTACTGAGGTTCGCGTGATTGCCTTTGGCGTAGGCGTGCTCGCGCTGGGGTGCGTCGCATTTCTCGTCTGGTCGTGGAACACCGAGCGCTGGCCATTCGGCCTCGCCAGATTACAGCATCATCCCTGAGGAGCGTCACATGGATCGTCGCGACTTTGTAACCACACTTGGCTCGGCCGTCGCCCTCTCGCAACTCGGTTGCGCAAACCGAATGACTACGAATGCCACCGGCACGCGACAGCTTCGGCGCGTTGGCATTCAGCTCTACACCCTGCGCGACGATGCACGACGCGATCTCGAGCGGACACTCGCCAACATTGCCGAGGTTGGCTACAAGGACGTCGAGCTACTCAGCTCGATGAACAACTTCGACATGCCGCCCGCCACGCTGCGGAAGGTTCTCGATCGCAACGGACTGCGCGCACCTTCCACGCACATCGGTGTTGAGGCGCTCGAACACCTCCCACGCCAGCTCGACGATGCGGAGACACTCGGTCACCAGTACATCATCCTCGCCAGCCTTCCGGGAAATTCCACGGTCGACGATTATCTCCGCTGGGCCGATCGGCTGAACGAGGCCGGACGTATCACGCGCGAGCGCCATATCTGGATAGGCTTTCACGATGAAGCCAATGATTTCGCCGCCCAAAACGGTAAGGTGCCTTATGACGCGCTCGTCGAACGAACCGACCCAAGCGTCGTGCGACTGCAGCTCGACACCGGCAACCTTGCGATTGGCGGGCGCGATCCGATGGAATACATGAAGCGGTACGGCGAACGCTACTGGCTCTTTCACATCAAGGACGCGCCGCAGATCGGCGCGAAGACGGACACTGAGCTGGGCAAGGGGGTGATCGATTTCCGCCGGCTGCTCGCCAGCATCGATCGCATCGACGAAAAGTTCCTGTACGTAGAGCAGGAGACGTATCCCGGCGCACCGCTCGACAGCGCGCGCCGCGACTTCGCCTATCTCTCGCACCTTCAGTTCTAAGGAAGCTCGCCGGACTTTGACCTAGCGGCGGCACGCCACCGCCAGACAATTTCATTCCGTGAGTACTCTCCAGGAACGCCTCGAGTCCGGGCTTGCGGGGCGATACGCCGTCGAGCGACAGCTCGGCGAAGGCGGAATGGCCGTCGTCTATCTCGCGCGCGATCTGCGCCACGATCGCGCAGTCGCAGTAAAAGTTCTTCGCCCGGAAATCTCGGCGGAAATCGGGGCTGAACGATTCCTTCGCGAGATCAAGATGGCCGCGGGACTAACGCACAATCACATCCTGCCTGTCTTCGATTCGGGCGAAGCCGGAGGGCTCCTCTACTATGTGATGCCGAACATGGAGGGACAGTCACTTCGGCATAAGCTCGACGACGAACGTCAACTGAGTCTCGAAGACGCGCTTCGCATTGCACGCGAAGTTGCATCTGCACTCGACTACGCTCACCGACGACAGGTGATGCATCGAGACGTCAAACCGGAGAACATCCTGCTTCACGAAGGCGCAGCTCTCGTCGCGGACTTCGGTATTGGAAAAGCGTTGAGCGGAGGAAAGTCCATCACGCAAACCGGACTTTCCGTCGGCACGCCCGCGTACATGAGTCCCGAGCAAGCAAGCGGCGACACCTCCATCGACGGCCGCAGTGATCTCTACAGCCTGGGGTGTGTTTTGTACGAGATGTTGACAGGAGAGCCGCCATTCACCGGCGTATCAGCTCAGGCGATCATCGCGAAACGATTCGTCTCACCAGTGCCGAGTGTGCGGACGACGCGCGATGTTCCCGAGGGGGTCGAGGGCGCGGTCAGTCGCGCGCTAGCGCGTACGCCGGCAGATCGCTATCGGACCGGGGCAGAGTTTGCCGAAGCGCTGCGAATTCTTCTGCGCGATGGAAATGGAAGTGGTGTACACGGAGCGACGGAAGCGAAAGCGACCTCGGCACCAAAAGCAGTTGCGGTGCTTCCGCTCGCGAACATGAGCGCCGATCCGGAAAACGAATACTTCACCGACGGGATGACGGAAGAGATCATCAATGCTCTCTCGAAAGTTCCGGGCATTCAGGTCGCGTCTCGCTCGTCTTCATTCGCGTTCAAGGGAAAAAAAGATGTGGACGTTCGGCAAGTGGGCGAGAAGCTCGGCGTGACATCAGTTCTCGAGGGAAGCGTGCGAAAGATTGGAAATCGCATTCGCATCGCGGCGCAGCTGGTGAATGTCGAGAATGGATATCAGCTCTGGTCGGAGACGTATGACCGACAGCTCGAAGATGTTTTCGCAGTGCAGGATGAAATCTCGCGCTCGATCGTCGAGGCATTGAAGCTTCAGCTTGGCGGCGAGAGCAGCCATCTCGTCGCGCCGACGAAAAATCTCGACGCGTACACGACATATCTGAAAGGCCGTTTCCATTTCAACAAGTTCAGCGAGCCCGCGCTCAGGAAAGCACTCGATCTCTTTCAGAGCGCGCTTCTTCAGGATCCCTCGTTCGCGCGTGCATACGCCGGAATTGCTGACGTGTGGTGCGATCTGGCCGACGACTGGGTTGCGCCGGATGATGCGTACCCTCGCGCAAAGGCCGCAGCAGAGCGTGCGCTCCAGCGAGATCCCGACCTCGCGGACGCGATGATCTCGATTGGAAAAGTTCTCTGCTGGCACGAATGGGCATTCGGCGAAGGAGTGCGAAGTCTAGAGCGTGCAACTGCGCTCGCGCCGAACAACTCTGAAGCGTACTGGGTTCTTGGTACCGCGCTGCCATTGGTCGGTCGTCTCCCTGAAGGCGTGGAGGCAGTGCGGCGCGCCGGGTCTCTCGATCCATTACGCGTCGAATTCGCGGGCTGGCTGACGCGATTCCTGTTGTACTCCGGGGACTATGAAGGGGCGCTTGCCAGCGGG
>JBGQKT010000041.1:0-19572 GCA_041499635.1 Gemmatimonadaceae bacterium
CTCGCAACTGTGTCGTTCTCGGACCTCGGGTATCGGCCAGCGGGAACCGGCGACCGGCCGTTAGTCCTCAAATGCCCGGCGACCGGCCCGTTAGTCCTCAAATGCCTCTCGCTGCAATTTGCGAACGCGTCTGAGCTCGTGGACTTGAGCTACCTCTCCACCAAGGATGAAAATCATGGCGGCGTAGTACACCCAGACGACGATGATCACCACGGCGGCGACCGTTCCCTTGTAAAGGGACCCCGGGTTGAACGACTGCACGTACGCGCCGAATAGCCGCTTGGCCAGCTCGAACATGAAGCTCGTGAACAGCGCCGCGATCAGCGCGGTCTGCCAGCGAATGTGCCTGTTCGGCAAAAACTTGTAGAGGGAATAGAACATCATCGTGATGAAGACGAATGCGATCGCCTGACCGATGTTGTACTCGAGCGTCCCCATCACATCTTTTCTCAATCCGAGCTCGCCAAGCACGAGCAAGCTGCGCGTGGTCGCGAGTGCGAGGTATGCGCTCAAGCCTGTATACAAAATCAGGAGCAGCGTCGACACGATCGTGATCTGGACGTCGAAAATTTTTCCCGCGATGATGCCGCGATCAGTATCGATGTCGAAGATCGCGGCGAGGACGCTCCTCAGAGATCCAAACAGTCGAGTGGAGAACCAGATAAAACCGATGACGCCGTAAATCCCGATTGCCTGCCTCGATTTGATGAGCGGCAGAAGGATCGACCCAATGGGCGACGGCTGGCTCGCGGGATGTGGCGGCAGAAATCGATCGATAATCGAATTGATCTCAGCTCCCGAAACATCAGCGGACTGGTTCAGTAGATACGCCAGTCCGGTTGCAAGGAGAAGAAAAAATGGGACTGCGGCGAGGAGCAGATTGAAGGCAATGCCCCCCGCCAGAAAAAAAATGTTGTCCTCTCCGCTATTGTCCCAGACGCGCTTGGCGTAATCGCGCAGCGTCCAGCCGATCCGGGTGAGGAGCGGCCGCTGCGCCACTAGCTCTCTTTATATGCTGCCTTCGTCTCCGCGATGCGCTGCTCGAGCTCCACTCGCGCCTGCTGAGCGGCGGCGCGGCCCGCATCGACGGCATTCGATACCTGGCGGCGCTTGAGCTCGAGGGCATCACGCGTCGCGTCGATGCGATTCTCGACACTGTCCTTCGCGTGCTGGATGGTGCTGCCCACTGAGTCTGTCAGCTCGGACACGAGATCCTGCGCCTGGTCGCCTACTTCGCGAGCGCGGCGTTGAAGATCGCGCCGCGTTTCGGCTCCGGTGCGCGGCGCGAACAACAGCGCTAATCCGGCGCCCACTGCCAGGCCAATGATGAAGGAGCCGACACCCGCAGGCTTCTGCTCGATTACAACGTACGGTTCGTCTTCGTCCCAATCATAGTCCGACATTAGCTCCCTCCGAGCACTTAGCGCTTCTTCCCCTTGGTCTTTGCGGCTGCACTGCGCGGCCGCGCTCCATCGTCGGTCGTAGGCTCTGCAACGTGCATCCCACCATTCGATTTCACCAGCGACGCAATCTCGGCCCGCACCTCGTCGACTGGTATTCCGACTATTTTTGCGGTGCGAGCAGCATCGCCACTCGTCGACGCAAAAGTGCGAAGCACGAGCTGCCGCCTGGTATCAGCGAGCGATGCGCCTTCCGGCACCGTCATCGGCGGCGACGCGCCTCCCATCATGCGAATGTGTCGAGGCATGATGTCAGCAGCGGTGATCTTGTCCGAACGCGTCATGATCACCGCGCGCTCGACAGCATTTTTCAGCTCACGCACGTTGCCGGGCCAGTTGTGCGAGAGAATGAACTCCCACGCCCGGTCGTCGAAGCCCGCGACCTTTTTTCCATTCTGCTGCGCGAACCGAGTGAGAAACTCGTTAGCGAGGAGCTTGATGTCACCCGCTCGGTCGCGCAGTGGCGGCAGGAATATTTCGACAACGGCAAGACGATAATACAGGTCCTCGCGAAGCTCATTCTCCGCGAGTGCTTTTTGCAAATCGCGATTGGTCGCCGCGACAACGCGAATATCTACGGCGATTTCTTTTTTTCCACCGAGTCTGCGAATAACTCGCGTCTCGATCGATCGCAGCAGTTTGACCTGAATATCACTCGGCATCTCGGCCACTTCGTCGAGGAAAATCGTGCCGCCATCCGACATCTCGAATGCGCCCGCTTTCTCGTTGGTCGATCCGGTGAACGCTCCCTTCTCGTGACCGAAGAGCTCGTTTTCGAGAATGTCTTTCGGAAGTGCGGCGCAATTGAGGGCGAAGAACGGACCTTTCGCGCGATCGCTCTTCGTGTGAAGCGCGCGCGCAACGAGCTCCTTTCCTGTTCCGGATTCTCCGAGAATCAGAACGCTTGCGGATGACGGAGCGACGGCGTCGATGACCTGATATACACCGCGCATCTCTTCAGACTGTCCGGTCAATTCGCCGTAATGCGTGAAGCCCTCGAGCTTCGATGACAGCTCGCGGTTTCTCTGCTGGACATTGAATTTTTCGAGCGCTTTGGGAATCAGGGCCTTGAGGCGATTCAGCTTTTCGGCGTTGAGCGGCTTCTCGATGTAATCGTAGGCGCCTTCGCGCATCGCCTGCACCGCTGAGTCGACTGTCCCCTGCCCCGTCACGATGATGCACTCGGTCGGAATCCCCAGACGCTGCAGCTCCTTCAAAAGTGCAAGACCGTCGAGCTTCGGCATCATCAAGTCAGCAAGCACGACACCGAAGCTGTCCGCGCTCAAGTGATCGAGCGCCTTCTTTCCGTCCTGCGCGACAACTACGTCGTATCCCTCGTCGCTGAGCACTGCACTCAGGCCCTTCGTAATGGAAAGCTCATCGTCAGCGATGAGAATCTTCGGCTGATTCATTGGTTTTCTTGAGATCTTAGCTGCTTGTCTTTGGGAAGCTTAATATAACCGCCCTGCCATCGCTTTCGGCCCCGAAACCCGCTCGAACGCCGAGCGCTTCAAGCCTCGGCAGAAGTCGCTCCGCAGTGGCTTTGTCGACCTCGAACCTGATTGTCGACGCATCGACACCACTAGTGCAGTGAAGGCGTCCCGCTTCGTCAACCGATGCGGTGATCAGAGCAAGCAAAGCGCCGACGCCTTCACTCAGCTTTGCAGCAGCTTCAGCTTGCGACGCAGCCTGTTCGGCAAACGACAACACTTCGTTTTTTTCTGACACCGCCGGCGCGGCACGCGCAAGCCGACTCCGCACAACCTCGAGATTTACCACCAGCCCGTTCAAAGCGTTCCGCGTTTCGTGAACCGACCCTCGAACGATGCCTCGCAATCCGGCGAGCCAGTCGGATCGACTGTCAGCGCCGGAATCAATCACTCAGATCTGTGTCGTCCGGCGCGGCCGGCACCACTTCGAGATCCTCGTGCGGTTGCGGGCGGTGCTGAATCAGCGGCTCGACAAAGCGCGCTACTGCGCCTTTCGTATCTCGCACCGCGAGCTGCGTGAAGAGAAATTCAAACTTCTGATCGTAGGCATCGTTGAGCGCCTGCTTTACGTCCGCAGGCAAATCCCAGATGCGACGCTTGAATGGTCCGAGCGCCTTCTTTCTGGTCTTGTAAAAGAACTGCTCGTCGGAGTCAGTGGCTTTGCGCTCGTCCTTGGCATTCTCCCGCAGCCACTCGTATATCTCGTCGCGCAACGAATGCGGCAAATGATCGAACAGCATCGTCTGAAAATTCGTCGCGAGATGAATCTCGCACGTTTCGGTGTGCGGAAATTTGTGAAACAGCTCGTCCGGCAATGTCGATGCGCCATGCTGCACAGCGCCAGCGAGTCCGTACGATTTTCGCGCTTCGTCGGACAGTTTTCGAAGAGTTTCGAAATCGATCTGGACCTTGGCGATCGACCCGTCGGGCAATACGACACCACCATGAGTCGTTCCCGATTGCACACTGATCTTCGACAGACCTTCCGTATTGGGAGCAATTCGCTTCAGCGTGCGATTGAATCCATCCATGTACGCGCGAAGCTCTTCGACCGTGCTGTTCTCCGTGCCGACTTCGCCGATCTCGCCGCCGAGCGAGATGTCGATTCCCTCGGGCTGAAGTCCGCGAATGTACTGAGCGATATCCGCCGCCTGCTCGTAATTCGTGCGCTGCTGCTCGTCGAGTGTCGGCTTCGAGAGATCGACGAGCGTCGACGTGTCGATGTCGATGTTGTAGAACCCAGCCGCGATGGCCTCTCGCGCCAATTGCTTGACAGCATCGACTTCGGTCGCGGGATCAGCAGCGAATTTCTTTGCACTCACCTGGAAGTGATCGCCCTGAATGAACACCGGCCCGCGAAATCCTTCGCGCAGAGCCGCAGCGAGAACGACAGTCACATATTCCGGTGGCCGCTGCCCCGTGTAACCGATCTCCGAGCGCGCAATCTCACAGATGAACGCACCAGCATTCAGCTTGATCGCAGTTCGGAAAATCGAGCGCGCGGTATCATATGTAAGCGCGCGAATGTTGATCGCGGGAACCGTGTAGCCACCGGTCTCGCCTCGTCCACGTGCGAGGTACAGGTTGTGGATCGACGACGGAATCGCGCCAATGTTCTGCGCGATCTCCCAGATCAGCCACCGCGCGTTGTCACGACTGTCCTCGTCGCCGAAGACGGCAGTGTACACGAGCGAATCCATCGCGGGCGAAGCAATCGCGCCTTCATCATCGATCGTAACCAGACCGTCGAGCACGCTGACGGCACCGTTCATCAATTTCTCAATCATTGTCGGGGAAACTCGCCGCAGTGAGGGATGCTTGCAAGGTCTCAAACGCTCCAGCGGGGGTCGGATTGTGGAAGTGACTCCCACTCTTTTTTCGCGTCGTCTGCTCCAGGCCGTCCGAGCAACGCATAGGCGAACTGCTTTCCGAGCTCGACTCCGGGCTGATTGAACGCATCAACACCATATAACTGTCCGGCGTACGCCGTCGCGAGCTCGAACAGCATCATCAATGCTCCCACATGGCGCGGATCTACTCGCTCGACGTGAAGCGTGAGATTCGGGCGTCCTCGCTTCGCCAATGCTCCGGCGTTAGCGCGCTGCTCGATATCGATCAGCTCGCCCAAGGAATGTGCGCCAAGATAACCGAGCTCCTTCACGTCGCTAAAGCTTCGCGGAATTGTCACTTCAGTTGCGCGATTCTCCACTGAGATGAAAGTGACCGTCTTGTTCTTCGGCCCTTCCATGAAAAGCTGCACTTGACTGTGTTGATCCGTCGCGCCGAGCGCGGGTAAGGGCGTCGATCCCACCGATCCACCGTCGGGAGTGTGCTTGCCGAGACTCTCGGCCCAGAGCTGCACGAACCACGCGGCAAAATCGCGCAGTGGATCAGAGTACGGCATGAGAACACTGATTGTCTTGCCGAGTCGCGTGTCAGCCATCCACTGGAGCATCGCGAATGTGCCGGCAGGATTTCTCTCGAGTTCCGCCGTCGCGCACCGATCGGCCATCTGCGCCGCGCCCGCGAGCAGCAGCGACACGTCGACGCCAATGAGTGCGGCGGGCAACACGCCGACAGGCGTGAGGACACTGAATCGTCCACCAACGTTCGGCGGAATGTCGAGTGCTGGAATGCTCAAAGTTCGAGAAAGTGTCCGAAGCGCACCCTGCGACGGATCCGTAACAAAAACAAAGTGATCCGTGACAGCGAGACCCGCTTTCTTCACGCGCTCGTCAACGATCATGTATTGCGACATCGTTTCCGCTGTGCCGCCTGACTTCGAGGTGACCACAAACAACGTTCGCGACAAATCGAGACGGTCGAGCAGAGCCGCGATCGTTTCGGGATCGACGTTGTCGAGCACCTGCAATCGCGGATAACCACCGCGCGCCTCCGTGGAGAGCATGTTCCACCCACTCGGGCGAAGTGCGGTTCGCAAAGCAATCGGGCCGAGCGCCGAGCCTCCGATGCCGAGAATGACAACGTCGTCGAATTTTCCTTTGACGCCGTCCGCGAAATCGGTCGACTGACCGCGCAGATCGTCATCGTTGGCGATGTCGACGAATCCGACTGTTCCGTCGGCGCGAAGCTTTTCGAAACCGTCGTACGCAGCAGAGAACTTCGGCGCCTGCTCGAGCCAGTCTTTTTCGGGAATTCCGCCGACGGCTTCGCCGATCATGTTCGAGAAATCGATTCGGATTTTCATGTGTCAGTCTATGCGAACGGTGAGCCCGTCGAACGCAGGCATGATGCCGCGGGGAAGCTCAGACTCGAGGTCGGCGTGGAAATTGTCGTGAGTGAGATGCGTCAGATAGGTACGCTCTGCGCCAATCTTCTGCGCTACGCGTATCGCTTCGGGAATGCTCAGATGAGTAGGGTGGCCGGTTCTGAAAAGTGCGTTGATCACGAGAACCCTGGCTCCCGAGAACGCCGTCATCGCGGCTGCAGGAATTTCTTTCGCGTCGGTGATGTACGCGAGCGGCCCAATGCGATAACCGAAAACTGAGACAGGACCGTGGGGCACTGCGACAGCAACCACGTCGAGATCGCCGATCGCTACGTGTTGTCCGTCCTCGAGGGCGATCGCGCGTCCCTCGGGCTTGGAAGTTCCCGGCAGGGCTCGAATGTTCTCGTCGAAGATGTACGCAAACCGACGCGCCATTCGCGCGAGAGAATCAGCGGGCCCGTACATCTCGAGCGGCGCATCCCGGCGGTTCGAGATCGCTCGGATGTCGTCGATCCCATGCGTGTGATCCGCGTGATCGTGCGTGAACAGAACCGCGTCGACTCGATCAACGCCCGCGTTTATGAGCTGCATGCGCAGCTCTGGCGGAGTATCGATGAGCAGTCGCACGCCCTGATCGCTTTCGACCAGCGCGCCAACTCTGCTTCGCTTGTCGCGCGGGTCGGGAGAGCGACACACCGCGCAACCGCATCCAATCTGCGGTACGCCAAAGCTTGTTCCGGTTCCAAGAAACGTGAGCTTCATTCGAAGCCGCTCAGATCGTCTCGACCTTGAGGAGATTCGTCGTTCCGGGCATGTCGAATGGAACGCCCGCAGTGACGATGATGCGATCGCCGGGACTCGCGAGGCTCCGCTCGACAACCGTCTCCCGCGCTCGCTGCATCATCTCGTCGTATGTGTTGCAATGCGGCACGAGAATCGGAATCACACCCCATACGAGTGCCAGCTGGCGATATGTGCGCGGCTGATCGGTGAGCACGAGAATGGAGACTCCCGGCCTGTGCGAAGCAACAACCCGCGCCGAGAATCCGCTCTTCGTGAATACAACTACCAGAGGCGCACCGAGCATTTCAACCGCCGCAGTCGTCGCGGCAGCAATCGCTACTTCGGTCGGCACAACCGGCATCGATGCAGTGGGCTGCGCGCGGACAATCCGGTTTGGCGGCGGATGCTGCTCGACTTGAGAAATGATTCTCGTCATCGCTTCGACAGAAAGCCGCGGATATTCTCCCGCGGCAGTTTCGGCGGAAAGCATCACCGCGTCCGTCCCATCGAGAATTGCGTTGGCAACATCGCTGGCTTCGGCTCGCGTCGGCCGCGGATGCTCGACCATAGACTCGAGCATTTGCGTCGCGGTGATCACGGGCCGTCCCATGCGATTCGCCAGACCGATGATTCGCTTCTGCGCGTTCGGCACTTCCTCGAACGGCAGCTCGACGCCAAGGTCGCCACGCGCGACCATCACACCATCCGATGCCTGGAGAATGCTTTCGATGTTCGCCAACGCGATGTCTTTCTCGATCTTCGCTATAACGAGAAGATCCTTTGGGACCATTCCCCTGAGTTTCTCGATATCACCCGCGCGCCTGACGAAGCTTAGCGCGAGGTAATCGAGCGACTGCGCGACAGCGAATTCGATGTCGAGCGCATCCTTCTCCGTAATCGACGGCGCGGACACTTGTACTCCGGGAAGATTCAATCCCTTGTGCGCGCGGAGCAGTCCACCATTCAATACACGCGCGCGCACTTTCGGCGCGCGAACCTCCATAGCAATCAGCTCGATGAGACCGTCGTCGATGAGTATCCTGTCTCCCTCATGAACGTCGGTCGCGATATGATCATACGTGACCGGAATTTCGCCAGGACTTTCCCCGCCCTCGTAAACAAGGACAACATCATCGCCCTGCTCCAGCGTTCGCGGCTCTTCGAGATCACCGACTCTGATTCGCGGGCCTTGCAGATCACCAAGGAGCGCGATCGGCGCATCGAGTGAATCCGCCACTCGGCGAATGAGCGCAATCGTCTCCTCGTGCTGCGGGTGGGTTCCGTGCGAAAAGTTGAGGCGGGCTACGTTCATGCCCGCCTCAATCATTCCCCTCAAGGTTTCTTCGTTAGAGCTCGCGGGGCCGAGCGTGCAGACGATCTTCGCCCGCGGTATGTACGATCCGGTCACTTCGCTGTTGCCGCCAGCGAGCTCATCTTTTTCGCAATTCCTGCAGTAAGCGAGTCAAAGGATTTCTGGAAGGTCGCCAGACCTTCTCTTAACAACGTGTCCGTAACGTCCTTCATCGAGATTCCTACTGCCTCGATTTCGCGAAGCAGCCCCTCAGCTGCGCCGACACGTTTGTCGACCGCTCGCTCGACGGTGCCGTGATCCGCGAACGCCTCGATCAATTTCGGCGGCATCGTATCGATTGTATCGGAACCAATCAGCTCTTCGGCATACATCACGTCGCGGTATGCTGGATTTTTCACGCTGGTGCTCGCCCAAAGTGGTTTCTGAAGCCGGCCTCCCCTTTCCTCGAGCGCCTTCCACCGAGGCTCCGAGAATTTCCGCCTGAAGAGACGATAGGCAAGCTTGGCATTTGCGATTGCCGCGCGTCCCTTGAGAAGCTTGAAGCGATCCGCGTCTCCGCCCTTTGCAGTCGCGATCATAGCATCCAGCCGCTTGTCGACTTCGGTATCGACGCGGCTGACGAAGAAGCTCGCGACCGAAAAGACTCCATCGATCGGCTCGCCTTTCGCGACACGATCCTCGAGTCCGCTAATGTACGCATCGATCACGCGTTCGTGGGCAGCTAGTGAAAAAAGAAGCGTGATGTTGACGTTGATGCCGCGAGAGATGAGATCGCGTACAGCGAGAGCGCCCTGCTCCGTTCCCGGAATTTTCACCATCACGTTGGGGCGGTCGACTTCTTTCCAAAGCCTGCGCGCTTCGTCGATGCTTTTCTGAGCATCGTTCGCTACACCAGGCGAGACTTCGATCGACACGTAGCCATCGCCACCGCGTGTGGACTGGTAAACTCCGCCGAAGATATCACATGCGTGCTGCACGTCGGTTGTCTCGACGAGCTCGAAGAGTCGCTCTGGCGGCGTACCGGGATCAGCGGAGAGCAGCTGCTCGTCGTAGGCAGAGCCTTCTGAGAGCGCTTTCTCGAAAATAGTTGGATTCGACGTCATGCCCGTCAGCGCTTCGTCGCGAATTCTTCGCTGGAGGTCGCCGTTCTGGAGCATCGTGCGATCGATGTAGTCGAGCCATATCGACTGGCCCAACTCGTGAAGCTGCTGCAAGCGGTTGTTCGACATCAGAATCTCCTCCCTTCGTGAATTTAGCAGACGGAGACCTCGCATGTGGACCGGAAACCCAGTTGCATCCAAAGCGGTCGCTGCGGAGTATATATGGTGTCGCAAATCACCAGGACCTTTCATGCCCGCACTGACTGATATTCTCCGCCGCAGAAATTGGATCGTCGCACTCACTCTGGCTGCCGCCGCGCCGCTTGCCGCTGTGCACGCACAGTCGGGCATTGCGTCTAAGGTCGCGCATCGTCCGCTAAAAAAGGGCGATCCGGAGCTGAAGAAAATCCTTACCCCACTTCAGTACGACGTCACTCAGCGCGCCGCCACGGAAACGCCTTTCCGAAACGAGTACTGGGACAATCACCAGGCCGGGATCTACGTCGACGTCGTTTCCGGCGAGCCGCTGTTCAGCTCGCTCGACAAATACGAGTCGGGCACCGGTTGGCCGAGCTTCACGAAACCGCTCGAGCCCGGCAACATTCGAACGAAGACCGATCGCACGCTGTTCATGGAGCGCACAGAGGTTCGATCTGGGGGCGCGGACTCGCATCTCGGTCATCTCTTCGATGACGGTCCCGCGCCAACCGGACTACGCTACTGCATGAACTCGGCAGCGATGCGATTTATTCCCGTCGATAAACTCGTGGCAGAAGGCTACGGAAAGTATCTGCCGCTATTTCAGAAAAAGCGGTAATCACGGAGAGGCCGGTCGCCGGTACCCGCTTGCCGCTTGACAGCGCGAACGATCCAGAGTTAATTAGATAATTAGCTAATTAACTAACCGTATGAATGACGTTTTCCGAGCGCTGGCCGATCCCACCCGACGAGAAATTCTCGAAATGCTTCGCAATGGACCGCGGACGTCGGGCGAGATCGCCGAAAAATTCCCGACGAGCTGGGCGACCATATCGCGGCACCTCGCTGTGCTGCGTGACGCCGACCTGATACTCGGCTCGCGAGACGGACAATTCATTCGATACGAGCTCAACACCACTGTATTCCAGGACGTCGTCGAGCACCTGGTCAAGTGGCTTCGACCCGGGAGAAACCATGCGTAAATGGATTGCACCAATCATTGTTGTCGCCTCGATTCTCATCACCGCGATCGTTTATTCGCGGCTCCCCGCCACGGTTCCGACACATTGGAATCTTTCGGGTCAAGTCGACGGCTACAGTAGCCGAGCGTGGGGCGCCTGGTTCCCGACCGGACTTCTCATTCTGATGTGGGGAATGGTCAAGTGGCTTCCGAGCATCGATCCGCGTGGAGCGAACTACGCCAAATTCAGCGGCGCGTTCGAGGCCATTATCACCATGATCATGCTCTTCATCTTCGCGCTGCAGATCGTAATGTTGGCGGCGGCCCTTGGCCAGCCCGTGGAGATGGATCGTCTCGCGCCGGCGGGAATCGGTTTGCTGCTTTTGGGGCTCGGCAATCTCCTCCCACGTGCAAGACCAAATTGGTTTATAGGAATTCGCACGCCATGGACGTTATCGAATGACCGCGTGTGGGAGAGAACGCATCGGGTCGGAGGTTACTTCTTCGTTGCCGGGGGTGCGTTAATTGTGTTGACCGCTGTGATCGCGCCACACTGGGCGTTTGGCGTGATGATCACCGTGTGCGCTTCGGCGGCAGTTTTGCTTCTCGTCTACTCTTACGTCGCATGGCGCCAGGAGACTTCGACTTCAACCAGTGCGACTGACGGGTCCGCTTAGGAAAAAGGATGCCCGGCGCGGAGATGCAGTGGCGCGTTTACGCGTCGCGGCTCCGACGGATCGCCCCAATGTCTGGCAAGATCCGTTTCGAGTTGTTCAACAGCGCCCGTTCCGTTTGCTGCGACATATCGCCCTGTCGCTGACCAAGTCATCACATAACCAATCAGCTCGGGCAGCGTGAGCTCGCGTGACAGCGTGAACGTCGGCGCTTCGATTTCATCGAATGGAAATGGAATCGTCGAGTACCCGTCGAGTACGAGCTGACGCTCGGGGTGCCAGTAGCTTTCGATCGTTCCACGATTGAACTGATGAAGGATTTGCTGAAGCTCGGGCGTATCGAGAACCGGATCGCCATATCCCCAAACGGCAATCGCTCCGCCGGGACCGATGACGCGCTTCGCTTCGCGAAAAAACGCATCGGCGTCGAGCCAGTGAAGGGCCTGCGCAACCGTGACCAAATCGACTGATTTGTCAGGCAGCCCGCTCGACTCCGCGGGCGCAACTCGATATTCGATGTTAGGGGCGGGCTCGGCTCGAGCTATCTGCTGCGCGCTCGCATCCGTCGCAACAACGCGATCGAAGTACTCGGAAAGACCGCGTGCCGCCTGTCCGTTTCCGGTGCAGGAGTCGAGTGCGACTCGGTGCGAGCGCGGCAGGCCCGCAACGAAATCAAACAGCGCCTTCGGATATTCGGGCCGGTATGTCGCATAGAGAGCGGCCCGCTCTGAGAAATAATCCTTGAAGCTCAGAACTCGCGCTTCCGCATCTCCGTGAAGAACCGCTGCGCTCTGTCGCGCTCCTTGATGGTCTCTTCGTCTACCGGATCGTCAGCAAGGTTGGACGAATACTTCTTGCCGAATCCCTTCGGAATCTTCGAGGTTGTGCCCGACTTCGCGGCGTTTTTCTTCGCGAGTGCGGCCAGCTTGCGTTTGTCCATGACCGATATTGGGTTTGGTGTGTAATCGACGACTAATTAAAGGTAGCGGCAGCTTCATTCGCGTCCACAGATTACCTGCGAATGGCGATGATGGAAGTTAAATACTTTGCCGCGAAAGGAACCTGCGCCCGAATTCTCGTCGCGGCGATGGTGCTCGCCGGTTGCGACGGCGCAACCGAACCTCGCGACACCACGCCTCCCGTGGTTACGACCACATCGCCCCAATTCAAATCGTGCTCTCGAGAGAACCCGATCTTTAGTTGATTATTCTGTCTTAAGCTCCCGGAATTCCGGGAGCCTTTTTCTTGCTGGCAGGGCTACTGACCTTTGTGGTCGATGTCGTCCGATGCAGTCAGCGTCGGGCTGTTCTTGAGAGGTCCGTACCCACTTCGGCCCGGATGATCGGGAATGATCACCGTCGCGGAGCCGATGTTGTTAGCGTAGTTGCTCTCCGCGAACTGGTGGCACAATCCTGTTAACGCGTCTTTCACACGCGGGCAATTGCCGTTGTTGTCGGGAGCGTATGCTGGATTGACCTCGACTTGTATTGTGTACACTCCGGGCGGTACCACTGGTTGCCCATCGCCACCGTCAAGTACGAAGTATTGGCCGCCGAGTTTCCACACGTAAGTGTCTGACCATCCGTTGCTGATTCCCTGGAATCCATCGACGGTCAGGTTACCGCAGCTTCTGTAACTCCATCTTCCGTCACCGTTGTTGGTGTTGAACGGATCAGTGTCGAGCATGCAGAACCCGCGCTTGGCAGCTTTCCATTCCTTTCCATTCGAGTCGATCAGCCGGTACGTCGCATAGTGTTTGAAATGGAAATGCTGGTGACACGTTGCGAATTCGAACAAGCCGTCTTGATCGGCGAAGCTGCCATCACCATTGGGATCCATGTGCTTCAGCGGGCTTCCAATAAAGACGTCCGCGTTGCCGATGTTTGGCGTCGTCACGGTAAATCTCAAAACTGTGTGAGTTCCCGGAGTAACGCCGCCTTCCTCGACGCTGCAGAAATTCGCCGGCAGATCTTCGACACGAACCAGCCAGTTGTTCTGAGTTGATTTGCCGTCGACGATGAGATCGGGCAGCCCGATCGTATCGACGCTGTTTTGAGTGAAGACGAACCGACCGCCACTGCTATCGGTCGCGACTGAGGTTGGACGATTCGGATCGACGCATGCCGCCAGCGCAAGGACGGAAACAGAAAGAAGCGCGTAACGCATTAAACGAAACCTCTGATAGAGTGACTCGAAGATTCTGCGCCGTGGATTACCGAACCGCAAGCCGACGGAAGCGTATCTAGAAATGCCAGAGGGCGGACAACAGAACTTCGTGCTCCGAGTCTCTTTCGTGAGTTATCGGAACACGCCCGCCAAGACCAAGCACCAGATGGTGGACGCGTCCGACATGATACTTCATGGTATCGGGACTCGGTGATTCGGTAAAGATGGGATGAGCGAAGTGAAGCTGTCCTTCGTGATCGCCATGATCATGTTCGTGCTCATGCTCCTGCGCCGTCGCTGTGAATGGAACAGTCGCGCAAATTGCGAACGTTGCGACGAGCCCGACTGCATCGCACCATCGACGGTGCCGATGATGGAAAGCCGACATTGATCCCTCCCGGGGATTGAATCTGAGTTTTGTGTTGTGTTGATCGCGAAACGACTAGGACGCGATGACTACGGGAGGGCCGTTCGGATACGGGAGGAAAAAGGGTGTGGACGAAGGTGGCGGAACGTCAGCCGTTGTGGGCAGCTGAGTCGCGGTCGCGACCGGTGCATCAGCGAAGACAGTTTCTTCGACAGAAGGGATAGCAATCGCGTTTGTATAACTCGAAGCGCCGAGGCAGCTGCATTTCGAGGAATGGTCGTGGCCGGGAGCCTTTTCGTGAGACGGCATCCGCGCAGCGCGACCGCCGTCGTGCGCGCCAGCGGCGTGACTCATTCCGTCCGCGTGGACAGCGCACACTTGTAGCGCTCGTGGCTCGGCGAGTAGAAGAACAAGCCACGCGCCCGAAAGAATCGAGAAAACTCTACGCTTCAACGAGAATCGCATCGCGCAGAAACTAGGGCTCTTGGCCATCACCTGCTGACGTCGACAATCATGGTAAGCCCGCCCGCTCCCCGCACCTCGACGTTGTTGTTTAGGGTGTGATGCGGGATGTGGCAATGGAAAATCCATTTCCCCGGCTCCCGCGCGGGCCAGATCACATCATACCGCTGTCCAGGTCCCACGTTCAGAACATCAGCTTGAAATTGTGCTGATCCAAGGGGAATACCATCCCGCGCGATTACGGTAAAGGGACCGCCATGCATATGCATCGGATGAATGAAGTTGTTGTTCGTCCCGATGATGCGGAATTTGATCGACTCGCCAACGCGCATATGGATGGTATCGGTCGCCGGGAAAGCTTTGCCATTGATAGTGAAATAATTGGGCAGCCCCCCTTCCATTATCATTGCCGGATAAGTGAGGCCGTCCCGGTTCAACCATTCCTGAAGCTGAACCACATAGTCGTAATTGGCCTTCGGCTCACTCGATGGATCTTTCGGATGGATTATCAACGCGCCGTAAAGACCCAGCGCCTGCTGGCGATCGGGTCGACTGTGTGAATGATAGAAGTACGTGCCCGATTGCTGAACGATGTAGTCGTAGACATAGTGTCCGCCCGGCGGCACTGGGTCCTGGGTTATATATGCGGGACCATCCATTCGATTCGGCACGACGAGACCGTGCCAATGCATCGTCGCAGGCTCCGGCAGGTGGTTCGTGAAATTGATGCGGACGTGATCTCCTTCCGTAAGTTCGAGTCGCGGACCCGGCACTTGTCTGTTGATCGCATACGCAGTGACCTGAATGTTCGGGAGAATGTTCCACCGGATGACTGACGCATCGAGGTCGAATACTTTGACACCGTTCTCGAGACGCGGCGTGAGACGGCGATCACCGCGGGCGGCTTGCGGCGCTGTGAACGAGACCTGTCGCGGATCGGCTGCCGCCATGTCGCGCATCGCGTCGGCGGGCGTCTCCGGTGTGGTGATCATTCCCGGCGGCATTATTGCGCTCCGCACCTGCTCGGCGCTGAGTCGAAGATTCACGAAGGCCGCCGGGCCGAACATTCCAGCGCACAGCATCAAAAGCGTGAAGCCGGTAAGCGCCACGAGTTGAACGCGGGTCACTCCCATTTCGTCGGTTTCGTCGTCCATTTTCATTGAGCCCATCGCCGCATGTTCCGACTGAGATGCGGCGTGACCGGAGTGTTTCATCCCGGCCATGGTTTTTTTCGCGGCGCTCTTCTTCTGTGCCGCACCGCCTTTCGCCCGGACTTTCGCCTTCTCATTGCGG
Organism: Gemmatimonadaceae bacterium; assembly: GCA_041499635.1. Classification (GTDB taxonomy): domain Bacteria; phylum Gemmatimonadota; class Gemmatimonadetes; order Gemmatimonadales; family Gemmatimonadaceae; genus UBA4720. Next base: position 15,496 of record JBGQKT010000041.1, read on the forward strand.
ACGGTCATCAGACCGTGCTTCATCTTCTTGGCCACCAGCCAGACGTTGATGGGGTAAGCAATAGCGAATCCGACCGTCACGCCGAGCGACATCACGAACCAGAACAGCGGCTCGCCGGGCCACATCGCCCGCATGTCTCGCCCCATCATCAGAAAGATCATGACGGGCGCCATGCCGGCCATCATCGTATTCATCGAAAGCAGCTCCGGGAGGAACGTCCGCCTCACGTTCTCGGTGTAAGTCCCGCCCATCACGCTGCGCATGAACAGCGATTGAAACACGAGCAGTCCGAGCATGAAGCCAGAGACGTACTCGACGATCACATCTATCCACATCGGCAGTCCGAGCAGCGCCGTCACCGCAGCCGCGAGAATGATTCCAGTTGCATCGCCGGCAACACAGTGGACGGTTGATCCGACGCCCTGCTTCCACAGCGGCTGAACGAATTGTTCGTGAGTGCCCGGCGTCGGCTCCTTGTCAGCCATCACATATAGCAGGAGCCCGATCGGTCCCATGTAGAGAGTCACCAGGACGAAACCCCACTTCATCACCGGCGCTTCGGGATTATCTCGAAATTGATCGTAAGCGACATACGCTGCCGACAGCGCGGCGACCACAAGCCAGGCGTAAACGATGAAATCAATCGGCTGAAGGATCACTGCCTTTCCCTCTGTTAGGCGAGTTGCGTGGCGACGGCCACCGGAGTGGTGCCCTAGTTGTAAAAATAGGGAATTCAGACCCATACCGTCTTGGCGCTGTTAGTGCAATGAAGTAATTTTATGCACCGTAAAATAGATGCGAAGGCGGGCGAGGGGACTTGCCGAATTGAACATCCCGCCTGCGGCTTTCGACTACGCTCTTGCGATGCGCATCGCTATTCGTGGCCGACCTAGCTCAGTCGCATGCGCCCGCAGACAAAACCTTTCGCTTACCGATCGGAGTATGAATCACTCACAAGGACAGATCATTTGCGATTCCGCTCTGGGCGATGCGCGGCACCACTATGTGCGGCCCTACACCATCGCTCTGACCCTCGCGCTAGTCGCAACGGCGATTTCGGCGCAATCTCAATCGCCGCAACCGCCACCGCTCACCCTTCACGCCGTTCTCGACTCCGTCGCAGCTCGATATCCCCTCGTGCTGGCCGCGCAGGCGCAGCTTCGAGCAGCACGCGGGAGTCGCGTTACGGCTGGTGCCTTTGGCAACCCTATCGTTTCGTATCAGGACGACAGGCCATCAACCGGAAGTGCTTCGATACCCGGAATCGACCGCGAACGGACGACTACGGTAACGCTTCCGCTCGAGCCGCTTTATCAGCGCGGCTCGCGTGTGCAACGCGCAGACGCGAAAGTCCGCGCGGCGACCGAGGACGTTGTTGCCTCGCGGCGGCGTGCCGAACTCGATGCGACGCGGGCATTCTATCGCACCGCACTTGCACAGGTTGGTGTCGCCACTGCGCGCGATCTCCTGGTGTGGCTCGACAGCCTCGTCGCCTACAATCGATCGCGGGCCCAGCAGGGTGTCGCCGCCGAGGCGGACTTGATCCGGTCGCAACTCGAGCGGGATCGCGCCGCGGCCGACGCGACTATCGAGGATGCCGTACTCGCTCAAGCCAGAGCCGAACTTTCAACGTTCGTAGGGGTTGCCCCTGCGACCGCGGGGCTACTCAGCATCGCCGCCGATGAACGCCCGCTCATGCTTCCTCAAGGCGTCGCTTCACCTGCTTCGCCGCCGTCAATGCTCGGAGTCACCGGTGGAGCGACGCTCCAGTCGCAGGCTCTCACGGGCCGGGCGGAAGTGCGTGCGGCGCGGGAGCGCGTGGCGGCAGCGAGCGCGGGCGTTTCCTCAGAATACTCAATGATATTTAGACAACTCGGAGCCACGTTCGGCACGAAACAAATAGCGGGCGCGACATCTATAATCGCTGGTTTCAATCTTCCGATTCCCCTGTTCGATCCTAACCGCGGTGAGATCGCGCGCGCGTCAGCTGAACGGGACGCCGCTGCTTACGAGTTGGCGGCTCAGGAGCGGTCGGTTAGCGCCGAGGTCAGCGGTGCATACGAGGCGGCCCGACTACTTACTGAACGCGCGACAGCGATGGCAAGTGACACTTCGGGGTTTCTCGCGCGCGCAGACGATGCCCGGCGCATTGCGCTCGGCGCGTTTCGCGAGGGCGCGATTCCGCTTTTCCAAGTCATCGACGCCGCGCGCGCGTGGGGCGAGGCTCGTCTGAGCTATTACCGCCTTCTCTACGCGCAACATCAAGGTGTCGCTGCGCTCGTGTTCGCCGAGGGCGGCGAGCTCCTCACCACTCTGCCCGCGTTGACTACACCGGTCACGCCGAACCACTAATGCCGATGCCGATTTCTCCGCTTCCCCTGACGCCACCAAACATGACGACTCTTCTCGTTCCGGTGATGAGATCGTTGTACCGAATCACCCTGATCATCGCTGGTGCAGCGCTATTTGTGACCGCATGTGGTAAACGCGACGCAGCCAAGAACGGCACACCGGAAACCGGTTCGCAACCAGACGCGGCGAAGACCGAGTCCGTCGAGAATACTTCGGCGCCCGGTGCGCTCGGGACCCGGCTCACCTTCACTGCCGCTCAGGTCCAGCATGGTGGCGTCCGATGGGCCCCGGTTACCATGGGAACAACCGCGAGTCGCGCGACCATTCCGGGCGAGGTGATTCCGAACGAGGATCGCACCGTACGGCTGGGCGCACCGGGACGCGGGCGTGTCGTGTATGTGCGAGTTCAACCCGGCCAGCGAGTGTCGCGCGGCCAGGTATTAGTTGTTCTTCAGAGTCCGGAAGCAGGCGCCGCACAGGCCGACGTCAAGAAAGCCGCCGCCGAGCTGACATCCTGGACGGCACGCGCAAAATACGCCGATGCGGCTCGAGCGCGCGCGGAGCGACTTCTTGCTCTGAAAGCAATCCCGCAACAGGACTACGAGCGTTCGATCGTCGATGATGAGGAGACGCATGCATCTCTCGCACAAGCCAGGTCTGAACTCGCACGTGCGACGACCACGGCGAATCAGCTTGGAGCCGGGAACGCGTCGCCCGGCGAATTCGTGATCCGCTCGACGATGAGTGGCGTGGTCCTGGCGCGCACCGCGCTCCCGGGAGCCGTCGTAGATGCCGGAGCTCCTCTAGTCGTTATAACAGAGCCGTCGAGTCTCTGGCTGGCAATGAACCCGCCGGAACAATTTGCATTGTTGTTTCGTTCGGGGGGAAGCGTTCGCTTTACGGTGCCGGCCTATCCGGTCGATACGTTTACCGCGAGGATTGACGCGGTCGGCGCCGGGCTCGATCCAGAAACGCGGACTCTCGCCGTCCGCGGAATCATTACGAACATGGGTGTTCGGCTGAAGCCCGAGATGCTGGCGAGTGTCGTAGTCGAGGGGGCCAGCAGGGTCCCCGCGGTGCTCGTTCCCGAAGACGCCGTCCAGCTTCTCGATGGAAAGCCGAACGTCTTCCTCGCTCGACCGGACGGTAAAGGCGGCGTGCTTATCGAGCGACGGGAAGTCGAAGTGGGATCCCGCTCCGGCGGTCGCATCGCAGTGACGAGTGGCCTTGCTGCAGGCGATGTGATCGTCATTGCCGGCGCTTTCGCGGTGAAGGCCGACTTCCAGAAGGCGACCATGCCGAAGGAAGAGGGCTGAGACATTATGGGAAATCTCATCAACTGGATCATCGGTGGCGCGATCAAAAACCGGATCGCCGTCATCGGCGCGACAGTCGTGCTGGCAGCAGGGGGCTTGTGGGCATTCGAGACGCTGACGACGGACGCGTTCCCCGACCTGACTCCGAACGCGGTGCTTGTGCTGACCACTGTGTCCGGCCTGTCGCCTGTGGAAACTGAGCAGCAGATCACCTATCCAATGGAAGTGGCTATGCTCGGGCTGCCGCGCACACAGAGCGTTCGGTCCATCTCGAAGGTAGGACTCTCCGTCGTCACAGTGACTTTTGACGACGATGTCGATTTGTATTTCGCTCGTGCCCTGGTCCAGCAGCGAATGCAGGATGTTGTATCCCAGCTTCCGCCTGGCGCGGAAGCTACGCTTGGCCCTC
>JBGQKT010000042.1:0-19502 GCA_041499635.1 Gemmatimonadaceae bacterium
CGCCACCACCGCCACCGCCACCGCCACCGCCACCGAGCGGGTCTGTCGCCGCGTACACTTATAGCTGCACGAACCTGTCTTGCAACTTTGACGGTTCGAGCTCGACTGGTGCGACGGCGTACAGCTGGAATTTTGGTGACGGAGGGACCGGCGGTGTTGCGATTCACCCGCACACTTACGCGAGTTCCGGAAGCTACCTCGTCACTCTCACGACTCTTCCATCGGGAACGCTCTCATCGACATCGAAGACGGTGATCGTTGGGACCGCTCCACCGCCGCCACCGCCGCCGCCGCCGCCACCACCGCCGCCGCCGAGCGGATCAATCGCACAGTTCGTTTACAGCTGCACCGGCTTCTCGTGCAACTTCGACGGCACGAGCTCGATCGGTGCGACGTCGTATCGATGGAACTTCGGCGACGGCGGTGTCGGCGGTGTGGCCATCCATCCGCATACTTATGCCGGTCACGGCGCGTACATCGTGACACTTACGACTATGCCTTCCGGCACAGCCTCGAGCATTTCCAAAACAATCGATTGCACAAGTCTTCCGTGTAAGTAATTGTGCTCGCTCAACCCGGCGCAGCCGGCAGTCAGTCGCAAGTTCTTCACGGTTTTACTTTACCCTGGCCGACCGACCAGACGTAGGACGCCACAGCCATCGCTTGCGCGGCCGAAATTCCGCCGGGATATGGGACCATCAGGGTGGATGACACGCCATGCGTCGCCACGTAATAGATCGCAGCGAATTCGCCGTTCTTCGCATCTCTCCACGCGTGCTTCTTCAAAGTCGGAGCGATCTGGCCTCCCTCCAGCTTTTCTCCGTGACACACGTGACATGTCCCCTGGCCGTGAAAGATCGCCCTGCCCAGCTCCACCATCGCCGGCGTGATCGCGCTCGTATCCGGCGCCGCCTTGGACGGTTGTTGCAACGCGAGTGCTGCGGTACCAGCAAACATCAACGTCGCCACCATGAGCGAGAGCGTTCTCATCGCTGTTCGTAAGCGTCGCGGATCAAATTCGCTGGCGTCAAACCGCCGAAGAGCGGCGCCATATCGCTTCCAGCGATACTCGACCGGGGCCAGTCGATGCGAATGTAAGACACGCGGCAAGAAGCGTGAGCTCAAATTCGTAACCGTACGGCGCAAAGAAGCCGCCATGCAAACGCGCAACGATTATCGCGACCACCATCTCAAACGCGAGCAAGGCGCCAGCGAGTCGGGTGAACACTCCAAGCAGGATTGCCAGTCCTCCGAGCAATTCCACAGTGATGACGACCGCCGCGCATACCGCTGGCAGTGGAAGCCCGAGCTTCCCCATGATGTCTGTGGTCCCGGCGACGCCGAAGACAAAGAACTTCTGCCCGCCATGCATCAGGAACACGAGTCCCACTGCAATCCGCAGTGGGAGCATCCCCCATCTGGCTAATCGATAGCCCGCGTCATTCATCTCGACTCCTCGCGTCGGGAAATCGTTGATGCGTTTCCGTCACTCGGCGGAGAGTCGGACACGCTGTCAATACGCCAACCACATGAAGAGGAACAACGTATTGTTGTCCGACGCCTTGCGGCCGGCCGCGTCGTAATTGCTCGATGCGCCGTTGAACCGATTATATGCAACATACTGAAGTCCGAATCGCATATTCTGCCACGGATTGACTACGAATTCTCCGATTGCACCCCTCGAGTCCGGACTACCCGTGCGACTACCGGTCACAGGTGCCGGAGCAAACAGCACATTGTCGCTCGTGCCGGTAGTCTGGAAATATCCAGCGCTCAGCGCGTATCGGAAACTCGGCTCGAATGTGAGGTTGGCTCGAAGTGTAGAGAGCGTCTCGTGCAGATTCTCAGCTTCGACGGGATCGGCCTCAGCAAACGCAGAAAGAGTTTTACTCTCGTGAATGTATGCGGCTCGACCAATCCACATGCCGAAGGAAGATTTGTGCTCGAGTTGCGCGTCGACGGCGGCATCGGTGTAGTTATTGGTGGGACCAGTCACACCCTCCGGATACAATCGCGCGGCGAATCCGTACGTTCCGATCATCCCGTACGTCGACGGCCACGCGTGCTGCAGCGCCACCCGCCAATATGGGATGACACCCTTTGTTACGTTCGTCGCGCTCTCACCCAGTGGCTCCTCTGTGCCCTGCGGCGCTGATCTGTAGGCAGTGAGCTCGGTGTACAGTGTGTTGTCGAACAACGAATACGCGCCGAGTCCTGCGACCTGCTGCCCGAGGCCGCCGTCGATAAGCGTCGCCGCGCCCGGAGTTGGAGCCGCCTCGGAGCCCATGAATGGGAAGCCCCACGCAGGCACTGTGTTCCACACATCCTGCACCGTCGGATTATTGTGGAAGGTGAGCCCGATCAGCATGTCTTTTTCTGACATCGACACATGTCTCGCCCAACGCAAGTCGACGTTGTCAATACCGATCGAACCATCAGCCGCAGCGTATGTGAACTGCGTGAACATACCGACATGGTTAGTGAGTTGTCCGGCGACGAAAAGACTCAACTCTTGTGGAAAGCTCACAGTCGCATTCTGGGTTCCGGGTTGAGCCTTCGAAGTCTGCGTAAACCCCGTAACAACCATCGCGGCAACCGGAGGAATCGGACTCAGCTTTAGTGATTCTAATCCAGCGGCGCTGTCGCCCGGCTGGCCAATCGTTGACAGCCCAGTGAGTGTGTAACCATTGAGCTTGAACATCCGTCCGAATGGAGTGAGTTGCGGAAACTGGTAGTGACAGGCGCTGCAAGCGAGTTTGGTTTGGCGGGAAAAACTCGGAACGTAAAACCTCGCGAGCGCAGCATAGAGAGAAGCAGGAACGACGGCGTGGCCAGCGCGAACGCCGAGGTCTTGGCGCTCGACGGCATCGGGTAGTCCGACCGCGGTTGCCAGCCGGTGTTGTGAAGTTGCGCGTGGAGTGAGTGCGCGCGCAGTGCCGGTGCCGAAGCCGAGTCCGAGAAATGCCAATATCACGCTGACACTGAAACTGAAGCGTACCCGTTGGTTGCCCATTTGAGTTTCCGCCTGTGAGGAATAAGGGCCTGGTTCACCGGACGCGTTCACGCCCGCGCTAATAGTCTTGCGGCACAGCCGTTCAATAGATGTAAGCAGACCGGACTACATCGTGTGCGGAGTTCCCCCGCCCAAGTTCAGGCAGTTCCTGACGCACACTCCGTTAGCTAAGACGTATCCCTTCCTATAGTCGATTGATCAGAACCTTTCTGGAGAAAGCCATGTTCCGCATGAAGATCCTTGTGACCGCACCGATAGCCGCGCTGATCGCGCTGTCCGCCAGCGCGAACGGCCAGACAGCGGTGTCCACTCACCCGCACATGGTCGTCATCAAGCTCGTTGAAAAGGGTGGACCAATGCCCTATGCCTTCGAGCCAGCAACGACTGTTGCGCAACGTGGCGATACAGTGCGCTTCCTGAATGCGGTAGACGTCATGCACGACGTGCGCTTCACAAAGGAGGCGGCCGGTTCCAAACTCGGGTCCGCAATTACTGGGCCCTACCTCACTGCGAAAGGCATGACTTACGACCTAATCATAGACGCACGGTTTACAGACGGCACCTACACCTTCGTGTGTGACCCTCATGAAATGATCGGAATGAAAGGCACGCTGATCATTTCCAGCGCTAAGTAGCGGCTGTTCCTAAATAGCGGCGTCGGCGAACTGTCTGTTACGCATTTCCGCGCCGTGAATTACAGCTATCAAGGGATGAACCGACGGCCGCCGCTCTACCTCTAGAGCGACTTCAGGTACTGAACAAGGTCTCGCTGCTGTTCTCCAATCAGGCCCAGGTGCCGGACCGAATTGTAGTGAGCTATAACATCCTCGAGAGTAGCCGCACTTCCGTCGTGAAAGTAAGGCGCGTGCTGCCACAGTCCACGAAGCGGCGTTGTGCGATACTCCTTGTTCGCCTTTGAGGGGAAGCTGGAACTCCAGCGCGCCAAATGCCAAAATTGAGATCAGCCTTCATCCCTCACTCAGGACGTGACCCATGAGAGCAACGATGCTTCTGCCAATGACCGCAGCAATTGTTACGTTCGCCTGCGCGAAGGCGGATCAGACTTCGAGAGACACGTCCACCGTCACTGCAAAGAGTCAGACGACAGGCGATTCGATCTCGGCGAAGCCACCCGATTCCTCGGGTGCAAAGACTGTTGCAACGGCGCCGACGACACCGGCTGTTCCGGTTGCAGCCTCGCCTGCCAATCGTCCAGCGACGACGGCTCCCGCGAAGTCGACCACTAAACCGAGCGTGACACCGTCGAGCGTTTCGCCCGCACCACCGAGTGCCACGAAGACAGGCGCGGTTGCTGCCCCGCCGGTCGTACCGGCGCCGACTAAGCCTGAGGCCAGTCCTCCCGTGAGCGCTCCCCCGGCTGCTCCCGTCAGTGGCGGTGCAACTGCCACTACTGGCGACGAGTCACAAGGCAAGGAGCCGTACGAAGAATTCTGCCGGAAATGTCACGGAGTCCGTGGCGTTCCGCCGAAGACGATGAAGGCGAAGTACTCTAAAATCCCGACATTCGATGCTGCGTTTTTCGTCAAGCACTCGCAGGATTCGATTGTGACCGTGCTGACGAAGGGAAAAAACGAGGACATGAAATCGTTCAAGGACAAACTGTCGCCCGAGCAGATGAAGGCGGTTGCAGCCTACATAAGAACATTCGCGATGTGACGCAGTCCCTCTGCACAGGCGAATAGTCGGTGCGGATGCGGCGCGACTTTGCCGTCGCGATGGTGGGCGTCCTCGCGGCGGTTGCAATTCTTGCATTCGCGATCAGTCGGATCCTACGGACTCCGCCGCAATTACGTGAACCTCCGCGCGCCGAGTTCGTCGGCGCTGATGCGTGCGCATCGTGTCACGCCGCTGAAGCCGCATCGTGGAAATTGTCGCAGCACGCCGTTGCAATGCAGGTCGCCAAACCGGGGACAGCACTCGGTCGATTCGATAGCACGCGCTTCACCAGTGATGGCGTAACGTCGACCTTCTTCCGTCGCAACAATCGCTACTTCGTGAACACCGAAGGCGAAGACGGTGCGATGCGCGATTATCCGATACGCTGGACGTTCGGCATTTATCCGCTCCAGCAGTACATCGTCGAACTCAGTCGTGGACGCGCGCAGGCGCTGACCGTCGCATGGGACGCGCGCCCTCGAGAGCAGGGCGGCCAACGTTGGTTTTCACTCACTTCCGGTCATGGTTCGGCACCGGGAAGTCCGCTCCATTGGACGGGCCGCGGCTACAACTGGAACTACATGTGCGCCGACTGTCATTCGACTGCGGTTAGAAAAAACTACGACACGCGCGCGGATGAATTCCACACTTCGTTCGCCGAGCTGAACGTTGCATGCGAAGCATGTCACGGTCCCGGATCGAGACACGCGAGTTGGGGGCGTTACCCAGCCTTGCTGCGAAAGATCTTTTGGAATGACGATGGACTCAAAGCCCGGCTCACGGAACGGCACGGAGTCTATTGGGCCGTTGATGCGAACTCGGGAATCATCAATCGCAGCGTGCCGCGTCGCACCGATCACGAGATCGATGTGTGTGCTCAGTGTCACGCGCGGCGCGTGCACTTTGCTGACGGCTACACAGCCGGTGCGCGACTGCTCGACCATTACATCCCGGTGATCATCGCGGACATGTATTATCCCGACGGGCAACAGAAGGACGAGGTCTACGACTACGGCTCGTTTTTGCAAAGCAGGATGTACGCAGCCGGCGTCACGTGCTCCGACTGTCATGATCCACACACCGCAAAATTACGCGCGCCCGGTAATCAGCTCTGTCTGCAGTGCCACGCTGCAGTGAAGTACGACACGACTGCACACCATCATCACGTTGCAAACAAACCCGGGAGTGCGTGCATGTCGTGCCACATGCCTGCGACTACATATATGGAGATCGATCGGCGCCACGATCACAGCATTCGTATTCCGCGCCCGGATTTGAGCGTAGCCATCGGCGTTCCGAACGCATGCAACTCGTGCCACGCAGATCGTGATCCGCGCTGGGCCGCCGCGCAGATACGTTCCTGGTATTCAACTCCGATGGCGGGGTTTCAGCGATTTGCGGACGCGTTCGCAGCTGACGATCACCATGACTCGAGCGCTACCACGTTGCTCGCGCGAATAGCGGGCGACTCGACAGAGCCATGGTTCGTGCGCGCGTCCGCACTTGGACGACTCGTTGCGCACCGCGACTCCAGCGCGCTCCACGCAGCTCGCGTGCGAGCACACGATAATCAACCGTTGGTTCGGCTTGCAGCATTGCAGATCGCAGAAAGCTTCGGCACCGCCGAGCGACTGGAGCTCGCCGTGCCGATGCTGTTCGACACTACTCGTGCTGTGCGCCAGGGAGCCGCGTGGGTGCTCGCGCCGGTTGTCGATTCATTGCGGAGCGAGCGCGAGCGGCGCGCATTTGACGCAGCTGCCGTGGAGTTCGTGGCGAGTCAACGCTACAACGGCGATCAACCGATCGCTCGCCTCGTGCTCGGCATGTTTTTCTTGCAGCGCGGGCAACTCGACGCGGCCGAAGCCGAGGTTCGCGCGGCGAAAAGACTCGATCCGCAAATGGCCGAGGCCGAAACGGCTCTTGCCGAGATCGAGAAAGCTCGCAATCGGTCTCAAAAAAATCCGTAAGTCCTGCTGAAACTTTGAACCCTTTTTGAACATAGGGTATCGAAGGGAAAGGAGCGCTTCCCGAAATCCTCCTTCCGGACACACAGATCATGATCGCTTCAGCACTCATCGGACTCGCCTTGAGCCTTCAGGCGACGCAACTGACTCCAGCGCGCGCAGATGGGCACGGCTCCACTCCGCGCACGGTCCCTCCTCCGACCGACACCAGCGCGACCGCGATTCGCACTGACGTTGCGCCCATCATCGATGGTCGCGATGACGATGAAGTGTGGCGCACCGCCCCCGTAATTTCTGCGTTCAAAGAGTGGCGCCCGAATGAAGGGAAGGAAGCGCGCTTCAAGACGGAAGCGAAAATCGCCTACGATGCGTCGAACCTTTACGTCATCGTGCGCGCGTTCGATCCGCATCCTGATAGCATCATGAAGCTCCTCGAACGTCGCGACAGCTTCACGTCTTCAGACATGATCTGGCTTTTTATCGATTCATATCACGACCGCCGCACCGGATACGAGTTCGGCGTGAATGCCGCCGGCGTGAAAATGGACGCAACGATTTACGACGATGGGAATGAGGACTTCGCCTGGGACGGCGTGTGGGATGTCGCAACCCGCATCGACTCACTCGGCTGGATTGCCGAATACCGAATTCCTCTCTCGCAGATGCGGTACAGCAGAGATCGCACGCACACTTTCGGCATCACGATCGATCGGTTCCTTTACAGATACACGGAGCGCTACAGCTGGCCGCTACTCAGGCAATCGAAGCCCGGATTCGTATCACAGTTCGGATCACTTCACGGGCTGGACGATCTCGAAGCGCCTCGCAAGCTGGAGGCGATGCCCTATGTCGTCACCAAGAATTCAACGGATATCGTCCGCAATGCATTCAAGCAACGCTCGAGCGTCGATGCCGGCGGCGATGTTAAATACCGCGTCGCCCCGAACGTTACTCTCGACGCGACTATCAATCCTGACTTCGGTCAAGTCGAGTCGGATCCAGCTGTGCTGAATCTCTCCGCGTATGAATCGTTCTTCGACGAGCGGCGACCATTCTTCGTAGCGGGTCGCGGACTGTTTCGCTTCGACGTGAACTGCAGTGAAGTCAATTGCAACGGCGAAGGTCTTTACTATAGTCGTCGAATCGGACGAACACCTGAGCTAGCCGGCATTTACGGTGACACAGTTCCGCTGCAGCCGATAACGATCATTGGCGCCGCAAAAATGATTGGCCGATCGCCGAGTGGCTTGACGGTCGGCTTGCTGGATGCGGTTACGCAGAGAGAGGCAAGTCCCGGCGATACGACGTACGATCCGGCGACGAACTTCGCTCTCCTGCGCGCGACGCAGGATTTCCGAAAGGGAAACAGCACCATCGGTGCAATGTTCACCGGCGTAAAACGGAGACTCGATCAATGGTCGTCACCGTATCTTGCTTCGAGCGCGTACGCCGGCGCTGTCGATTTTCGACATCGGTTGTTCAAGAACAACTATGAAATCTCAGGTTCACTCGATCAGAGCCGAGTGCAGGGAAGTGCGTCCGACATCCTCGCCATTCAAAAAAATGGCGTGCACAACTATCAGCGACCTGATGCAGATCTTCCGCTCGATCCCAATCGCACTGTCCTGACCGGTGACGCTGAGGAGCTGAAGTTCGGCAAGATTGGTGGACAACACTTGAGCTTCCAGAGTGCGTTGCAGCGCCGCTCTCCTGGATTCGAAATCAATGATCTCGGATTTCTGCGCCGCGCGGATCAGGTGTCATGGAGCACGTGGGCAGGATTCTTCGATCGGAAGCAGCATTGGTTCTACAACAGGTTTCAGCTGAATAACAACTGGTGGCAGTACTGGACCACGGATGGATTGCCGCTCGAGCGCGCGTACAATACCAACACGCACATCACGTTCAAGAACAACATGAGCTTTCACGCAGGCGGTACGCTTGGCCAGCTCGGCACTGTGTACGATGATCGCGCAGCGCGCGGCGGGCCTGCTGTTCGCCAGGATCATTACGCCGCTCCGTGGATGGGCATCGTAGGCGACGATCGCAAGGCAGTCGTACCCTTTATGTGGCTCAACTATTTCCGGGGAGATGGAGGCAGGAGCTCGTCGTTGAATCTGAATCCGGAGATCGACTACAAGGTGCTTGGTCGATTCAGCTCGGCATTTTCATTGAATTGGAGTCATAACATTTCAGATGCCCAATTCTACGGTCGATTCACCGATGCATCTGGTCAGCACTACACCTTCGCGCACCTCGATCAACACACGACGTCAGTGACGGCGCGACTCAACTACACTTTCTCGCCCGACGTTTCATTGCAAACGTATTTGCAACCATTCGTCTCGAAGGGCACGTACAGCAGAGTGCGTCAGCTCTCGTCAAATCCAAGAGCGGACAACTATGACGATCGTTACGCTCCGTTCGACAATCCGAGCGTGGCTAGCGATCCGGGTGGATTCAACTTCAAGCAGCTTCAGTCGAACGTCGTATTTCGTTGGGAATACAGACCAGGATCAACGCTATTCGCAGTGTGGAACTCAGGGCGTCAGGGATTCCTGCCACGAGAGGGAACCGAGACTTTCAGAGGTGACGTTGGCAATCTCTTCGATCTACATCCGGCCAATACTTTTCTCGTGAAGGTTTCATACTGGCTGAATCGCTGACCGATTGACCGATTGACCCACTGACCACTTTCGCTGCATCGCTCTATCGCTCTACCGCTCTACCGCTCTACCGCTCTATCGCTCTCCGTGGCAACCTTGTGCGCCAATGAAAACGCGCCGGCTGCGGGAATCTCGTGCTTCGTGCATCTCACGCACGATCTGCGCAATCGCGCTCGCGCCAATCCTCGCGACCTGCTCCAGCTCGAGCAACTCCACCCCGACGCAGCCGACGCAGCCGGCGAATGACGCAGTAACGTAGTCGGTTGGTCCGGCAGGGGGAACAGTGGTGACCCCCAGCGGCGCAGCCGGTGTTCAGATTCCTGCGGGGACCTTCGGTCAAACGATAATGGTGACTATCACACGACTGCCGGCGCCGAGCTCGCCCGGAGCCGGCCCGCTTCCAACAACCCTCAAGCAGTACGGTCCCTACTACGACTTCACCACCGCTCCCCACGTCGCGCAATTCGGAGACTCCGCCCGCGTTGGTGTGTGTCAGGTAACCGATCCGTCGAGCGCGTTTTATCCTCCGGAACCGCACGATCGCCTTCGCCTGGCGCACACCGTAGGCGCAGTCATCGAGTTACTCGACCGCGTTGGAGTGAACGATTTTCTCCGCTGCACCAATGTATCGGCGAGCGGGTCCACGCCGCGCGCCAACCGTCATCGGATGCAGGGTGTGTTACTCGCGATTCGCGACGCAGCGATTGGACTATTGCGACCCTCCACATTGTACGCCGCTCACGGAGGTCTTGGAGGAAAGGTCAAGTCATTCAGTCCATTCGGTGCAGTCGATCCGGGAAACTTTACCATCCTCGCGGCCGGTTCCTTCCACAGCTGCGGCCTCACCAGCGACGGGAGGGCTTATTGCTGGGGCGCCAACGCCGAAGGTGAACTCGGCGATGGAACCACAACGAGACGAGGCACGCCGACTGCGGTGGCCGGCGGACTCACGTTCACGAGCCTGGCACTCGGCTATCAGTACACCTGCGGCCTGACGAGCAGCGGGTCGGCCTACTGCTGGGGTTACAACTTTTACGGCGAGCTTGGCGACGGAACCTCGGGGACGAGTCGGCTGAAGCCAACTGCGGTGGCTGGCGGAGTCACTTTCACGAGCCTGTCCGTCGAATATCAGCACACCTGCGGCCTCACGAGCGGTGGAGTTGCGTACTGTTGGGGATACAACGCGTCCGGCAGGCTCGGTGACGGGACCACGACAGACCGATCCACGCCAACGCAGGTGGTCGGCGGGCTCACTTTCACGAGCATCGTGCCCGGCGGAATTCACACCTGCGGCCTGACGAGCGGAGGGACGGCATACTGCTGGGGCGAAAACGCCAATGGCGAGCTTGGCGATGGGACCATTACAAACCGCCTCACGCCAACGCCGGTGATCGGCGGACTCTCGTTCACGATGATACGCGCCGGCTACGGTCACAACTGCGGATTGACCAGCGCGGGGACAACGAGCTGCTGGGGCTACAATGCCTTCGGCGAGCTTGGGGACGGGACTACGACGAGCAGGCTGAGGCCAACGGCAGTTGTCGGCGGGCCAACGCTTACAAGCCTCGCACTCGGATGGCAACACACGTGCGGTCTCACAAGCGGAGGGGCAGCGTATTGCTGGGGAGACAACACCATGGGCGGTCTTGGCGACGGTACCATAACGGCACGGGGCACTCCGACGCAGGTGATCGGCGGGCTCACATTCCAGGTTCTTGCCGCGATCGGTGCAGGTCACACCTGCGGACTGGCGAGCAGCGGGACCGCGTATTGTTGGGGCGATAACGAGGCGGGCGAGCTCGGTGATGGGACGACAGCGAACCGACTGACGCCGACGCCGGTTGCTCGCTAACGGCGACTTTGAGTGCAGGTGCCAATGTCCTTGCGATTACTCGAGTAAGAACACAACATTGCGATCTAGTCACACGGGTTCGGAGGGTGCAATGCCAAAGTTTCTGGCCGCAATCGTGTTCGTCGCTTCTATACTTGCTGTGCCCGCAAGCGCGCAGGTTCTTATCGAGACGGGAGTGCTTTCTTCGCCGAAGAAGCCCAAGGATCTCGGAGATATCTGGGACAGAGCCATGAAGGAGCCCGGAGCAAAGCCAGCAGCAACACCCGCGGCAAAAACCAAAGCGAAGACCGGTGTCTCGCATGCCGCGGCCACACCGGCAAAGCCAAGAGTGTTGCCTGAAACGTTTTCCGGAAACACGGAAGATGCGATGTCGGTCCTCGACATCAATCCCGATGCTCTCACGCACTTTTCAGCAGCAATCGCGGCCGAGGTCGCGCGGCGCGGTGAGGGTACTGCGTTGACCAAGTTGCAATACGACGAGGTTGGCGCGGCCGCAGGTGGATTTACGCCGAGGCAGTACTTCGTGTTGAAGGCGAGGGTCAGGCCGTTCTGCGAAGCGATCGCCGCCGGTCAGGCGCCGTCCGATAATCTCGTCTTGTCGTACATGCCGTCAGAGGCTGCGGCGATGCGGCCGCGCTGCTCCGCAATTCTTCCGACATTGAAGCTTACGCCGGTGATTCCTCTGGGGAAATGAGAGCATTGATCGCTGCACGACTTTCGACTCGAGCTTGGGCTCCGGAAAATTCTTGTAGCCTAAGGGATACCAACGCTTCACGCGAGATTTTCGCGGTCGCTACTTCGACTGGGTTCGTTCCAGGCTGATCCATCGCGCGATAATTGCGCGAAGTGTGGTAAGAGGGACCGGTCCATTTTCAAGCACGGTGTCGTGGAAACGCCGGACGTCGAAGTGTGAACCGAGTTGTAACGTTGCGTCACGCCGCAGTCGATCGATGGCGCGCGCGCCGACCGGATAAGCAAATGCATGACCGGGCGCGGCGATGTAGTAGTCGACTTGTTGTTCCACCTCCGCGCGCGAATCGCTCGAGTAGGCAGTCATCGTATCTACCGCCTGCGCTCGCGACCAACCATGCGCGTGCAAGCCGCTCTGAACAATGAAGGTAAGCCCGTCATCTACCAACGCTTCGACGAGCGGGAACCTGCTCGCGCTGGAGGTATAGAGACCCATGTCATCCGCGAGATTTGACGCGTAGACTGCCCAGCCTTCCACGAACGCCGGGATAAACAGCGCCCGATTGAGCGCGCTGACGGTTGAACTTTGCTGCAACGCGATTTGGAGGTGATGGCCGGGAACGCTCTCGTGAAACATTACCCGTTCCAGGTAGAGCTTCGCGCCCGGCTTCAGCAATTCAGAAAGATTGAGAAGGACTTTCGACCCTGGATTGCCGAGAGAGGCCGGGACGTACTGAGCTGTCGGGTCAGAAGCATCGGCGCCGGGTAAAGAGTCGATCGTTGGAAGGGGTTCCGTCGGAAGTCGTCCAAACCATTGCGGCGCGACAGCCCAGGCCCGATGGATTGCATCGTCCGCATATGTCATTACCTCCTGGACTGAGCGAAATCTGTTTGCGCTGTCGGCAATTAACTGCAAGTGCAGATTCTGCGGACTGCTGAGGCGGCCATTTTGGAGTTGCGTTTTCGCTCGTTCCGCGATTCCCCGGCGGAGGAGGTCTCGTCCCATCGAGTCCAACTCGAAAGCTGTCAGGGACAGGGAAGTGTAGCGGCGAACGAGAGCGTGGAAGCAATTCGCGCCTCCGGGATTGTCGCCAACGCCGACCGTCTTTCTCGCGCCGGGCAGATAATCCTGAGCGAGGAAGTTCCGGTAGCGCTTTATGGCAGGTGTAATTTTGTCCCGCACGAGCGTCTCGAAGTCATTCCGAAACTCAGTGGTCGTGTCGCGGAGGGCTGGAGCGAAAAAAGGAGATTCGCGTGTGGACGCCGCCAGCACGCGGTCCAATTGCGCGATCGTCGCACTCACGAGCATCTGCGGCGCGGAATAACCGTGACGTCGTCCGAAGCGCAGGTTCTCGATTTCCGTGTCGATGAAAGTCGGGAGTTGTCGCCAGCGCTGAAGAGCCGCAGAGCGCTGAGCAGGCGTGCCAGCCGGTTGCTGTGCGGCGTAACTCCGGTACTCCGAGAGCCAGCCCGTAACCGGACTAACATTCCATAGCTCGCGGTGACACGCGTCGAACGTGTGTGACGCTTCCAGGCGCTCTCTCAGGAGAGCGAGAGTCACCGCTTCCGGCGAAGCCGCGTTCACTTGTCCGGCGATCCGCACGAGCCGGGACAAGAAGTCCGTTTCGGTTCGAGCCCAGCGAGCATACGCACCGCGAGAGTTATCGAACAACTCGGCGACGGCTGCGTCGGCTGAAGTTTCCGGATATCGAATCCGATAAGCGCCGAGGTACTCTTCCGACAGCCGTCGTGCCTCCACTTCGGCGAGGGTGTGCGAGTTCTGAGCCTCACTGAGTTGTGGAGGGAGCGTCACGATGACAACGGCCGCGAGCGACAGCACTCGCTTCGATCTCTCAACGAAACCGGTCATAGCAGTTTCATCGACGGTCGAGTTGGCAACGGTGCCAGGATGAACGTGATCTCGCGCCTCTTCGCCGCTCGTCGCGTGGGTGTGTGGCGTGCGCGCACAATGGACAAAATGCGAGACAAAAGCCGGTTTACCTCTCGCATGTCCTCTTCCGAGAGCCACCCCTGGCACCGTCCGGCCCAAAGATCACGGGTAGGGCCATTCACTTTTGCATCTCCCGGCCGGAATGCGCGGCGGAAGTTTCGTTGCGCGCTGCGGGACATCGCGTCCACTACGCGACAAATTCCCTCTCGATTGGATCGATCACTGAGGTTGTAATTGAGGTGCAACGGTCGCGACAGCACATCCACTGTGGCTCCGTTTTCCCCGTTGCGTGCCGAGGCGAACTGGGCAATCAATCCAACCTCGCTCAGCACTCGCAAGTGATAGTAGAGTGCGTCTGGTCGGCGGCCCAGCAGGCCCGCAAGCTCGCGGATGGTGCAAGGTCCGGCTGATTCGAGTGCATCGACGATGTCTTGTCTGACAGCCGATGCAAGAGCCCGGATTTGTCGCGGGGACTTGATGGGGGGCGCAGACGGGGATGGAATTTTCATACGTCAGTCTAACCGCATTTTGAAAAAAATGCGAAAATTTCAAAACGGCTTGCGGTTGGTCGAACACAAACGCAAGATAGAGATGTCATCCAAAGGGCTTCGGTCTGAGGCTGCGGCGATGAGGCCGCGCCGTTCCACAATTCTTCCGACGCTGAAGCTTACGCCCGTGATTCCATTGGGGCGATGAGGGCTTTCATCGCCGTTCGACTTTCGATAGTGCGGGTTAGCTCAGTGTCCGCCGGCAACCTTGATCCAGTCGGCCGGCTGTACGCGTGCGACTAAAACGAGACCGTTCGAACCGTCGGGCTTGAACACTGAAGCTTCACCCTCCTTGCTGTCGAACCAGTCCTTGCCGAATGCGTCGAGAATGTTCGGCTTGTGAGTAACGATCAGAGTGTTGACGCCTCCGTCTGGCGTTGCGCTCGCCATTCGCTTTAGCGCCTTTGCGCGACGCGCGTTCTCTGCGGGTGAGACAACAAGCCCTCCCTCCGTGATATCCGGAGTAGTCGTCACACTCTCCCCGCTTACAAGCTTCGCGGTTTCCGTCGCCCGATTGAATTCGCTGGAATAAACTTTTCCCAGCGGGATGCCAAGCGTCCGAAAGGAATCTCCGACGCGCGTCGCGACTTCTCGGCCTTGTGCGCTCAGGAGACGCTGCGACGCGATGTTGTCCCGATGGAGTGGATCGGTGTCCGCCTGGTTGGGATTGGTCGCGCCGTGCCGGAGCACAATCACGTAGCCGCCCTGTTTCATTGCGGCGACCAGTCTGCCGACATCTACAGAACCCAGGACCTCGATGTGCGCGATCATTCCCATTTTCTCGTGCGCTCCGCTATCAACGGGGCAATGCACCTCGTAAGTACCGGGCGGCAGCGTTAGTCGAAGCGTGCTGGTCGCGCCGACCTTGATGGGCTCCAGATATTTTTCAAGTCCCTGTCCTTCGATCTCGAACGCGTGCAGCGTTGTCCCGCCATTCGTGACGGAAAACTCGACTTCGCCAGTAGGAACGGTCAGTTGCGATAGCTCGAGCTTCCACTCCGACAGACGAACGCTTACGGACGATGCGCGCTCGCGCGATTTCGTTTCGGCTTCAGCATCAGAAACGTTGGTACCACCTGCAACGCTCGTCAGGAGCAGGGCGTAAAGCGCAAGGTGAATTCTCATTGTACGACCACCTTGCCGTGCATGGAGGGATGAATGTGGCAGGCATATGTGAACGTGCCGGCGGTATCGAAGGTGCGCGTGACCGACGTACTCGCGTTGACGCCCGGGATATCTGCAGGTGCCCCGGTGGCGGCATCGAAGAAGACGTTGTGTCCCACCGATCCGAATGCAAATGTCACCGCGTGTCCGACCTTGGTGGTCAACGTTGGCGGATCGAACGCAAGGGACGCCGTGGCATTGACCTGATCTGCGACCAGCGGTGTGTTGGTAACGTTTTGGGACGGCGACGTGGAACCATAGCCGCCCGCACCGCAAGCAGTGGAGAAGCAAGTCAAAGCGAACAGCGCAAAGCTACGAACGGTCATGAAACGACTCCTGTAAGAAGAAGGAAAGAACAGCCCGAGAACAACCGTAGGCTTATCTAGACCGCGGCAGCGGGGATTTTATTCCCTTCTTACAGATCGAATTCAGTTTTCGCTTCTCCATTTTCAAGCGGCGTTGCAAAACGAAGCCCGAAGCCGTCGTAGTCCAGCACAGTGAAGTCTCTCAGTCCGTAACTGCGGTCCGCGATCTCTCTGTTAACCACGAGGCCGAGCTTGCGGGCGGTAGCCCACATGTCGTCCACATCTTCGACAATAACGCGAAGATTTGCGCGTGGCGCTCCACTGGTCTCCGAAAGGTTCGGGTATTCGTCCAGGAAAACCATGGCATCGTCCCAAATGAGAACCGCAAACCCACCGGTACGCCGGTCGACGCTGAATCCGAGCGCAGTGTAGAGCGCGAGTGACCGATCGAGGTCACGAACCGAGATTTCGGCGACAAGTTGAGCGAACGATTCCCGTTTTGCGTCGATCATATCGAACCTCCAAGGCTCCGCAAAGCACCGGTAGGACTAATAAGGGCCTTGATCGCCGTGCGACGCGCGACGGCGCTCGCGGCCGCACTTGCGTCTTCAAGGCGGTAGGTAGCCGTGACCATTTCGCGCCACGGCTTGTCTCTGCCGAATCGTGTCGCAATTTCTACAGCGCGATGGAAGTGCTCGTACTTCGATCCCCAGCATCCGCGCAGCGACACATGCTTGCGATTGATTTGAATGTGTGGATTGATCTCAACGCTTCCGTTGTCGGTGTAATGTCCGCACACGACGACGCGTCCGCCGTCTCGAACTAAATCGAGCGCTTCCGAGACAGCGTCGGGATGACCGCTCGCTTCAATGACAATGTCCACTCCTCGGCCGCGCGAAAATGCTCTCACTTGAGACAGACGATCTTCACGTGGCATCGAGAGATCGATCGTCTTCGTCGCTCCCATGCGCTTTGCATATTCGAGTCGATCGGCGACTCCATCAATTGCGATGATCTCACCAGCGCCCGACAATGAGCTCAACGCAACCAAACTTTGTCCGACCGGACCGACACCGAGAACCGCGACTGATTCGCCAAGTCGAATTTCAGCAAGGTCGACTGCGTGCAAGGCGGTGACGAGTCCGCATCCTCCGCCGATGTAAGTCTCGGGCGCGAGCTCACGAGGAATGGGAATCATCTTCACGCCGGGCTTCATGTAAATCGCTTGAGACCATCCGCCGAGCAGTCCGTCATTCGCGGAGTAGGTGATGCCGTACACTTTTCGTGACGGACATCGGTTTGGTTGTCCGGCTACGAGACAGTGATAGCAATGATTGCATGTCTCGTGAACATCGAGGAATGTTGCGACGTCACCTTCCTTGATTCGGTCGCCGTCGACATACGTGACGCTTCCACGAATCTTTGCGACAGCGCCAACGCTCACGTGACCGGGAATGATCGGGTAGGGAACTCCCGCCAATTTTCCGTGCAGCAGATGAATGTCGGTGCCGCACACTTCCGAATACATCGTGTGCAAGAGCGCGCTGCCAGTCTCGAGATCGGGCGCTTGAAATTCCCGCAGCTCGATCGGCACATTTGGCGCCGGCATCACGGCCGCCATGTAAGTTTGAGCCATTGGGCCAATATATAGAACGCCGGAGGAGATCAGATGCTCATCGAGAAGAAGCACGTTGCATTCGCAGCAATTGCGCTGTTCGCAATCATTGGCTGCTCCGCCGCAGGAAAGTCGGGTAGCGCGGATACCGGGCAGTCATCATCAGAGGCGACGATTCTCGCCGATTCCGCGAAGAACATTGCGCTACATCTGAACAAGTTCGACACACTCGACTTCGATGTATTCAGCAACCAGAAGTGGGACCGCCTGAAGGAGAGTCACGCCGCAGACATCACCGTATCATGGCCGGATGGTCACGACACACACGGAATCGAAAAGCACATCGAGGACTTGAAGGCGATGTTCGTTCCAATGCCCGACCTCTCGATCAAGGAGCATCCGATCAAAATCGCAAACGGTCATTGGACCGCTGTAGTCGGTCACATGACCGGAACGTTCACAAAGCCGATGCCAATCGGCGGTGGCAAGACCATTGCTCCTACAGGAAAGAAAGTCGACATGATGATGACGACAATCGGACACTGGACTGACGCAGGCGTGATGGACCACGAATGGCTGTTCTGGGACAACCAGACCTACATGAAGCAGCTAGGGCTGTCGAAGTAAATCCTTGACGTTGCTGCTCTCACGGAGGGGTCGCTTCATTCGCTGGAGCGTGTTGACGGTCGCGTTGACGGTCGCGTTGACGGTCGCGTTGACGGTCGCGATTGTTGGCGCGCTCGCTTCGTGCGCAACGCTCGCGCCTGATGTTTTGAACGGCACACTCGTTCGAGGCTTCACAACCGCGCGCCACGTCCGCATGGGTGACTGGGAGCGTGATTATCTGCTCCACGTTCCGCGCCAGTCGCCAACGAATATTTTTGGACGCGCGCGTCGCTTTCCGCTCCTCATTGTACTGCACGGCAGCGGTGCGACAGGTGAGATTGTGCGACAGCAATCGGGAATGGATTCAGTCGCGGAAGCACATCGCTTTCTCGTTGCTTATCCCGACGGCAGCGGAGAACTTTTTGGCTTGAGCTCAGACTGGAATGCAGGCGAGTGCTGCGGCGGCGCGCACCTGGACAAAGTGAACGACATCGCGTTTCTCCGCGCAATCATCGCAGACGTTTCCTCTCGCCTTCCGGTTGATCCACGCCGGATTTACATCGCTGGTTTTTCGGATGGAGCACGCATGGCGTATCGAGTGGGCTGCGAAATGTCGGGTGAGGTCGCTGCGATTGCTGCCGTCTCTGGAAGCCTTGTGGAAGCTCGCTGCATTCCCGCTCGACAGCTACCCGTCATCGCGTTCCATGGAACTGCAGACGAAGAGGTTCCTTACGACGACAGCGCGTACACACCGCCTCCTCGGCCCGTTCCGACTGAAGCGCGAGATCTTCCTCCATCTGTGCGTTTCTGGATGGCGACCGACGGATGTCGTGATGCCGAGGAGCGCAGAGTCGCGCCTCATGTCATCAGGAGTGCGGGCGTTCGCTGTGCGGCTGACGTCGTCTTCTATTCGCTCGAGGGAGCTGGCCATCAATGGCCCGTCGATCATTCACGTGGATCGTCCGACGAAATCTCCGCGTCGTCACTCATTGCGGATTTTTTTCTCCGGCACGCTATGTAGAGAGTCCCGCGAGCACGCCTCGCATGTAGGCGAATGACTGCTTCATTCCCGGCATCGGATCTTTTTCGTCGATCTCGTACTCGAGATTCACGTAGCCGGCATATCGCATTTTCTCGAGCTGACGGAAGAGGTCTGCGATTGGAATTTGTCCCTCTCCGACAATGCACTGGCTCTCTTTATCCTTGAGGTCGCGAAGATCTTTGATGTGCATGTCGAGGAGACGCTGGCCGGCATCGGTAGCTGCCTTCACGACGTCGGTGCCCGTGCGCACAGTGTGTCCGACGTCAATGCAGAGTCCCATTCGCGAATCCATGTTGCGCACAGCTTTCAGCGCATCGTATGGCGATGGAAAGTCTGGGTCTTCAGGACCGTGATTGTGAATTGCGACTTTGATGTCGTATCGCTTCGCGAATTTTTCGACGCGCGGTAA
>JBGQKT010000043.1:0-19372 GCA_041499635.1 Gemmatimonadaceae bacterium
AGAATCTTCACGAACGATCTCGTGCGGAATTCGTCGGCCGTAAGTCCCGTCATGTCGAGCGCTTCATCCTCGGTGATTGCCCCGGAGTTGATTCCTCTCAAAAAGAAATTGAGCAATCCTTGTCCGGTTGCTGCGTCGTCGAAAACGTCGCCGACCAAACTCGCCTGTGCGCCTTTGTTGACGAAATTGCTCAATCGCGCTGCGGCCGCTTCGATTCCGTCGAGGAAGAAGCTGTAGAGCGCGCTATACCGAGTGACGAGCTGCGCGGGATGCAGATCCCATCCTTGATAAAATCCGCCCTCGAGCGAATGACGCACATCGTCGAAATGCATTCGCCAGGCGGAGTGCACGGTCGCGGAATTCTCGACTTGTTCATCGAGACTGAGTGGCGGGCCGCCTTTTTCCTGACGATGAATTGGAACCGGCAGCACCGCCGTCGATCCATCTGAAAGCCACACATCAGTACCCGCAAACGCGACGAGCATGAAGTGCTTCGCGAATTCGCACGCGGGATGCTGCATGTGCTGATACGCAGCAGTGATGTTGCTGTACGCCGTGTAGTCGTACGTCCCGAAGTGCGCACCTCGACACCGTCCATCCGACGCGTCGAGAATTCTCGGTAGCACTGAGCGTCCCGTTGAATCGAGAATGATCTGCGGCGTCTCGATCATCACCTCGAACTTCAACGTTCCATCGCTGAGTCCGAGTGATTTCTCGAGCTGTCGAAGAACTGCAACCGTGTATTCGACTTGCTGGATGACCGTGATCTTCGGGATGGTGACAACCCAGCGCTCGGGAATTCCCTCAGCTTCGACGAGTGCAGTCGTAACCAGATCGAGTGTGCGAACCGCGCGGTCGCGAAGCTCTTCGTTGAGCGGCTTGATGCGCAGTCCGATAAACGGCGGAAGAGTCCCTTCACGCATTCCCTTCGACAATTCGCGCGCGACAACCGTTGCGTGGTCGTCTTCCTCGGTGTCAGATCGGTTGCCGTATCCATCTTCGAAATCGATCCGGAAATCTTCGACAGGCTCGGCCTCGAGCTTGTCGCGCACTCGCATGTAGATGGTCTCGAGCTCCGGATGGTCGTGCAGTCCGAGCACGGCGCCGAGCGCCGCGGCGTCGTCGGCGTATTGATCCATCATTCGGAGCGCAACGGCGCCGAGCTTTGCAGCGGAGTCGGCTGAAAAAAGTTGTGCGCCACCGTAAACGGTGTGCACCGGTTGACGTCCGGCACTTTCGCCGGGGTGCGCCTTCGCGAAGGCGATGTTCGCTTCGAGAAGCGCGAGTGTCGCCTCGGCGAGCATCGAAGGGTCGAGACTGGAACGCATGCGCCAGAAAGTACCACGATCCGGTAACTGATGCCCACGGCTCGGTCACCGATACCCGCTGGCCGATAACCGATCACCGAGGTCCGAGAACTACCTAGCTGTGAGTTTTCAGTTTCGGTCCTCGGAAATCGGTTATCTGCCAGCGGAGATCGGCGACCGGTTGTTCAGTCCTTGTCCTTGAACTTGATGGGATACCCGAATTGCCACTGACTGTGTTTCCGATCTTCCATCGGAGTCTCGATCATCCGCCCGAACATGGGCAGTAGCAGCCGCTGCGACGGGTTCACTACCGCACCAGCGACCTCGGGCTGCTCCCAGAAAATCTTCCAGTACATCTTCTCGGTCGCCTTCACGCTGTCGAGCTCCACCTTGCCCGCGCTGCCGCTGCCGCGCGCAAGGAATTCCCCGAGCGGAACGTAAATCGCGCGCACTCGCGCGGAGAAAACCGAATCGCCCTTCTTCAGCTCGGCAACCTGCGCGCGCGTGAGAAACAGCGAGTCGGTGTTTTCGATGAGCAATTTGAAAATGCTCGACGTGTTCTGAAGATAGAACGACGTCAGTGAATCAGCCGAGCGACGTTGCCATGTTCGTTGGACCTGCACCGGCTCGACCGCTCGGCGAAGCTGTTGCAGATCGTAATCCGTTGCGAGATTCATCGAGAAATCGATCACGATGCGGAACGGCTCGCGCGTGAGAGATCGTGACGCGCGTGTGTCGGCGAAGCGTGGATTCACGTCGTAGCGAAAACGATTTGCCGTTGCATCGAATCCACGCGGGATCAGAAGAACCGGATCCGGTATTGCTTGCGAACCCCAACCTCGCAGCGAGCCGCTGCCGTGGAACGCCTGGTCGAGACCCGCGAGGACATTCTGGAAATACACGTTAGGCGTAACTCGGCCAAGCCATTTACTCGGGAAAGGCGGCCGCCACTGGATGTTGAGCGACTCCGTCCACGGACCCCGGCAACCATTTCTTCCAGCAACGCGGCCGAGGTTTGCTTCGAGACAGCTCTTTGCAGTCGACGATCCGTTTGCGATCAGCGAGCTGAGCTGTGTCGCAAGCGTGGCGTCTGGTTCCGTCGCAGGATTTGGAATAAACGCGCGATCTCCGCCTCGACCGTCACCATTGATGTCGCCCTGAACTATTGGTGTGAACGGCAAACCGGATTGCGAGCGCGCAAAGAGAGTGATCGTTCCAGTCTTCTTCGTCGAGATCCCACCCGTGAGAACGAGCACGTGTCGCGCATCGCCCGAGCTCGGCGCCCATTCGCGAAGTCGAGGATCGCCGAATGCTGCGCCGTCGAATCCACGGAATTGTCTGCGGCTCCATTGCAACGTGTAGCCCACTGAACCGAACAGCGAAATCTTCGGCCTGAACTTGAAAACGTCCGGCGAGATTCCAAACGTGAGCTGACCGCCATATCCATGCAGGTCACTCACTCGTGTGCTCACGCGTCCGAAATCGCTGGATTTGCGAGACTCCGACGCAGACACAGATCCGCTTGCAGGATCGATCGAGGCAGTCGAGACGTAAACCGGACGTGACGCTTCGCCTGCGAGAGTCAGCTTCGGTATACCCGCGAAATTCGCGTCGATGATTCCGGGCTGCGCGAGATCGTACGAGGCAAGGCCTTCGACGTGAAAGAGCAACGTCTTGATATTCGTTGCCCAATCGAGCGATGCTCGCCAGCTCCTCGGCACATCATAAGACGGATCGATCAGGGCCACCTGCGGCGCTCTCTCTGAAAGCACACCGCTCCCGTCGAGACATTGCGTGGGAATGCGGCTCGGGTCACTCGCGAACAAAGTCCAATCCGCAACCGGAACTGCTGAGCCCACGCACGAGAGATATGAAGTCCCACCAGGCAAGCCCGTCGCAGCGCGAGCGTCAGCGAGAATTCCCGGACGCAGCAGATCGCGGAATTCTCCAATGCCGCCGCGAATCACACCGACAGTCGTCCGATAGAATCTGCCGACATTGTTTTGATTCGTGCCTGACCCGTTGTCCTTGTCGCGATTGTATGTGTACGAGAATCCGAGCCGCGGGCTAACGTGAATGCGATTTGGCGCTACTCCGGTTTGAACTCCGAGCACCTGTTCCAGCGCGGGATTGGATGCGGGCTTGTCCAGGAATCCGTCTGCTTCGACGCGCGCGCCGTAGAGAACTCTGAAAAACGATGACGGCGCGTATTGATGCGCGAGCGCAAACGCTGAATTCCAAACCGTTCCATCTCGCGACGGTTGAGTTAGCGTGCGAGAGAAGCTTGCTGGTCGTCCCGCGGCGAGATCCGCGAGTGAATTGAACGTGTACGATCCGAGTGCGTTCGAGACGCCACTTTGTTTGTCGCCATCGGCGCGTCCCCAGAGCAGCGCTTTGAATCGATGCTTCCGTCCGCCTGCCATCCAGATCGTTTCGTTTGCGCCTTCAACCGTCCATCTCGATTCGTCGGTCGCGAATGACGACCCGCCACCAAGTGTGAGACTGGTAACGTCGGAGGCAGCATCAGGTGTAGATGATCGAACGAGAACAGTCGCGCCAGGTTGCAGACGATACGGCGACACGTTCGTGCTCACGCCGCTCGCTGCGAAGCGCGACTCCGTAAGAACTCGGCGACCCGGACCGACGAAATCACCCATCGTCAATTGTGCGCCGAGCGTTCTTTCATTTCGCTTGCCGGCGGCTGACGGAGCGGAAAGCGGCGCAAATCCGAGCGCGCCGTCGCTTGTGTAACCGATGTAGCTCGTGAGCGCGCGTGTTCGCATTGTGTCGCGAGTGTCGTCGAGACGACCGAGCCACGAAATTGCTTGATGTTCGCGGCTCGCCGGGATTCCGCCGTTTGACAATCCGAGACCAAGCGGACTTGCGAGAGCGATCAGTCGCGCAACGGAATCGGGAGCGACACCAGCGCGGAGAAGCGCATCGGCATCGGCGCTCGCGAGAGTTTGCGGATCGCTCGTATTCCGTGCGACGTCGACTGCAATGTTGTAAGTGAGCGCGCGACGAATCAATTCTCCGTCGGCGCCGAGGCTTCCGCGAAATCCGCCGCTCGTCGAGCCGGCAGCGCGAGCGATCGGATCAGCGAATTGAAATCCTTGCGGCTCGAGTGTGACGAACGCGTTCCGTCGCTGATAATTCCTGCTGCCGGGACCGAGTCGCACGTCGATGTTCGCGCCGGCAAATCCTCCCCGAGTGGGATCGAATGTGGCGCCCGTAACTCTTGTCTCTGTTCGTGCTGCTCGCGGAATCGACCCAGCGGCGAGTCCCATTCCATTCAGCGTCGTGAGATTCGATTCTGCGCCGGACCCGAGTATCGATGCGCCGCTGCCGGTGATCGTGACGTTCGGCATTGTTCCGGCGATTGCGTTGAGGTCTCCGGCGATTGTCGGCGGGATAAGACCGGTGATGCCGTTGAGCCATTTCTCGGGCGAGCCAGTCTCGAGCTGAGTTGGCGAAATCGGATTCGATGCGCGAACGGGTTTTTGCGCTCTGACCTTGACGGTGTCGAGCAGAGCGAAATCGCGCGTAAGAGAAAAGTTCGCGACGAATTCTGTCTCGCTGGTTTCTCGCTGCACGCGTCTCCGCGCGGATTTGAATCCCGGAGCGGAGACGTAGACGAGATAGTCTCCGGTTCCCTGCTCGAAGCGGACGCTGAAGTCCCCCGCGGCGTCAGTGGTATCGGTTTGCGTGAGTCGGTCTGGACCGCGAGTGACCATCACTGTTGCGACAATCGCCCGCGCTGAGTCGTCGGTGACCCTACCCCGAATCACATCAGGCGATTGGCCAGTCGCCGTTGCCGATGCAACGGCTAGGAACAGTGCAACTAACGAGGGTTTCCCGAGCATCATCTCTCCATAAACCGGTCGCCGATACCCTAAGCCCGGTCGCCGATACCCGCTGGCCGATAACCGATGACCGAGCTCCGAGAACTTCGACACAACACCGTGACAAATAGTTCGGTAAAACTATGCTAGAAAATTAGCATAATGCTAAGAAAACAGCCGCCGTGGTTATCGGACCTCAGTGACCGGATATCGGCCAGCTGGTGTCGGCGACCTGATGGTATGTTGTCGCGAGCGGCCGTTGCGTTTACTCGGGCCTCGGTCACGGTTATCGGCTGGCGGGCACCGGTGACCGGCCGTTCAGGCGTTGTAAATCTTTCCGCTCTTCGCGCGATAGAGCTCGAGAACTCCGCGCGCTTCGTCGCGCAGCACGCTGCGGGCGATCCGTATCCCGCGGTCCTCGAGATAGCGATAGGATTCCGGGAAAACCGGACCTTCGTCGAAGTTCAACAGTGCCGCGTCTTCCCTCGTCGCGCCGTAGACCATGCGGCGAACACCGCTCCAGAGAGTTGCGCCGAGGCACATTGCACACGGCTCGCACGAAGTGAAAAGCTCGTGCTCTGACAACCCCGGTGAATTGAGGGTAAATGAGCTGACGCATTGCTGAGCCATCATGAATGCCATCATCTCGCCGTGTAGCACGCAATTGTTGAGGCGAACCACTGCGTTCATTCCAACCGCGACCAGCTTGCCCGACCGCGATTCGAAAATTGCGGCGCCAAATGGACCGCCGGTCGCGCGCTCGACGTTCGCCCTCGCAACGCCGATGGCGACTCGCATGCGGTCCTCGTCGCGTTTGTAGGCTCGATTCCAGTCAACGACTTCGTCGACCCACGGCGGGTACTCTATATGTACAATGGGGTGATCCATCGGAACGGAAATTAACTTCGGGCCTCGGTCACCGGCCATCAGCTAGCGGGTATCGGTGACCGGATCGTGCTGGACACGCGTTGGTACACACGCCAAAATTGGAATCCACCTCCATCCCGGGATACCTCCATATGCGTTTCGGTGCCATCACTGCAGCAGCCGCGCTGACGTTCCTGCCGGCGATAGCGTTCGCTCAAAACCCTGTGGCTAGTGCATTTCGCGACAATGAAGCAGAAGCGAAAAAGAATCTCGTCGCGGCTGTCGAGGATATTCCGGCCGCCAAATACGGCTACAAGCCAACGAAGGCGCAGATGAGCGTTGCCGACATCGTCGACCATTTGTCGCAGGGCAATGACTACCTCTGCGGATCGATCGGCGGAATGAAGGCACCCGCGCGCGCGAAGATCACGCCCGCGTCAGGCAAGCCCGCGCTTGTCGCCCGCTTGAAGGAAACTTTCGCATTCTGCGATCAATCGCTTGCCGGACTCGATGATTCGAAGCTCGGCGACACGCTTCCGTTCTTCGGTGGCCAGAAGATGTCGCGCGCCGGCTTCATCATTGCCACGGCGACTGACTGGGCTGATCACTACAGCCAGTTGGCGAACTATATGCGTCTGAATGGAATGCTTCCGCCGACGGCGAAGAAACCGGCGATGTAAACAGGATTGCGGACTGCGAACTGCGGACTAACGACCACTAGTCCGTAGTCGGCCCGCAGTTCGCAGTCCGCAATCCTGTTTCGGCGAAGGGCAGGTCCTGTGCGGCGAATGGCATTACGTCCCCTCGTCCTTGCCCGTAAGCTTCGGATGGTGGCGCACGTGATTCGGCGGCGAGGCCGCAGGGGAAGCCTATGAAAAAGATTAGTTCAATGGTTGTGATCGCGATGTTCTCGGTGTTCAGCGCCTGCGGCGGTGGCGGCGGCGGTGGAGGAATCGTTTCTCCGCCTCCACCTCCACCACCACCACCGCCGGCCACGTGCCCGGACTTCACGTTGTGCATGCGGTCGAGCTTTTTTGAGCCGCTTACGCTAACCATTGCAAAGGGCACAGCGGCCTCTTTTCAGAACAACTCTGGGGTCGATCACAATATCGTGTTCGACAATGCCACGTCGGGCGCGACTGACATCGGCCCCATATCATCCGGTACAGCCGTGCGACAACTCAACACGGCCGGAACGTTCGGGGTTCACTGCCTGATACACGCTGGGATGAAGGCGACTATCACGGTTCAATAAAAGACGATCCATCCAAGCCGGGTGGAATTGGAATGCCGAGTGCCTTCAACGCACTCGGCATCACGTCGACAGTGCGCCGCGGTAACCCGTGAACCGGCCGATTGACGAGAAGTGGAACGAGCATGTGCTCGCGGTGCAGGGCGCCGTGCGATGACACATGCGGAATCGGCTCGTATTTCGCGCGATAATCCCAATCACGAGTCGCCGAGAGGATAATCTCACCGCTGCGTGGCGCACCGACGAGATGCGCGATCTGCACCAACGCATCCGGATAGTCACTGACAATCGACACCTCGTATGCTTGGCTCGAATCGACATCGTGCTGCTCACCGATTGCGAGTGGGTCGCCAGTCACGGGCTCATACGACATCCGACATTCGCTCCACCACATACGAGCCATTCCTCGTCCGCGACCGTGTATCTCACATTCGCCCGCCGAGTTCGGAAGAATCATCAGATCGACCGATGGCCGCGCCATGAGCAAATCGGCGAGCTCGCGCCACCGCGAATTTTCCGAGGGCCACCATGGACGATCTCGCTTTTTGAGATCGAGATAGATGTGCGCCATCGCATTGCCACTCACCATCACTGCCGCATCAGCGCCAGATCGATAAACCCAGGGGTGCGCGATCGTGCGAATCCCGGCCGCGCGGATGAGGCCCGCTAAATCTTCGTGTTGTCTTACCGGCGAGTGTCCGTGATCGCTCACTACCCAGAGATGCGTGTTGCTCCACGTTCCCGCACGCTCGGCTCTGCGCCGAATCTCCGCAACAGTTTCGTCGACAATTTTGAACGCCTCTCGCACAATCGGCGCGTTGTGACCGGCCGAGTGTGAAGTCTTGTCGATTCCAGTGAGCGCGGCGAAAACAAAATCAGGATTCCTGCGGGAGATTTGCTCGGCGACTTCTCCGCCGATGTCGCGATCGATTGCGAGCCATCCTTTCACGTTTCCGCGAAAGTGCGTGCCCGTCGTGCGGGCAATGAATTTGATTCCACGCCCGATGCGACCGTGTTTTGACAAACCGCGACCAATGACATTGAGCGCCGCGATGCTCGACGGCACCATCTCGAAAATCGTGGGAGCTGTTGGGTCGAGGTCGTCGTCGACGAATCTCATGTCGGGCCCCACGTAGCTTCTTGAATTTCCAGTGAATCTCGCGGTGGTCCGCGAGCGATCGTACCACCGAAGTCCGGGAAGACCGACCGGGCCGGGGTATCGTCCCATGAGAAACGGTGTGTACGCGGGGCCTGTAACCGACGGAAACGCGGACGTGACGGTATAGAATCCGCCTTCTTCACGCATCTGCTTCAGCGCGGGAAGCGAGCCCGATTCGATTGCCGCAGACAACGTGTCCGGCCGAGCGCCGTCGGCAACGATCACGACTACAGGCATGTCATCATCTGGCGAGTGTGGTGTTTGCTCACGCATCTTACGCCCGCCCGCTCAGCGCGGGCGGTCTCGCCACGATCTGGAGTCATGAAGAGAAAGAAAGATATCGCCGCCAACGCGGATGGGTCGGTACCTCGATCGAAACGCCCTCGAACGCCGACCGGAAAACAATACGATCCCGACACGCAGGCATCAGCTGAAGAAGGTGCGCGGGCCGGATTGAAAGAGAGAACGGAAGAAGGCCACATCATGGCCGGCCGTACTCCTCCTTCGCAGATCACGGATGCGCGCCAGGCCGGCGCGACGCGCATCATCGATCAGGCGATCAGAGATTATGTGGAGCCGATGACGGAGGACGAGAAGCTCCTTCAAACTCCTCCTCCGGGCGATGCGTTCACAAAAACAGATCCCTGGCGAGTGATGCGGATAACCGCGGAGTTCGTCGAAGGATTCGACACGCTCGCGTCAGTCGACCGCGGCGTGACGATCTTCGGCTCGGCGCGAATCTCTCCCGACGATCCTCACTACACGGCGGCACAGGAAGTCGCGCGCATTCTGGCCGAGAACGGCTTCTCTATTATCACGGGCGCGGGACCGGGAATCATGGAAGCCGCGAACAAAGGCGCACAGCTCGGTGGAGGAAGGTCGATTGGATGCAACATCGAGCTTCCGTTCGAACAGGGCGCGAACCCGTACGTCGATACGCTGATTCAATTCCGCTACTTCTTCGTGCGGAAGACGATGTTCATCAAGTACTCGGTGGCGTTCATAATTTTTCCGGGGGGATTTGGAACGCTCGATGAGCTCTTCGAGGCGGTGACGCTGATTCAGACTGGAAAGATTTATCAATTCCCGGTGATTCTATTCGGCCGGCGTTATTGGGCGGGATTGATTCGGTGGTTGCAGGCGCGCGTACTCGCGGAGCGAAAAATTGCGCCGGGTGACATCGATCTGATGGTGCTCACCGATGATCCGGCGGAAGCCGCGAATGCGGTGATCAAAGCCTACAATGCGCAGACCGTCAAAATCGAGAGACGGCGCTCCGAACGGCGCAGTAGCGACGTCTAGGGGAATTGCGATAGCCGCTGCGCCCGCCTAGTTTGAAGAGTGACGAGCGTCGTTCCCGTCGGGAGCGGCGCTTGGTTTTTTTGTCTCAGCGACACCGGATGTTTAGATGATCGAAGAACTAAAAGCCAAACTCGGCGAAGAAGTCGAAAAGCTCCAGCATGAGCTCAACGTGGTGCTGCCACGCGAGATCCGCAGAGCCGTCGAGATGGGCGATCTGCGTGAAAACAGCGAGTACAAGGCCGCCCTCGAGCGCCAGCAGCTCGTGCAGGCTCGGCTCGGGCAGCTGCGTCAACGATTGAGCAAGCTGTCGAGTATCGACATCGCCCAGATCCCGTCAGATAAAGTCGGCCTCGGTTCAGAGGTCGTCGTGAAGGACGAGGCTACGGGTGAGAAGGAGCGCTACAGTCTCGTGTTTGGCGACTCGGTGGAATTCGAGGACGGACACGTCAGCATGTCGTCGCCGATTGGGCTTTCATTGGTGGGGAAGGGCGTCGGCGATACGACGATCCTCAAACTCCCGGCAAAAACGCGTCGACTGAAGATTGTCGAGTTGAAAACAATCCACGAAGGCTAACGAACCGGTCGCCGATGCCCGCTGGCCGATAACAGATTACCGAGGTCCGAGAACTACTCAGTACGTACCGTTTTCAGTTTCGGTCCTCAGGGATCGGTTATCGGCCAGCGGGCATCGGCGACCGGTTTGTTACGCTTCTATAGTGAATACTCGCGCAACATCGTCGGAATAAGCATCGATCATCGCGCGTTTCTGATAGCGATCCCAGCCGGCAATCCCAGCAATCGAATCCGCAACGGCAGCGGCGACTCCAACTCCGTGATCGCGCGTCTCGAACGCAACCTTCGTTCGACGCATGAGAAGATCACTCAGCGTGAGCGCCATCTCATTCATGATTCCGTATCGCAAGTCGGCGTACGTGTAGGGAAGCTCGGGAACAACGCGCGCGCCTAACGCTGCGTCCGAGGCTATAAGCGCCGCGATCGCATCACCGCGATCCGCGCCCGGCAGGTCGACATCCGCAGTCGTGCATTTCGTCGGTTTCCGTCCAAGCTCGTGCTCGACTGTATCGACAATCTCCGCAGCCATCGCGCGATACGTCGTGAGCTTACCACCGCTCACGTTTATCATCCCCGCACCCGTTGTGTTGATGCGGTGCTCGCGCGAAAACTCCGATGGATTTCTTGCCGAATCCGACTCGGCCAGCGGCCGAATGCCGGCCCATGCGCACACGACGTCGGATTCCGTCAATTTTGCGTCGGGGAAATAGGCATTGGCCGCGCGGAGGAGGTACTCGACATCCGACTCCCAGGGTCTCACCTCGTCAGGCGATTCATCGGTCCATGTATCAGTCGTTCCGACAATCGTGAATTGACCCGCCGGCAGAACGAACATCACTCGCTCATCGTCGGGAGAAAGAATTGTTATGGCGCCGTGATTACCGACGCGCTCTGCCGGCAGCGCGATGTGAACGCCCTTGCTTCCACGTCGCTGAGTTTTGTGTTGGGGCCAGCGCCTCTCGAGATTCAATCGCCACGGCCCGGTCGTGTTCACAACGACAGTAGCCTTCACTTCGAATTCCGCGTGCAACGCTGCATCCCTGACCTTCACAACCCAGAAGTGTTTGTCGCGCGATATCGGACGCACCGCCTCTGCGTGATTGACCGTAATCGCGCCCGCTGCCTGGGCTGCGAGAACGTTCGCCAGGGTGAGTCTGCTGTCATCGGTGCGCGCGTCAGTGTAAACAGCGCCGCCCTTGAGCTCGTTCGCTTTGAGTCGAGGCTCACGTCCGAGAACAGCTTGTCCAGAAAAAACTCGCGGGAGCGAGGGATGACCAGCAAGAAAATTATAGACGCCGATTGCCAGCCGAAGCTTCGTCCGTGAGATACGCGCCTTGCGATAAACCGGCCACGTGAATTCGAGAGGATGAACGAGATGCGGCGCGATTCGCAGCAATGTTTCTCGCTCGCGCACTGATTCGCGCACCATTCCGATCTGCGCATACTCGAGGTAGCGAATCCCGCCGTGGACTAGACGTGACGATCGGCTCGACGTCCCGCTCGCGAAATCTTCCTTGTCGACGAGCGCGACAGTGAGCCCGCGCATCGCTGCATCTCTCGCGACGCCCGCGCCGGTAATTCCCCCTCCAATGACCAGCACATCGAACCGGCTCCCCTCCAGGCTGGTGCGCATCCTAGAAAGATACCCACGCCCCGTCTAACTTCCCGTGGATGCCAGCCTTCGGAAACGGTCGACGGGTCGCCATCGTGGCTGGAGTACGAACTCCCTTCACGCGCGCAGGCTCGGCATTGAAGTCCATTTCGGCAATCGATTTGGGGAAGCTCTGCGTCGCGGAGCTCATTCAGCGCACGAATCTAAGCGGTAAGGAAGTCGAGGCGCTGGTTTTCGGCACCGTAATCCCCTCGGTGGTGGCGCCTAACATCGCACGCGAAGTCTCGTTGATGCCGATTTTTCCAAAAGGACTTCAGGCATACAGCGTGAGTCGCGCCTGCGCGTCGGCGAATCAGGCAATCACCGATGCTGCCGATCAGATCGCACTCGGACACATCGGCGTTGCAATTGCCGGCGGCGCGGAATCGCTGTCCAACATTCCGATTCTTCACTCACAAGGATTTGCCGAAGCTCTGGTAAAAGCTTCGAAAGCAAAAACGCTCGGCGGTCGAGTGAAGGCGCTCGCCGCGATTCGTCCGCGCGATCTCGTTCCGATCACTCCCGCGATTGCCGAGCCGTCGACTGGAGAAACGATGGGACAGTCGGCCGAAAAAATGGCGAAGCTCAATCACATCACTCGCGAAGAGCAGGATCATTTCGCGCTGCGATCGCATAGACTCGCTGCAGCAGGCACAGCTGATGGCCGCCTACTCGCCGAGATAATGCCGGTGTACGTGCCGCCTCGTTACGAGAGCGTCGTCACGTCGGACAACGGAATTCGCACCGACACGAGTTACGAGCAGCTCTCGGCGCTAAAGCCCGTGTTCGACAAAAAATATGGAACCGTCACCGCCGGCAATTCTTCGCCGCTCACTGACGGCGGCGCGTGCCTTCTTCTGATGAGCGAGGACAAAGCGTACGCGCTCGGCTATACACCGCTCGGATTAATTCGATCGTACGCGTATGCGGCGCTCGATCCAGGCGAGCAGCTGCTTCAGGCACCGGTACTTGCAGCGCCGGTCGCATTGCAGCGCGCGGGTCTCACTCTGAAAGACATCGATCTTGTCGAGATGCACGAGGCATTCGCGGCGCAGGTGTTGTCAAACCTCCGCGGTTTTGAGTCGCAGTACTGGGCCGAGCGAGCTGGATTCACGAAGCCAGTGGGAGAAGTGGATCAGGCGCGACTCAATGTGATGGGCGGCTCGATTGCGATCGGTCATCCATTCGGCGCAACGGGTTCGCGCATCACCGTCACGCTTCTCAACGAGCTCGCGCGGCGTGATGGTCAATTCGGTTTGATGACTGTTTGCGCTGCGGGCGGAATGGGCTTCGCGATGGTGGTCGAGCGCGGCGGTGCGTCGTGAGCAATCCATACGCGCTGCACACCGACATTCAGAATGGCGTTGCCGTAATCACCTTCGACCTGCCGAACGAATCCGTCAACAAGCTCAACCGCGCGGTGAAAGATGAATTCGTCGCGTTGTTCGACCGGCTCGAGCGTGATCTGAATGTTCGAGCAGCGGTTTTGTTGAGTGGAAAAAAAGACAGCTGGATCGCAGGCGCTGACATCGACGAATTTCTCGACCTGAAAACGGCTGCAGATGCCGAGCGGATGAGCCACGAAGGTCAGCTGCTGCTGGATTCAATCGAGCGAATGCGAACACCACTGATCTGCGCGATACACGGCGCCTGTCTCGGTGGCGCGCTGGAGCTCGCGCTTGCATCAGCGTATCGCATCGCGAGCGATCATCCGAAAACAGTGCTCGCGCTTCCCGAAGTTCAGCTCGGATTGATCCCCGGCGCCGGCGGAACGCAGCGTCTCCCACGCTTGATTGGAGTTCGCGCTGCGCTCGACATGATTCTCACGGGAAAGAACGTCCGCGCGAAGAAGGCTTATCAGACAGGTCTCATTGACGAGATCGTGCATCCCGCGATTCTTCGCGACATCGCACTTCAGCGCGGACGTGAGATTGCGGACGGAACGCGCAAGCATGAGCGACATCGCAACGGCGTTGCGGGATTTCTCCTCGACGAAAATCCTGCGGGTCGCAGAATCGTTCTAAAGAAAGCGCGCGAAGAGACCCTCAAGAAAACGCACGGACGTTATCCTGCGCCGCTCGCGGCAATCGATGCGGTCGCTGCGGGCTACAGCGGCGGACCAAGCAAGGGTTACCGCGAGGAGTCTCGATTTTTTGGAGAGATGGCGGCGAGCGAGGTCTCGAAGCAGCTCATTTATCTCTTCTACGCGACAACTGCGCTCAAGAAAGATCCGGGAGTCTCGACCGAAGAAGGTGAGCCCCCGCCGAACATCATTCCTGTGAACAAGCTGGGAATCCTAGGTGCAGGCTTCATGGGGTCGGGGATCGCGGCGGTTGCGTTGCAGCAGGGAACTCTCGTGCGAATGCGCGACGCCGATAATGGGCGAGTGGCGAAGGGATTCGCGGCTGTGCGAGAGATTCTGAAGGAAAGACTCACTCGCAAACAGATCACACGCGTCGAGCTCGCAGACATGATGTCGCTCCTCGGCGGAACGACGGATTATTCCGGCTTCGCGAACGTCGATCTTGTGATCGAAGCGGTGTTCGAAGACATAAACGTGAAGCATGAAGTTCTTCGCGAGGTCGAGGCGGTGCTCAAGCCTGAAGCGATCTTCGCTTCCAACACGAGCACGATCCCAATCGCGCAGATCGCAACGGCATCTACGTCTCCGGAGCGTGTGCTCGGCATGCACTTCTTCTCGCCGGTGCACAAGATGCCGCTGCTCGAGGTGATCACCACGCAGCATACGGATCGCGATGTGATTGCATCTGCAGTCGCATTCGGAAAGAAGCTTGGCAAAACGGTGATCGTGGTAAATGACGGTCCCGGATTTTTCGTCAACCGTATTCTTACGCCGTACATCAATGAAGCCGGTCGCTTGCTCGACCAGGGAGCATCGATCGACGTAATCGACAAGGCGCTGGTGGATTTTGGTTTTCCGGTGGGGCCAGTGACTCTTGTGGACGAAGTGGGGCTCGACGTTGCCTCGAAGGCGGGGCACATCATGCACGATGCGTTCGGTGATCGATTCTCGCCGGCGCAGTCGGTCGGTGCCGTGATGGCGTCAGGTCGCTTCGGCAGGAAATCGAAAAAAGGATTTTATCTCTACGACGAAGAAGGGAAGAAGGGAGAAGTCGATCAATCGGTCTATGCTTTGTTGACGCCGGCAGCACGCGAGACTCCTCCGTCTGCAGGCGCGGAGCCTCGTCCGCGTCCCGAGTTTCCCGAGGTGGAGATTCAGCAGCGAACTGTTTTGCCGATGCTCAACGAAGCCGTGCGTTGCCTCGAAGAAGGTGTGATTCGCTCGCCGCGCGACGGTGATGTCGGAGCAGTATATGGATTTGGGTTCCCGCCGTTCCGCGGAGGTCCGTTCCGCTACATCGATTCACTCGGCGCAGCGGAAGTGGTTCGCCAGCTCGAGGAGTTGAACGATCGCTTCCCCGGGCGGTACACGCCTGCCGAGTTGCTCGTCGGGATGGCGCGTCGCAAGACACGCTTCCACGCTGGTTGATGAAGCGTCTGAGCAGCCGGTTGGCGAGAGTGAGGCGTGGGAAGTTTCTCAGGATCTCCTTGCCAGTTTTGGCATGAGCGCTTCGGTGTCTTATCAAAGGCATGGTGGCCAACTTGCCAAAACTGGCAAGAGGATCCTGAGAAACTTCCCACGCCTCACTCTCGCCATACTCGTGATCATGGCGATTGGAGGCGGGACTGCTCGAGCGCAGCGACCTGCGACTCGCGCCGAACATAGTGGCTACACTGAGACATCGCGTTACGCGGATGTGATCGCGTTTATCGACTCGCTGCGCGGACGAAAGGAATTGTCGTTCGGCATTATCGGCAAGACAACACAAGGCCGCGACATTCCCTGTGTAATTGCATCGCGTCCGCGCGTATCAACTCTTGCGCAAGCGCGCGCACTCGGACGTCCGATTGTATACGTGCAAGGGAACATCCACGCTGGTGAAGTAGAGGGAAAAGAAGCGCTGCTGGCTTTGTTACGAGATCTCACCAGCTCGGGTCGTCCTAACGTTCTCGATTCGCTGATTCTGATTGCCGTCCCGATCTATAATGCAGACGGCAACGAAAAGTTTGCGCCGCAGGAAGTGAATCGCGGCTCGCAGAACGGACCGGAGTCAGTCGGCGAGCGCGCGAACGGGCAGGGACTCGATCTCAACCGAGATTATGTAAAGGCAGAAGCGCCGGAGACCCGTGCATCGCTCGCAATGTTCAACAAATGGGATCCGGATGTCTTCGTTGACTTGCACACCACTGATGGCAGCTATCATGGATACGCGCTGACGTACGCTCCGCCGCTCAATCCCGCGGCACCGCTCGGTGTTTTCACCCGCGATCATATCCTTCCGCTCGTGCGACAAAGGATGCAGCAACGCGATGGATTTGCGACGTTCGATTACGGTGACTTTATCTCCGACGACACGCTTTCAAAAGGCTGGGTGACTTTCGATTCACGACCGAGATTTGGAACGAACTATTACGGGCTCCGTGGGCGTATCGCGATCTTGAGTGAAGCGTATTCCCACGATCCGTTCAGGCGCCGCGTGGAATCGACGTACGCTTTCGTAAGCGAGATTCTGTCAGTTGTTGCTCAGGAAGCATCGATCATCAGTCCCATGGTACGACAAGTCACAGTTCGAAACGAGTTCCCGAAGATCGTCGCGATTCGATCTCAAATGATTGCTGCCCCCGATTCAGCGGGCGTAATCGCTGAGATTCTCGAGAGAACGGGTGATTCCACTCGCACGCAGCCGGGAGTGTCAAGGGGAATTCGTCGCACCGGACGATTTCGCTCCGTGAAAATGCCGGTTTTTGAGCGCTTCAAGCCTACACTCTACGTAATCCCGCCCGTCGCGTACGCGGTACCTTCGGCCGACACGCAAGTCGTCCGCGTGCTGCGATGGCACGGCGTGATCGTCGATTCACTTACCACCGCATCGAGTGCGAATGCGGAGCGATTCATTATCGATTCAACGACCGTTTCGTCGCGTCCATTTCAGGGACACCATGAAATGAGTCTCGTCGGACATTGGAGTCGCGAATCGCGCGAGATTCCCCGCGGCACGTACATAGTACGGATACCTCAAAAGTTACGAGTCCTCGCCGTTTATCTTCTCGAGCCGCAAAGCGATGACGGACTTGTAACCTGGAATTTCTTCGATAGCGAGCTCAAAGCGGGAGCCACCTATCCTGTAATGAGACTGATGAACGATCCCCGTCCCGCATTCCGTTAAACTCAATCGATGCTACGCAGCGCACTCCTCTACCTCTCCTCGCAGCCGAAAGTCTTCAGCTTCGTCCGACACAACCGAATGGCCAAAGGATTCGCCTCACGATTCGTCGCCGGCGAAAAGCTCGACACCGCACTCGACGCTGTCGCGAAGCTCAACGCAAAGAGAATCACCGCCTCACTCGACCTCCTCGGCGAAAGTGTTGAGGGCGAGAGAGAATCGCGCGAGGCCGCGCGACAGTACATCCGGATGCTCGATCGAATCAAGGAGAGGAAGCTCGATGCCAATGTCTCGGTGAAGCTCACTGCGATGGGGCTCGACATCGACGAGGAGCTTTGCATCGCGAACATGCAGAACATTCTCGAGAGAGCGCGCGAGCTCGAGACGTTCGTGCGAATCGACATGGAGGGAAGCGACTACACTCAGAAAACTCTGGACATTTTCTATCAGCGTCTCTTCCCGTGCTATCGCGGCAACGTAGGGATTGTTCTTCAGAGCTACATGTACCGCGCGTTTCAGGACGTGCAGGAGGCAAACACTGCCGGCGCGCGCGTTCGACTCTGCAAGGGCGCGTACCAAGAGCCTGCATCAGTCGCATACGCCGAGAAAAGGGATGTGGACGATTCGTATCTGCGATGCGTGAGGGAGCTGCTGCTCGAAGGACACTATCCCGGAATTGCGACGCATGACGAGCGAATTGTGCGAGAAACGAAGCGTTTCGCGCGCGAAAACAACGTCGCAGCAGACCGGTTCGAGTTCCAGATGCTGTATGGAGTCCGCCGCGATCTCCAGGAGAAACTCGTCAGCGAAGGCTACAGGATGCGCGTCTACGTACCGTTCGGAACGCAGTGGTATCCATATCTCATGCGGCGTCTCGCGGAGCGTCCCGCGAATGTTGCGTTCATCACCGGCAACGTGTTGAAGGAAATGGTCGGCCGGAATCGCGCTTGAGATGGGGCAGTTTCTTCCTGCTGATCACGCACGCGGAGACGCCAACACGATTGGCGGCTACATGGCGGTACACGCGAGACCCGCTGCATTCGAGGGCAAAGACGGCGCCTCGTACAGCGTCGAGATTGTCGCCGACGAAACCGGCGAGCGTGGAAAACAATTCGGCGCGTTTCTGCTCTTCGTGAGGTGGCGTGCCGGAGATCCAGTTGCTGCGGGACATCTCGAGACCGATTACCTCGAATACGGCTCAACCGAGGCCGAAGCGATTGCAAAAGTCGGAGCGATGAAGCTGAGTGAAGTGCGCACCGTCCTCGATGGACTCATCGAGGCTCGCGCGTGACTGTTCCCGCAAAGCGGGTTCGTGAAAAGGGCGTGGTCGTAAAAGGGACGGGTGGCATCTGGGTTGTTCGCACGGAGAGCGGAGAGACGGTCGAGGCGTCGCTTCGCGGAAGATTGAAAAAAGAGCGGCACGACAAGCTCAAGCTGACTGTTGGCGACGATGTCGTGCTCGAGCGCGACGAGCAGGCGGGTTGGGCGATATCGGAAATTCTTCCTCGTCGCTCGCAGCTCGCGCGTCGTCTGCCGGGTGAGGGACGCGGCGAGCGAATCGTCGTCGCAAACATCGACCAGGTGGTCGTCGTATTCGCTGCTGCTAACCCCGAGCCTCACGTTCGAATGCTCGATCGTTTTCTCGTGATTGCGGAAGGAAACGATCTCGAGGCGAGAATCGTGATCAACAAAATCGAGCTGGTTGATCTCGCTGAGACTCAACAGCGATTCGCTGATTATCTGCGTGCCGGATATCCGCTGCACTTCACGAGCGTCAAACAGCGGGTCGGACTCGATGAGCTTCACGACGTGCTCGCCGCGCGCACATCGGTACTTAGTGGACCGTCTGGTGTCGGAAAATCATCGTTGATGAATTCGATGTATCCCGGGCTGAATCTTCGGGTTGGTGAAATCAGCGAATCCGTGAACAAGGGCCGGCACACGACTGTCGGCGCCATTTTGCATCCGCTCCCTGATGCCGGTTATGTCGTTGACACGCCGGGACTTCGAGAGGTGGGAATGTGGGGAATGCCGTCCACAAGTCTCGACGAATGCTTTCCGGAATTCAGGCCGTATCTCGGAAAATGTCGCTTCAATGACTGCACCCATTTGGGCGAGCCCGGGTGCGCGGTAGCGGGCGCCGTGGACGCGGGCGAAATTTCTCGGGAGCGAT
>JBGQKT010000044.1:0-19306 GCA_041499635.1 Gemmatimonadaceae bacterium
AGTTCGGTCTGTATCCGTCGTGGGCGTTGGAGGTTTGAGGGGTGTGGACCCTAGTACGAGAGGACCGGGTCGAACTGCCCGCTCGTGTGCCGGCTGTGGTGCCAACTGCATCGCCGGGTAGCGAGGGCAGGCGAAGATAACCGCTGAATGCATCTAAGTGGGAAGCTTCCCCCAAGATGAAACCTCCCTGGAGCCTTGAGCTCCCTAAAGGGCCGGGAGAGACCATCCCGTCAAGAGGTCGCACGTGGAAATGGAGCAATTCATTCCAAGCGCAGCGATCCTCATCGCCCGTGAGGCTTGATCTTCAATTTATTGCTTCCGGTTAGATGCCGGAGCAATTCCAAGGCAAAGCAATCGCGCAATTTACAAAAGTAGGTTCTAAGAAGAACACGATCACTGCTACACATTCGATGTCATGACCTTCGTCATGGTATTTGTCATGGCGGCCTGTTCCTACTGGGGTGTAGGTCAACTGGCAGACCGCCGGACTGTTAATCCGGAAGTTGGTGGTTCGAGTCCACCCGCCCCAGCTTCTAAAGTTCTTTCAGGATTTTTGAAAACCGATTTCGCTGGCGACTAGAGCGTAGGGGCCACACCCGTTCCCATTCCGAACACGAGCGTTAAGCCCTACAGCGCCGATGGTACTCCGTCCGCGAGGACGCGGGAGAGTAGGCCGTCGCCGGCACCCCCTGGAAAAAAATGCGTCGCGCGAAAGTGCGACGCATTTTTTTTTCTGGTCACCGATGCCCGCTGGCCGATAACCGATCACTGAGGTCCGAGTCCGCAGTCCTTAATCAGCGGTATCTTTCTGAATGACAGCAACACGCGCTGGAATCGTCACGTTCGCCGGCGCACCCAACGCCGGCAAGTCGACGCTGATGAATCGCATCGTCGGACAGAAGCTCGCGATCACCAGCCGCAAACCGCAGTCGACCCGCGATCGCGTCGTCGGAATTCGCACGACTCCGGAAGCACAGATGATTGTCTTCGACACCCCAGGATTGATCGAGCCGAAGTACAAACTCCAGGAGTCGATGAAATCAACCGCCCTTGTCGCACTCGCTGACGCAGACGTCATCGGCTACATCGCCGACGCGACGGCGGGTTCACCTCCCTCTCTCGAGAAAGCTGCAGGGCTTTCAACGCCGCCGAGCGCGCCGGTGATTCTCGTTCTCAACAAGACCGACCGTCTGAGTGACGAGCAACGCGCGCAGCTCGCTGAGCAACATCCCGACGCCGCATTCGTTTCGGCGACCGCCGGTGACGGAGTGGATGCGCTCGTGGAACGCCTGCAATCACACCTCCCGGAAAGTCCTTTTCTATACCCGGAAGACGACGTCAGCACGCAATCCGTTCGCTTCTTCGTCGCCGAGCTCATCCGCGAAACGGTGCTGGAGCAGCTGCAGGATGA
Organism: Gemmatimonadaceae bacterium; assembly: GCA_041499635.1. Lineage (GTDB taxonomy): Bacteria > Gemmatimonadota > Gemmatimonadetes > Gemmatimonadales > Gemmatimonadaceae > UBA4720. The sequence goes on from JBGQKT010000044.1 coordinate 1,412, forward strand.
GATTCCCTACAGCGTTGCATGCGTGGTCGAGGAGTTTCGCGAGGAGCGTTCGCCCGTGTACATTCGAGCGATGATCTACGTCGAGCGCGAAAGCCAGAAGGGGATCGTGATCGGCGCCAAAGGAGCGCGAATACGCGAGGTCGGTCAGACCTCGAGACAGAAGATCGAAGCGTTCATCGAGCAAAGTGTATATCTCGATCTTCGCGTGAAAGTCGTACCGAACTGGCGGCGAAGTGCATCGGCGCTGGAACGGTTCGGCTACTACATCGCCAAGGAGCACGCCAAATGAGCCTGGACGCAACACTTCTCGAAATACTCGTATGCCCGAAGTGCAAGGGTAAGCTCGAATATCGCGAGGCGGAGTCGAGCCTCATTTGTCACACCGACTCGCTTCGGTATCCGATCAGGGATGACATCCCGATCATGCTCATCGATGAGGCGACGCCTCTTTAGCGCCGGATCGGCGCGCGTTTACCGGTTGATCCTCGTGGCGGCGGTCGCGTTCGCGTGGTCCACCGCTCGCGCACAATCCTCGAGCAGCACCGACGGCGCGCTTTTCCTTCTTTTGCCGGTTGGCGCACGCGCCGTGGGAATGGGTCAAGCGACAGTCGCCGAGCGCCCTGGCAGCGAGGCTGTGTGGTGGAATCCTTCGGCGATCTCGAGACAGGACAAGAGTGAGATTGCGATTCACCACTCGCAGACAATCGCCGCGACTGGCGACGCAATCACGTTCCTGTATCCGACCGCAGGAATTGGTGCTCTCGCTGTTTCGATCAACGTGCTCAACTTCGGCGACCAGCAGATAACAGATCCGGGGGGAGTTCCGGTCGGCGTGGTTTTGCCTCGCAACATTCTGCTCGCCGGGACATATGGCGCCGCGATTGGAAAGCGCTTCAACGCGGGTGTCACCTACAAGCGACTTCAATATAGAGTGGATTGTTCCGGGCAATGCACGAACGTCTCGACTTTCACGGCAACTTCGAGCGCGGTCGATTTTGGATTTCAATACGACGCGCCCACTGAATCGCCGCTCACGTTCGGCGCCGCCGTTCGCAACATCGGAACGCGATTGCAGGTGAACGACCGCGAGCAGGCGGATCCCTTACCGACTCGAATCGAAGTCGGAGCGGAATACAAGCTTCCGTGGATCGCCGCGCTCATTGCGGACACCGAGGTGCGAATTGCGGCAGATGTAGTTGCCGACAAGAATGTGGATCACCCTGCGGGACGAGTGGGCGCAGATGTTACGTACGAGAAAAACATTCACCTTCGCGCCGGTTACGTCGCGAACGATGCGAACGGCGCGCGTACCGCTCTCGGTTTTGGTATTGGCGCCGGCCACCTTGTCTTCGATATTGCACGCACGTTCGGTGGACTGTCGGCGGATGCGGGTCAAACGCCGACGTACCTCTCACTCCGTTACTTGTTCTAATGCTGAGATATTCCTGGCGACAGATCGCTTTCTTGTTGATCTCGCTTAGCGCGACTGAAGGTCTGAGGGGCCAGGATCTCGCATCTGCTCGCAGCGGAATTGGAGCAGCGCCCGAAAGCTCCCAGGTCTCAGGCCAGGCTCGAGCGCTCTCTCCGTTTGTTGCGACTTTCTCGTCCGCGGTGATTCCCGGCGCTGGACAAGCAATGCTCGGGAGTCGCCGAGCCATCGTTTATGCTGCGGCGGAAGTCGCGGGATTGGTTGCGTACTCGATTCAGGAGCGTGACGGCAACAGACAGCGCGATCAATACCGGGATCTGTCGCGAAGCGTTGCGCGCGCTCAATTCACTCCCGACGGACCGACGGGTGACTGGGATTACTATGAGCGAATGGAAAAATTCGCGGCGAGCGGCGCGTTCGACGCGGTGCCGGGCGGCGGCATCGATCCCCAGACGGATCTCACAACGTACAACGGTTCGATGTGGCTCCTCGCGCGACAAACTTATTGGCGCGATCCAAACAGTCCGCCGGCTCCATCTTCGGCGGAATATCAATCGGCGCTTGCCTTCTATACTAAGCGCGCCGTTCCTAACGAGATGCGATGGTCGTGGCTCGGATCGGCGCAGGGATACCAGCAGTACAAACACGCCATCGCCGGAAGCAACAGCGCGTTCAAACGCGCGGAACAAACGGTCGGACTCGTAGTTGCCAACCATATCTTGAGTGCGGTCGACACATTCGTGTCCGTCAGATTGCGAGCTCGTCAGAGCGGTGATGGAAGGGTAGCTGTAACGGCCGCAATACCGATTGGCTCAAGTCGCTAACAAATCCGGCAAGTTGTTCGACCGGTCGAAGATTGTTTACGGTGTTCTGATCTTCGTGCCGATCGCGATTGGCGCGAAGCTGGTTCACGCGCCGCCGATTGCGATCTTTCTGTTGAGCGCGCTGGCGATCATTCCTGTCGCCGGCGTCCTCGGTTCAGCGACAGAGGAGCTCGCCGCTCACACCGGCCCCACGCTCGGCGGCCTGATCAATTCGACGCTCGGTAATTTCGCCGAGCTTGTCATCGCGGGATTTGCGTTGCACGCGGGACTCGTCGGACTCGTGAAGGCGTCGATCACCGGCTCGATTCTCGGAAATCTTCTGCTCGTGCTGGGCGCGGCACAACTCGCGGGCGGTCTCAAGTACAAAACTCAGCAGATGAATCCGAAGCTCGCGGGCTTGAGTGCGACGCTGCTCACTGTTGCGGTGCTTGGACTCGTTCTACCCGCGCTGTTTCACACGCTGCATCCGGATCCGCTGCGAGTCGCGACAGTGAACATGTCGGCGTGGATGTCGGGTCTACTGATTCTCGGATATCTGTTGTCGATCGTATACACGATGCACACGCACAAGCGGCTGTTCCACGAGGACCTGCAGGAAGGGAAGGAGGGCCACGAGCCGGCCTCGTCGATGGGACGATCGATTGCAATTCTCATCGGCGCGGCGTTGGCGATTTCGGTTCTCTCGGAGATTCTGGTTTCCGTAACTGAAGCAGCGACGAAATCTCTAGGATTGTCGGAGCTTTTTGTTGGATTGATTCTCATTCCGATAATTGGAAACGCCGCAGAAAACAGCACCGCCGTCTTGATGGCGATGAAGAATCGAATGGATCTCGCCGTTGGAATTGCCGTCGGATCGAGCATTCAAGTGGCCCTTGTTGTCGCGCCGCTTCTGGTTTTCCTCGGAATATTTTTTGGCAAGCCGATGGATCTCGCTTTCACCACGATGGAGGTCGTAAGCGTTGCGCTGGCGGTGGCGGTGGCGTCGTCAGTGATGCGCGACGCGGAATCGGATTGGCTGGAAGGCGCCTTCCTGCTGATTGCGTACGCGGCGATCGCTGTCGCATTCTTCTTCTTCTAGACCATGCCTCCATCGCCACCAAATGCCATCTTGTATCTGCCGGATGGAGCGAAGCTGCCGAGTGACGTGGCCGAATGGCTTGGAAAGCAGTCGGTTGGGGTGCTGACCGTCGTATCAGCTGACGAGCTGATGGCGATCGCGCTTCGCGGGCGACCACGCATTGTCATCTTCGATGGCAGAGCCGCGGTCGACGACGCTCTCGGGGCGTGCGAGCGTCTGAAGCGAGATTCATACACCGGCGTGGTTCCTGTCGTGATGCTTGCTCAGGACGGACTGATCGCATTTCAGGAAGCATTCGCTGCCGGGGCCGATGAAGTAGTTCAGCCGGATTTGAGCGCCGACGTCGTTCGCTGTCGTATGGACGCGGTTCTCAACCGCTCGGATCGCGACCTCGGTGTTCACCCGTCGACGCGGTTACCTGGCGCCGGAGCGATCGAGGCTGAGATCAAGCGGCGACTGACAACCACCGAGACGTTCGCCGTTTGCTACGCCGACCTCGATCATTTCAAGGAATTCAACGACCGATACAGCTACAATCAGGGAGACCGTGTCATCCGGATTCTGGCGATGATCCTGCATGACATGGTCAAGGGAATTTGCGGCGAGAATGGATTTGTCGGGCATATCGGCGGCGATGACTTTATCTTCATCATTCCGTACGATGCCGTGAACGACGCGTGCAGCGAGATCATCGCTGTTTTCGACGCCTTGATTCCTTATCAGTATTCCGAGGCCGACAGGCGAGCGGGATATTTCTTCGGGAAGGATCGGCGCGGAGTTCTCGATCGTGTGCCGTTGATGACTGTGTCGATTGGAGTTGTCACTAACGCGATGCGCGCGCTCAAGGAAGCGCGACAGATCAGTCAGCTGGCGACGGAGATGAAGAGTTACGCCAAGACGTTGAAAGGGTCGGTGTTCACGATAGATCGTCGTACTGACGAGAGACCACCGGTACACGACACGCGGCATCCGAGCATTCACGATGCCGCCGGAGAAGAGGAATGAACGTAAGCTGTCCGCAGTGCTCGACTACATACCGGGTTGATCCGGCGAAGGTGCCTCAGGGAGGCGTGCGCGCGCGGTGCTCTTCGTGCGGTGGCGTGATACCTGTTGGCATGTCTCAAGAAGGGAGTGCGTGGCGGGCTCCCGTGAGTACGCCGGTGAGGCCGGCGACGCCCGTGAGGCCGGCGACACCAGTGAGGCCAGCGACGCCGGTGCGCGCAGCGACACCAGTCCGTGACGCCCCGCCGGTTCGCGCCGCAACGCCGCCCCGTGGCGCGACATTACCTCCGCTCAGGCCGACGCCGCGAACTACGTGGCCAGCTGTTGCGACACCTTCGGCTCCTGCGCCTGTCGTCGAGAGTAGTCCTCCGCCACCCGTGGCGCGACAAAGCACGCCGCACGCCGCGCGCCCGTTCGTGCCGTCGCAGACTCCGATCTCGGTGCCGGCTTACACGCCGCCTCGGCCTCCGCCTGCGCCGATCACACCGCGTCCGTCGACACCGCCTGCTCCAGTTGCTCAGTCGATACCAACACCGACTGCGCCTGCGCCAGTTTCGCCAGCGCCTTCGAGCACACCGCCTGCGCCCGGTGAGCGTCGTCCGATCAATCCGTTCCTCGCGCGCGATCCGAGTCTTCGTGCGAAGCGATTAGCGCGCGCTCTCGTATCGGACATGGTCGCGTATTATCCGGCGAAACATTCAGAAGGACTTCAGAAAGGCACGCTGAAAGAATTATTTCGCGACGAGATAAAGAAGAGCTACGAGGAATACGTCACGCAGGTCGGCGCCGATTTCGCGCGCACGACCAATTACTTTCAGGAAGCGCTGAATGATGTCCTCGGCGCGGGCAAACGAATCTTCTAGCATTCGGAAATGGCAGACACTGTTGGAGAGCGAGCTCGCGCGCTCGCATCGAGCGCCGAACGTCTCTCGGAAGTTCGGAGGTATCTTTGACATCGAGGGCAAGCGCGCGGCGCTGAGCTCTCTGGATCTGCGCATGGCAGATCCCTCCTTCTGGACGAAGCAAGACGACGCGCAGCGGACGCTGCAGGAAGTGAAGTCGCTCAGAGCGTGGACCGACCCTTACGACAAGCTCGAATCCAAGCTCACCGCTGCTCAGGAGCTTCACGAGCTTTTGAGCGAATCGTCCGACACCGACATGGAGAAAGAGCTCGACGAAATGATCGAAGCGCTCGATTCGGAGATCGATTCGTTCGAGGTCAAGACTCTGATGCGCGGCCAGGATGATTTTCGCGACGCGCAGCTCGAGATCGCTGCCGGCGCGGGCGGAACGGAAGCGCAGGATTGGGCGTCGATGCTCCTCAGGATGTACACGCGTTGGGCCGAACGCCGAGGATTCTCAGTCGATATCCTCGACGAGAGTGAAGGCGAGGAAGCGGGAATCAAGGGAGCCGTTCTCGAAATCAAGGGACAGTATGCGTACGGATTCTTGCGCGCCGAGACGGGCGTGCACCGCCTCGTTCGTATCTCACCATTTGATTCAGCGGCGCGACGCCATACAAGCTTTGCGTCGGTGTTCGTTTATCCGGTTGTCAACGAAGAGATCAACATCGACATTCGCGAAGAGGATCTGAAGATCGACGTATATCGCGCATCGGGGGCTGGAGGCCAGCACGTCAACAAGACGAGCTCCGCCGTTCGCATCACTCACTTGCCGACGAATACTGTGGTCGCGTCGCAGCAGCAGCGCTCGCAATTCAAGAACAAGGCGCAGGCGATGAAGATGCTGAAGAACAAGCTCTACCAGGCCGAAGTCGAAAGACGCGAGCGTGAGAAGGCAGCGCTCGATTCCACGAAGGCCGACGTGAGCTTCGGCAGTCAAATTCGCAGCTACGTCTTTCAACCGTACACGATGGTCAATGACCATCGCACTGAGCTCAAGATCCCCGACGTTCAGAAAGTCATGGACGGCGCGATCGATCCCTTCATCACCGCTTACCTCAAGCATTCGGGGAACGGCAGTCACTCTGGCAACGGCGCGAAGTGACTGACGACATCAACTTCGTTTTGCGCGCGCGGCGCGAGAAGCTGGAAGCGATTCGCGCCGCGGGAGTAGAGCCGTTCGCCTACTCGTTCGACCGCAAGCAGACTGCGTCGGAAGCGCTCGCCTCGATGCCCACCGGCGAGCACGACGGGCCCGAGGTCAGCGTCGCCGGGCGGATCGTCGCGTGGCGCGCGCATGGCAAGACGGCGTTTGCTCATCTAGCTGATTCGAGTGGCAAGATTCAGATCTACTTCCGGAAGGACGAGCTCGGCGACGATCGCTTCGCGCTACTTGACCAGCTCGACCTCGGAGACATTGTCGGCATTGGCGGCCGGTTGTTCAGAACAAAAACTGGCGAAGTGACTGTCCGTGTCGCGTCATTCGATTTGCTCGCGAAGTCTCTTCGACCACTTCCGTTCGGAAAGGAAGAAGAAGTGGACGGGAAGATTGTTCGCCACTCGGGATTCAGCGATCCCGAGCAGCGATACCGTCAGCGATACGCAGACCTGGCCGTGCATCCCGAGGTGCGCTCGCTTTTCATTGCCCGCTCGAAGATGATCGCGACCATGCGCTCGTTTCTCGACGGACTCGGCTTTCTCGAGGTCGAGACGCCTGTGCTGCAGCCAGTTTATGGCGGAGCCACAGCTCGGCCGTTTATCACGCAACACAATTCACTCGACATGCCGCTTTATCTGCGCATCGCGGATGAGCTGTATCTCAAGCGCCTCGTCGTCGGAGGACTCGATCGCGTTTACGAAATCGGGCACGATTTTCGGAATGAGGGGATAGATAGAACGCACAATCCCGAGTTCACGATGCTCGAGTTCTATGAAGCGTATGCGGATTACACGGTAATGATGGGAAGAGTTGAGCAATTGGTAAAAGAGATTGCAGAAACGCTGCGAAAGATTCCGGTGGTGGGAGACTCGATCCCCGAATTTCGCACGCCGCTCCCGCGCATCGAATGGGTTCCCGCGCTGAATGCAGCGCTCGGGACAGATGCGCTCGCGGCGAACGAAGCATCCCTCCGCGAGATGGCGCGCCGAGTCGGCGTTGAAAAGCCAGAGACTTTGAGCAGGCCGAAGCTGCTGGACGAAATGTTTCAGGCGCTCGTCGAATCGAAGCTGATCGAGCCGACGTTCGTTGTCGATTATCCCGTGGAGCTCTCGCCTCTCGCCAAACCGAAGCGTGGAAATCCAAGGCTCACTGAACGTTTCGAGCTTTTTGCAAATGGCCGAGAGATGGCAAACGCGTTCAGCGAGCTGAACGATCCGATCGATCAGCGCGCGCGTTTAGAGTTGCAAGCTGGATTGCGCGCGGCCGGGGATATGGAAGCCGCAGGGGTTGACGAGGATTATCTGCGTGCGATGGAATACGGTATGCCTCCAATGGGAGGTGTCGGAATTGGCGTTGACCGGATGTTCATGTGGTTGACCGCGACGCCGAATATTCGCGACGTAATTCTTTTTCCGGTGATGAGACCAGAATGAGTCGCCTCGAGCTTTCGATTGCGTGGAGATACCTGCGGAGCCGGAGAGGCTCGCGACTCCTGTCGCTCATCAGCCTCATCGCGATTGCCGGAGTGCTCGTTGGAGTAAGCGCGCTCATTCTCATCATGGGCGTGATGAACGGGCTACAGCATGACCTGCGCGAAAAAATTCTCGTTGGCAGCCCTGACATTCGAGTGCTCAGCTACGGCGAGGACCTGAAGATCACCGACTGGCCGTCCATCCTTGCAAAAGTGAAACGACAGCAGGGCGTCGTCGCTGCAGCGCCATTCGTTCTTGTGGAAGGCGGAATGAATGCGGGGCATGACTACGCAGGCGCCACTTATGTCGTCGGAATTCTGCCGCAAGGACGCGGCGTGCCCGACGTGACCACGATCCGCCAGCATGCTATCATGGGCGATTTCCGCTTTGCCAGTAGCGATGGACAACACCGCGGAATCGTGCTCGGGAAATTGCTCGCGTCGCGTTACAACGCGTGGCCGGGCGACAAGATCAATCTCATTTCAATTTCTGGGGTGAAGCCGAACCCCGTCACAGGGACGTTCGTCCCTCGCGTGTTTCAGTTTGAGGTAACAGGAATCGTCGAGACAGGCATGTACGAGTACGACAATGCGTACGTTTTCATAGCACTCGACAAAGCACAGGATTTCGCTGCGCTGGGCGACGGCGTGACCGGCATCGAAGTAAAGACGAACGATCGCTGGCAAGCATCGCGAGTTGCCGAGAGGCTGACCGCCACGCTCGGCTGGCCTTATCGAACGGTTGATTGGGAAGAGCAGAACCATTCGCTCTTCCAGGCGCTCAAGCTCGAGAAGCTCGGAATGGGCGTAATTCTGTTGCTCATCGTGATCGTTGCCGCATTCAACATTGTCAGCACGCTGACGATGGTCGTCACCGACAAAACGCGCGAGATAGGCATTCTCAAGGCGATGGGGCTCCCGGCGAAATCGATTCGCCGAGTTTTCCTTGCGCAGGGAATTGTGATCGGTGTTGTCGGGACTGCGTTGGGGCTACTCGTCGGTTTCGGCGGAGCGTTCGCACTCGACAGATACAAGTTCATTCCCCTCGACCCGCAGATTTATTTCATCGATCATCTGCCGGTGACGACTCAGCCCGGTGATGTCGCGTGGATTGTAATCGCGAGCATTGTGACGGCGGCGTTGGCGACCTTGTACCCGGCGATTCAGGCGTCGCGACTATATCCGATCGACGCGATCAGGCACGAATGACAGCCGTTCTCGAGGCACACGACATTCACAAAACGTACGTCGGCGGCGACGGCGGGGCGATAAATGTCTTGATGGGCGTGGACATCGCCCTCGCTCGTCGTGAGATGGTCGCAGTCGTCGGAGCGAGCGGCGCGGGAAAGAGCACATTGCTTCACGTGCTCGGCGCCCTGGACAAGCCAACGCGTGGTTACGTCGTGATCGGCGGCGAGCCGGTGAACGGTTTGGATGAAGAGGAGCTCGCAGCTCTGAGGAATCGATCGGTGGGCTTCGTGTTTCAATTCCATCACCTGCTTCGTGAGTTCACGGCGCTCGAGAACGTGGCGATGCCGCTCAGGATTGGCGGTCGCGATGGGAAAGTAGCGCGAGATAAAGCAGCGGAACTGCTTGCGCGCGTTGGACTTTCTGCGCGGATGCATCATCGCCCTGGCGAGCTTTCTGGCGGTGAGCAGCAACGAACGGCCGTTGCGCGAGCACTCGCGATGGACCCGAGAGTCATTCTCGCAGACGAGCCATCAGGAAATCTCGATCTTGCGAATGCAGAGATGCTGCATGAGTTATTGGTAGAGGTCGTAAATGACCTCGAGATCGGTATGATCGTCGTCACTCATAACAGGGGTCTCGCCGCGAGGTCCGGGCGGGTGCTGCTGCTCGAGGGGGGCAGGTTATCCGAAACCGTTGTTGGTGATGTAGTCGTATGATGTATATGGAGACTCTGTAGTCGCTGGTGCGAATCCGGCGAAGGATGGTTGGATAACGTGGTGTGCGATGTTTGCAAGGAAGCGGACGCTGTCGTCCAGCTCACTGAGATCGAGGGAAGTGGAGTGAGGCTGCTCCACCTCTGCGAGAGGTGCGCCGCTGAACGAGGTGTGGAGACCACACTCGCTGCGGCCAAGCCCGATGTGAGCAATTTCCTCCAGAGCGTGCACCAGCAGATGCAGGCGACGCAGGGTGATGCCGCGCGCTGCACTTTCTGCTCATCCACCTTCCGCGATTTCAGAACGACCGGTCGCCTCGGATGCGCGCACTGCTACGAAGCGTTCGAGAAGAGCATGCGTGATTTGCTGCGCCGCGTTCATGGCAGCTCTCGACATATCGGTCGCCGGTACGAGCCGCCGTCGAGCACTGAGATGCCGGACGCTGGAACAGTGAATGAGCTTCGCGATCGTTTGAAGAGAGCAGTTCAAAGCGAACAGTTCGAGCTCGCCGCCGACATTCGCGATCGTTTGCGGGGACTCGAGTGATGATCGATCTCTCACTTCTCCCTGACGGCGGCGTTGGCTGGCTCGACGCATCTGGCGAGGCATCGGACATCGTGATCTCGACTCGCGTGCGCCTGGCGCGCAATCTCGAGGGTTACGCATTTTCCGGCCGCGCGCGCGATGGAGAGCGATTGCGAGTTCTCGCGCAGGTGCGCGAAGCAATGAGCGGAATTCGGGCGCTCGACGAAGGAGTTCTCGTTCGCGTCGATGAGCTGCCGCCAGAAGATCGGCTGCTGCTGCACGAGCGTCATCTCGTAAGCCGCGAGCTCGCTGGCCTCGACAATCAGCGGCCGGTTCGAAGCGGCGCGGCTGTCCATCTCACGCGCGGCACAAGCGTGATGGTGAACGAAGAAGATCATCTGCGGCTTCAATGTCTGCTTTCCGGATTTCAGGTTGCCGGCGCTTTTTCCGTCGTAGAATCACTCGACGCCGATCTTGGTGAGCGTGTGCCATATGCGTATCACGAGGAGTTCGGATTTCTGACCGCGTGTCCGACAAACGTCGGCACAGGACTTCGCGCGTCAGTGTTGATTCATCTTCCTGGTCTTGTGTTGACGAAAGAGATCGCGAAGGTTTTGGCGGGCCTTCAACAGGTGGGTCTCACATATCGCGGTCTTTATGGGGAAGGCAGCGAAGTGGTTGGAAATTTCTTCCAGATTTCCAATCAAACGACGCTCGGCAGGTCGGAAGGTGAGCTGCTCGACTACCTCGTTCGTGTTGTGACTCACGTAATCGAGCGTGAAGAAGAAGCAAGAAAAGTATTGCTTAGAGACGCGGGATATATTATCGAAGACAAGTTGTGGCGCGCGTACGGAACTCTTCGGTACGCTCGCAGCCTTTCATTTGATGAGGTGATGAGCTATCTCAGCAGCGTGCGGCTTGCCGTCGGGCTGAAACTGATCACTGATCTAAGTGTATATACCCTCAACAAGCTCCTGATTTTTAGTCAGCCTGCGCACTTGGTTCATGCCGAAGGGCGCCAGCTGACAGAGAGCGAAGCGAATATTGCCCGCGCCCGGTTCGTGCGCGCCATACTCGCCTCAGACACGGGGTCTACACGATGAACGGATACAACTTTACGGAGCGCGTTCGAAAAGTTCTCGCGATGGCGCGAGAAGAAGCTGAACGGCTTCGACACGAATATGTCGGCACCGAGCACATACTGCTCGGTCTCATCCGCGAGGGTGAGGGCGTCGCTGCGGCGGTGCTGCAAAACCTCAGTGTGGACCTCGACGAGATTCAGCAGAAAATCGAGGACACTGTAAAGAAAGGGAAAGCCGCAGCAGCGACTGGACCCGATCTTCCATATACATCGCGCGCAAAGAAAGTGCTCGAGCTTGCAATGGCCGAAGCTCGCGACCTGACGCACAACTATGTCGGCACCGAGCACCTGTTGCTTGGTCTCTTGCGCGAAGAAAAGGGAATCGCGGCGCAGGTTCTCACGGACGCGGGCATCAACCTCGATGCTGCACGTGCCGAGACGTTGCGCTTGCTTGGAACTGACATGCCTCAGGGCGGGTCGGCGCCGATTGCATCGTCGTCAACCGCCGGTGCTCCTGCATTGACGGGCAAGGGCGAGAAAAAATCCAAGACTCCCGCACTCGATCATTTCTGCCGCGATCTCACGCAGCTCGCTGCTGAGTCGCAGCTGGATCCGACTATTGGTCGCTCGAAGGAAATCGAGCGCGTGATGGAGATTCTGACTCGACGCAAGAAAAACAATCCTGTTCTCATCGGCGAGCCGGGCGTTGGCAAGACGGCAATCGTCGAGGGACTCGCTCAGCTGATTGCGAACGGCGAGTGCCCGGATTCGTTGCGCGAGCACCGCGTGTTGTCACTCGACATGGCGGCAGTGATCGCCGGCACGAAGTATCGCGGACAATTCGAGGAGCGGCTCAAGGCAGTGATGAACGAGATCGCTCAGAACAAAAACATAATTCTGTTCATCGACGAGCTGCACACTCTCGTTGGCGCAGGTGCTGCCGAAGGCGCGATCGACGCGAGCAACATGCTGAAGCCGGCATTGGCTCGCGGTGAGCTGCAGTGCGTCGGCGCGTCGACGCTCAACGAGTATCGCAAATACATCGAGAAGGATGGCGCGCTCGAGCGTCGTTTCCAGACGGTAATCGTCGAGCCGCCGACAGTTGAAGAGACTGTCGAGATTCTCAAGGGATTGCGAAGCAAGTACGAGGATCACCACAAGGTCTCGATTCCCGATGCGACTTTAGTTGCGGCAGCAAAGATGTCGGAGCGCTACATCACCGATCGCTTCCTGCCTGACAAAGCGATCGACGTGATCGATGAAGCCGGTGCGCGTGCGCGCCTTGCGACCCAGGCCCCGCCGCCGGAGGTGATCGCGCTCAAGGCTCAGCTCGAGGGCGTGAACACCGAGAAAGAAGCTGCGGTGCGCGATCAGAATTTCGAGCGCGCCGCGTCGCTGCGCGATCGTGAGCGCGAGCTGCAAGGCGACATTCGTCGTAAGCAGGAAGAGTGGGAGAAGCATCGCCAGTCGCATCGGCCGGTGCTGGGTGAAAACGAAGTGTCGTTCATCGTCAGTCGATGGACAGGAATTCCTGTGATGCGCTTGCAGGAAGCGGAAACTGCGCGTCTGATGCGAATGGAAGAGGAGCTTCATGCGTCGGTAGTCGCGCAGGACGAAGCGATCGTTGCATTGTCGCGCTCGATACGCCGCAGTCGCGCGGGACTCAAGGATCCGAACCGGCCGATCGGCTCGTTCATTTTCTCAGGTCCAACAGGCGTCGGTAAGACCGAACTGGCGCGCTCACTCGCGAAATTCCTGTTCGCTGATCCACAGGCGTTGATTCGCGTCGACATGAGCGAGTACATGGAAAAATTCTCGGTGTCGCGACTGATTGGTGCGCCTCCGGGATACGTCGGCTACGAAGATTCGGGAACGCTGACGAAAGCCGTGCGGCGCAAGCCTTACAGCGTTGTGCTTCTCGACGAAATCGAAAAGGCGCACCCGGACGTGTTCAACATTCTGCTGCAGGTGCTGGATGAAGGACACCTCACCGACAACTACGGCCGAGTGATCGATTTCAAGAACACGGTGGTGATCATGACGTCGAACGTCGGCGCGCGCGACATCACCAAGAGCCGCACGATGGGATTTGCTGCGCCTGACGGACGCAACGCGTTCGAGCGAATGGCGGAGAAAGTCAAAGAGGAGATGACCCACGTTTTCAATCCGGAATTCCTGAACCGGCTCGACGACGTGATCGTTTTCCATCCGCTGTCGGAGAGCGACATCGAGAAGATCGTCAGCATTCTCCTCAAGGAAGTGCAAAGGCGACTCGGCGACGAAGAGCTGACGCTCAAGCTCACCGAAGCCGGATCGAAGTTCCTGGTGAAAAACGGATTCGACGAGAAGTTTGGTGCGCGGCCGCTGAAGCGCTCGATTCAGAAGTACATCGAGGATCCGTTGTCGGAGAAGATTCTCGTCGGCGAATTCTCGAAGGGGGATGAGATCGAGGTCGATGTCGCTCCCACCGGGGATAAACTCGAATTTCGAGTTCTAACCGGTACAAAGGCATAACCACGCCACAGAGACACAGAAATCACAGAGGGATCGGGACGCCGCCTCGGACATCGAGGCGGCGTTCTTTTTTTTTAGCGTTAACACGTCTTGGCGAGAGAGACCTGAATCAGTTCCGCTGTTCCCCTAAAGAGTTCTGTGTTTCTGTGTCTCTGTGGCGACGCACAGAAATCTCAAATACCCGCACGGCAACGGCTTCGACCCTCAGGGATGTCTAATTCTCAAGTGTCCTACAGAGGACCCTCTATACTCCAACCGTGTATATTTCAGCAATGAAAAGCCTTGCAGTTTCCCTGCTGCTTTCGCTGGCGGCAGGGTCTTCCGTTTATGCCCAGGACGCGACCGCTCCAGGCGCTTGCACGACGCCGGATTCCATCGCGGTCGTCGGTAACTCGCGAGTCACCGACGCGACCATTCGCGCATCTGCCGGGCTCAATCCGCGCACAGCGCTCAACTTTCGGGACATCCAGCGAGCGATCAAGGCTCTTTACGCGACTGGCCAGTTCGACGACGTGCAAGTTGTCTGCATCGTGCCACCGGCAGCACCGAAGCCAACGCTGGCCGTTCAGGTTAAAGAGCGTCCGGTACTGTCGTCGTTTTCCGTACTCGGTGCCGAGCGCATCGATCCGAAAGACGTGAGGGACAAGGTGGAGCTCGTGACGGGCCGCCCGGTCGATCCGGCCGCAGTCGCGAAAGCAGTTGCGCGCGCCGATTCGATGTACGAAGCGAAAGGATATTATCTCGCCCGAATTCACGTCGACACGACGACGACCGCGGGCAAAATGAGCATCACGTTTCGCATCGAGGAGGGTCGCCGCCTTGCAATCTCCGGATTGCGCGTGACCGGCAACAAGCACGTTTCGGCGGCCGATATTGCCGCTGTGATGGAGGCAAAGCCGGAAGGATTCTGGTGGTTCCGCAAAGGCGAATTCGACGACTCGAAATATGCGGGAGACATTTCTGAAAGAATTCCGGCGCTCTACTCGAGTCGCGGCTTCATCGATTTTCGATTACTCAACGATTCGCTGATTATCGATCGAGAGGCAGGTAAGGCGATCATCGATCTCACTGTCAACGAAGGTCCGCGATACAGAATCGGCAGCTTCGAGGTCATCGGTAACAAGCGGTTCTCGACCGAAGAGGTTCAGCAGTACTATCCGTTTTCGACACAGGCCACGACGCTTACGCAGCGCGCAATGGGATTGGTGAAGAGGAGCTATCACAATCCGCCGAATACGTTCGATGCGTCGAGGTGGGACGAAGCCGAGGGCAAGCTTCGCGATGCGTACAGCGATGAAGGCTACATCTACGCGCGCATTCGTCCGGTTGTCGAGCGTGTTCCCGGAGAAACCAGCGACGCGGTTCGCACGGTGAACCTCCGCTGGGAGATCGACGAGTCAGCTCCCGCGATCGTCAATCGCATCGACATCGAGGGAAATGATTTCACGTATGAGTCGTGCATTCGCGAGCAGATAGTTCTCGCGCCGGGACAAGTTTTCAATCGCGGATATCTGCTGCGCAGCTATCAAAACATCGGCAACCTCAACTTCTTCGAGACACCGATGCCGGCGCCTGAAACGCGGCCGAGCGGCGATCAAGGCGACGTCGACATTATTTTTCATGTCAAGGAAAAGCGAACAGGCAACGTGAACTTCGGCGCGTCCACCGGACAAGGCACCGGAGTCGGCGGATTCGTCGGACTCGATCAGCCCAATCTTCTGGGACGCTGCAAGCGCGCTCAGCTACAATATCAATTTGGTAAGTACATCAACGATTTCAACATGACGTACACCGATCCGAACATCAACCAGACGCGCGTGTCGGGCAGCGTCACTGCGTACAACACGCAGTCGCGATTCCAGTTCGCGGACCTTGGGCGCGCGACGCGCACTGGTGGCCAACTACAGGTCGGCTTCCCGGTGCCGGGATCGCTGTATAGCAGGATTCTCGTCTCCTATGGCGGCGAGGCCGTGAAGTATGGTTCTAGCGGTTTGCTCGGTACGGTAGCGAATGAGTGCGCTCACTGCTTTCGATCCACGGTTGGAGTAACTGCCTCGCACGACACCAGAGTGGGATTGCCATTCGCGGCGGAAGGTGGCTCGCAGACTATTACCGCGCAATTCAACGGTGGACCGCTTGGCGGCTCCGCTGCGTTCCAACGATACACGAGCGAGCTCAGGTCGTATGTGCCGATCGGCTCGCTTGGCGGTGGAAGCGGACTTGGCAGCGAGCCAATGGCGATCGTGCTCGGATTGAGCGCGAGGTCTGGAATGTTGTTCGGAAATCCGGGTCCGTTCTTCTATTCGCAGTCGTTTTCACTTGGCGGAACCCAGTACGGCGAGCCTCTCCGCGGCTACGACGAGTTCTCGATTACACCTTCGGGGTACGATGCTACGGCTGCCGAAGGGGCGAGCGCCCGGCGGACATCGTTCGGCAATGCTTTCTTCACGGGCACTGCCGAGCTCGGATTGAGGGTGAACCAGTCCCTCTATTTCGATACATTCTTTGAAGGTGGTAACGTTTGGGGACATCCGCGCGAATTCGACCCCACTCGGCTTTTCCGTAGCGCGGGGATCGGGGCGGCTCTGGTGAGCCCACTCGGACCCATTGGGGTCGATCTTGGATATGGATTCGATAAGCTGGATCTGGCCGGACGGCCGGCGCCAGGATGGAAGCTGCATTTCAAACTAGGACAGCTCTTTTAACACCGGGGAGTAATACATGCGTGGTTTAGTTCGTGCGACTGTGATCGCACTCTCGTTCAGTGCTGTCGTCGCCGGTTCAGCGGCCGCGCAGGCGTCGACGAAATTCGGATATGTGAATTCGGCAAAGATTCTCGCTGACGCGCCGGGTCGCGCCGAAGCTGAGAATCAATTCAATTCAGAAGTCAAAGCGTATCAAGCCCAGCTTCAGCGAATGAGTGATTCGCTTCAACTTCTCGCTGCGAACTTCGACAAGGAAGCGCCGAAGCTCGACAGCGCAACTCGTGAGACTCGTGCCGCGTCGATCCGCGCGAAGGAAGCGGATTATCAAAAGCGCGCTCAGACACTCGACACGCAAATGCAGAATCGACAGGCAGAGCTGGTGCGGCCGATCATGGAGCAGCTGCAGAAAATCATCGAGCAGGTTCGCGCTGAGGACAATTATGCGATGATCTTCGACGTCGGATCTCAGACTAGTGTCATCGTTGCGGCTGACAAGAATCTCGACATTACCGACAAAGTCATGGCGCGAATGAAAGCCGCACCAAGGCCGGCCGCGACTCCGGCAAAGGGCAATGCGCTAACGACGAAGCCGGCTGGAGTATCTCGTCCGCCGGATAGATGATCGGCACGAACAAGAAAACTTCTTCTCTCGGCGGTGAGCGTGCTTGCACTCTCACCGCTGTTGCCATTGCGGACATTGTCGGCGGTGAGCTGCGAGGTGATCCCGACACGATCGTGAGCGGAGTGTGTCCGCTGGACCGCGCTTCACCGGATGATGTGAGCTTCGCATCGCAGGCGAGGTACGGGCCGATGTTTCGCGACACCCAAGCTGGGGTGGTGCTCGTAACATCGGAGCTTGCCGACACTCCGAGCAGTGCGCCGTCTCGCATCGTCGTCGACAACCCGCACGATGCGCTGCTTTCTCTCTTGCCGAAGTTTTATCCCGAGCGGACTCGCGAGCCGGGTATTCGTCCCAGCGCGAGAATCGGTCGGGGAGCGCGACTTGGAAAAGAAGTAACGCTTGACGAATACGCTGTGATCGGAGCCAATGCGACGATCGGTGACGGCGTCTGGATCGGATCTCACGCGGTGATCGGCGATGGAGTCACGATCGGAGACAACTCGCAGATGTATCCGAATGTCACCGTCTATGCAGGCACTACAATCGGCATGAGAGTGCGCGCGCACTCAGGCAGCGTCCTCGGCTCGGACGGATTTGGCTATGTGTCACGCGGCAACGAGCACGCGAAAATTCCGCACGTCGGCCGCTGCATTATCGGAAACGATGTCGAGATCGGCGC
>JBGQKT010000045.1:0-19094 GCA_041499635.1 Gemmatimonadaceae bacterium
AGGCAGCTCGACATTCTATGGCGCGACCGCGCCGTTGTACGTCGTCGATGATGTGCCGTTCGAGGCAGGGCCCAGTGGCTCACTGAAGGGCATCAATCCGTACGACATCGAAACGATCCGAGTGTTGAAGAACCCCGAAGACACCGGGATGTACGGAATGCGCGGCGCCAACGGAGTGATCGTCATCACGATGAAGAAGGCCGGCAGCAAGCACTAGCAATCAGCGCGGGCCAGGACGACCCGCGCTGATCGATGCTCAGTTAGTGATGATGCGCGCCAAGCGCAACTGTGTAAGCCGCTTTCGGATTGCACTTCACCTTAGCATTCGTGGACGTGAACATCCCGCGCGGATTCTTTTTCCAAAGCCAGACATGCAGATCGTAATGCCGTAGGCTGGCGGGAATGATCGGCTCGTGTCCGTCCATCGGACCGGCGAGTGTCTGACCAAAAATCATCGGCGCTTTATCACCGGCAACCTGCACCGGAACGAACCACTCCGCAGCAGCAAGCACGAGCTTGTCACCAACCGGCTCGTAGATGAGCACCTGCGGTTTTGTGGGATCGAGTGTCGGACCGATGTTCGCCGGATTGAGAAAATGAACGCCCATCGCTCCCGGCGGATACACGATGTTGCCGTCCGTCGCGCCTTGCGGGAAATCAATGCACGCAACCGTCGACATGTATCCATCCCTCACCGCTAGAATCGGATCACGGTATTTCGAAAGTGCGGTCCGTGCTGCCTGAATCTCAGGCGTCTCCGCCTGACCATGCGATGTTGCTGGTGAGACGATGAGTAAAGTTGCCGAGGCGAAAAGGGAACTGCCGAGCAAGTGAAACACCTTCGCGAAGCTGAACTGCATTCTGTTCTCCGGTGGATTGCAAGTGGCCTAGAATGGAGATGCGCTCACAGCGCGTCAACCGGCGGTCGGATAAATTTCATCGCATGAGAGATCTCACGCGCAGAGAATTCCTCGCCGGTGCCGGAGCGGCAGCGATGTTAGGCAGCTTGCCTTCGCACGCGATGAAGTTGGCCGGTTCGCGATTTCATGGTTTGCGGCCTGGCGAGGCGCGTATTGTCGAAGACGTTGAGATGCGTTGGTGCCCCGACGGCTACCTTCGAATGGGAAGTCCGCCGACTGAGCCCGATCGGCGCCCCGACGAGACACAAGTCGACGTCAAGGTCAACCACGGGTTCTGGATCGCGAAGTACGAGGTGACACAGGGTCTATGGAAGCGCGTCATGAAAACGCTTCCCCGCGAGTTGAGTGCAGGAACGGGGGATGACTTTCCTGTCTACAACGTCAATTACACGGAAGCCGAAGCTTTTTGTAAAGCGCTCACGAAGCAGTGGCAGAGCTCGGGCGAAATTCCAGTGACGTGGGAATTCCGTCTTCCGAGCGAGGCGCAATGGGAATACGCGTGTCGCGCCGGCACCAAGACGGCGACTTCATTCGGCGATCAGCTGAGCAGCTTGCAAGCCAACTTCAGAGGTGAGTTTCCATATAACGGCGCGCCGAAGGGTCCGACGCTCGGTCACACTCAGAAAGTCGGCAGCTATCCAGCAAACGCGTGGGGAATTCACGACATGCACGGGAACGTGTACGAGTGGTGTCGTGATTGGTATCACTCACGCTTGCCTGGCGGAACAGATCCCGATTTATCATCGGCGAAGGCCACGGCGGATCGCAACGGTGACGGAACTGTTTCACGCATACGCCGTGGTGGATGTTGGGCCGATGAAGGTTGGTCTTGCCGCTCGGCATTCCGTCTCAAGTTCGAGCCAGAGCGTCGAGCCGATCACATCGGCTTCAGACCTGTCGTCATGCTTACCAAATCGACATGAAGAAAAAATCACCGGCGAAGAAATCTCCGAGGAAACGATCCGCGAGAAAATCTTCCGACTCATCTCCTCCGAGTCATGTTCCGACGAAAGGCCTGTATGGCTGGATCACGCACACCGAGCTCGCGAGTGCGAACCCTGAAGCAACGAAAGCATGGTGCGAAAAAGTTCTTGGCTGGACGTTCAGGCCGAGCTTTCCGATGCCCGGCGGCGGTGAGTATCACCTCTTTGCGTACTCCGACAAAGGCGGCGGAGGAATCCGCGCAACAAATCCATCTGAGCCACCGGGCAGCAGTTTTTCAGTTCACGTCGCGGACGCACATGAAGCTTTCGAAAAAGCGCTCCGCGAAGGAGCAGAAGCTGTGATGCCACCGACGCGAGTGATGGAGGGCGTGACAATCGCGATCGTACGCGCACCCGGAGGAGTCAAGATCGGCTTCTCCGGTCCGTAGCGGAACGTCGACGCACATGGTTTAATTTCCGGTTCGCGATGTAATTACTCTACTCTATAGATCGCAGACCCGAGACCGCACCATGACCAGATTCTCGAATATCCTCGACACAGTCGGCAACACGCCGGTCGTCAGGATCAACAAGCTCGCTCCCGCCGACATCGATCTCTTCGTCAAGATCGAAGCATTCAACCCACTCGGCTCCGTCAAAGACAGGCTCGCACTCGGCGTCATCGAGGACGCCGAGAAGAGCGGCGAGCTCAAGCCGGGCCAAACCGTCATCGAGGCCACGAGCGGCAACACGGGCATCGGACTCGCGATGGTCTGCGCCGCGAAAGGATATCCGCTCGTCGTGACGATGGCCGAATCATTCAGCGTCGAGCGCCGCCGATTGATGCGATTCCTCGGCGCGAAAGTGATTCTCACACCTGCACCCGCGGGCGGAACCGGCATGGTGAAGAAAGCGATCGAGCTCGCCGAGACGCATGGATGGTTTCTGACGCGCCAGTTTGAGAACGAAGCGAATGCTGACATGCATTCGCGTACCACGGCGCGGGAGATTATCGCCGACTTCGCGGGACAGCGACTCGATTATTTCGTGACGGGCTTCGGTACGGGCGGCACTCTCAAAGGTGTTGGCCGTGTGCTCAGGAAGGAGCGTCCGGAAACGAAGATCGTCCTCGCCGAGCCGGCCGATGCCCCGATGGTGACAAGCGGTACAAAGCAGGAGCGAAACGAGGATGGTACGCCTGCGACTCGGCATTCTGCGTGGAAGCCGCATCCGATTCAGGGTTGGAGTCCGGACTTCATTCCCAAGCTCACAGGTGATGCGATCGACATGGGATTGGTCGATCGCGTAATCACTATAGCCGCAGCCGATGCAATGCGCTCGAGCCGCGAGCTCGCGCGACGCGAAGGAATTTTCGTCGGCACGTCTGCAGGTGCATCGTTCGCCGCGGCGATCGAGGTTAGCAAGGATGCGCCGAAAGGTTCGACGATTCTGTGCATGCTTCCCGACACCGGCGAGCGATATCTGAGCACGCCATTGTTCGGCGACATTCAGGCGGACATGAACGATGACGAGCGTGCAATCGCCCAATCGACGCCGACGTTCGCTGATGCTGCGGTCACCGGAGCAGGAGCGCCACGCTGAGTCGAATGACTACATCCTCGGGAAAAAACAAAATTACTAAGTCAATGCGCGTGGCATTGATTCTCGCATGCCTGTCGGCCGCGTGCGCGCCGCGTTCATCCAATCAATCGCCGCAAAACTCAGACGTCATTGCGAATTCCGTCGATACACTTCGCGTCGACGGTAGAGTCGTTCACATCCATCTTCTCGGTACATCCGGACCATCTGTGGTTTTGGTCTCGGGTCTCGGCGACGGGTTTCGACCGTGGTCAGACGTGCAACCTGCTGTCGCCGAGTTCGCGCGCGTACTCTCATACGATAGGTTGGGACTCGGCCAATCGGAGCAAGGTCCGGCTCCGCGAACAGTGTCACGCATGACCGACGAGCTGCACGCGCTGCTCGCTCGCACCGGTCTGCCGGCGCCATACGTTATTGTCGGTCACTCACTCGGTGGATTCGTCGCGCAACTCTATGCCGCGCGTTATCCGCACGATGTCCACGGACTCGTTCTCGTGGATCCGTCGATTGCCGGTTTTTATGTGAACGCCCGATCACTACCGGAATGGTCGGTAGCGATGGATCAACAGAAGCGGATGATGGCGCTGGCACCTCCGGGGGTGCGGGCCGAATTGGAATCCTTCGATGAGGATATCGCCGAGGTGCGCGGGGCACCGCCAATTCCCCGATTGCCGATCGTCCTGCTCACAAGCATTCATCACGGGCCGCCGACACCACAACATTCACCGCTCGATTCCGTTTGGCTCTCTGAACACAAGCTATGGGCACGCGAGCATCCCGGTACGCGTCAGGTCGTCGATACACTCCACGGGCATTATTTGCAACGCGAGGTCCCAACCGTGGTGGTTGATGCGATCCGCTCAGTAATTGCCGAGCGTCGCGCGCGGCGCTAGACCGGATTCAAACGAAGCTCGACGCAATGAATCCCGCACAATGAGCCGCATCTCGTTTTTGTTTCTGACCGTCACGTCGACGATCACGCTCGGCGCGTCACTCGCGTGCACGAGTACCACGTCGACATCAGGTGTGCCGACAGACTCAACGACCGTCACCTGGCGACAAGTATGGAGCGACGAGTTCGATGGTCCCGCCGGCACAGCTCCCGATCCGACTAAGTGGAATTACGATCCAGGAGACGGATGCTCCTCGGGAATCTGCGGCTGGGGCAACAACGAAAAAGAGTTTTACACGAACGCGCGCGAAAACATCTCGCTCAACGGAAATGGACAACTGATGATCGTCGCGCGACTCGCGCCTTCGAGCATGACGTGCTACTACGGTCCCTGCCGCTACACGTCAGCCAAGATCACTACTCGCGGAAAAATGGACGCCGCACCGGGACGGGTAGAGGCGCGCATCAAGCTTCCGTCGGGACAGGGACTCTGGCCCGCGTTCTGGATGCTCGGCAGCTCATTCCCCTCGACTCCATGGCCGGCGTGTGGTGAGTTCGACATCATGGAAAATCACGGCAGCGCGTCTTCTGGAGTAAGCTCGGCAGTACACGGACCTGGTTACTCGGGGAACACTCCCTTCGCGCGAGGATACGTTCTGGGCTCGGGCACGTTCTCCGACGACTTTCATATTTTCGCTGTCGAGTGGGACGCGATCGAGGTACGATTCTTCGTCGACAACATCTCGTACCATGCAGTCGCACGTGGCGACATGGAACGCTTTGGCAAAACGGTTCTCGATCAATCCTTCTTTGTCATCCTGAACCTTGCTGTCGGTGGAAACTTCGACAGCGATCCGAGATCCGATGAAATCTTTCCTGCCACGATGTTAGTGGATTATGTGCGTGTCTACGTGCCGCAGGTCACGAAATAGCGCGCTATCTCGCGATCTTTCGCATGACGGCGCGCGCGGGAGCGCCTTCGTGTCCCGCCACCTTAATCGGCAACACAATCAAATCGTAGTCACCAGGGGCGATTGTCTCGAGCGCAAATCC
Source organism: Gemmatimonadaceae bacterium (assembly GCA_041499635.1). GTDB lineage: Bacteria > Gemmatimonadota > Gemmatimonadetes > Gemmatimonadales > Gemmatimonadaceae > UBA4720. The sequence continues at coordinate 5,388 of JBGQKT010000045.1, forward strand.
CTCGATGATCGGAATGCCTTTCCCCAGTAGAATGCGATGAGTCAACGGAGCAGGTCCGCCGAACTGCTCGATGGAGATGTAATCGATACCCACGAGCTTTACGCCCGCATCGGCAATTAGCTGTGCAGCATCCGGCGCTACGTAAGCAAAGTCGTGATGAAATGTCGGCGAGCTCATCCACCCTCGCACCGAGCTCCGCGTGCGGAAGATCAAACGCTCGGCACCCTTCCACGCATGTCGGTTCAGCTCTGCGGCGTTGATCGCTTGTATGCTGTCCGGAATATCGATCACGCGCGCGGGACCGATCAGCGGATCGAGCGGGACTTTGTCTACGGGAGCACCGTCGCGGATGAAATGTTGCGGCGCATCGATGTGTGTTCCGCTGTGCGCGCCCAATGAATACTTCGACAGTGTAACGCCGTCGCCCTTCCGCATGTCGAGCATGAACTCAAACGACAGTGGCGCATTTCCCTCGTACACGGGTGTCATCGCCGGATCAAGCGTCGCGGATACGTCGATCCATCCACCAGACAACGATGATTCCTGTGGCGAGACTCCAGACGCCGATTGCCGAGCGCACGCCAATGCTCCGAGCAGCACTACTGCTATTGCCGAAATTCTCTCGACTCGCAATTGAACCTCGATGGTTATACGGCCAAACTCAAGAGCAGAGTGAACGCCAAACCTGCAACGCCAATAATCGTCTCGGCGACGGTCCATGTCTTCAGCGTCTGAGGGACCGTCATGTTGAAGAATTCCTTGATGAGCCAGAAGCCGGCGTCGTTCACGTGCGAGAGAACGAGTGCCCCCGCACCCGTTGCAAGCACGAGCAACGCAGCGTTGGTTCCGGGCGTCGCGACCGCGATCGGTGCGACGATCCCCGCTGCAGTCGTCATCGCGACAGTCGCCGATCCAGTCGCCACGCGTATCATCGCTGCGACGATCCACGCGAGCAGCAACGGCGATGCGTGCGAGCCGACTGCGATTGTTGCGATTGCGCGACCGACGCCGCTCGCAACGAGCACGGCGTTGAATCCACCGCCTGCTCCGATGACGAGAAGAATCGTCGCTGTCGGCGCGAGACAGTCGTTGCAGAATTTCAAAATTTCTTCCTTCGTGAAATGTCGCGCGCGCGCGAGCGACCAGAAGGAAAACAACAGCGCAAGCAACAGCGCGACGATCGGATTACCGACTAAATGCAGCACCGAGCGCAGCGCGCTCGCCTCGGCGAGAAAAAAGTCAGCCGCAGTCGCAAGAAGAATCAGAATGACGGGAACGAGAACGGTGAAGATCGAGATGCCGAAGCCGGGCATCTCCTGCGTTGATTCGCCGCCGAGCTGATCGGCGATTGGATTGTCAGGTGGCAGTATGATTCGCGGTGCGATCCACGTCGCGTAGATCGGTCCCGCGAGCGCCGCTGTCGGTAGTCCAACAATCAGGCCGTAGAGAATCGTCGTGCCTACATCCGCATTGTACGCGGTGACCGCGAGCATCGCCGCCGGATGCGGCGGCAACATTCCGTGCACCACCGACAAACCCGCGACGAGTGAGATTCCGATTTTCACCAGCGATGTTCCGGTGCGACGCGCGATGGTGAATACGAGTGGAACAAGCAGAACGAATCCCACCTGAAAGAACACCGGAATTCCGACGATGAAGGCGACGATCATGATCGCCCAATGCACGCGTTTTTCGCCAAACAGATCGATGAGTGTCGTCGCAATCCGAGTCGCGGCGCCCGATTCCGCCATCAATTTGCCGAGCATCGTTCCAAGCCCGACGACAACTGCGATGAATCCCAGCACGTTGCCGACGCCGTCCTGAAAAGCCTTGACCGCGGCACCGGCCGGCATTCCTGCCGCAACGCCCATTGCGAGAGAAACAACGATCAGCGCGATGAATGGATGAAGCTTGAATCGCGCGATGAGCACGACGAGCGAGATTACCGCGACGAGTGCGAAGACGAGCAGTCGAGTGTCCGCGGTCATGCCGGTGCGCGCTCCACGATGTGGTCGACTATCTGTTGCGCTGACGATTCGATGTCGTACGTCCATGCGTGCTCATCAGTCGCAGGCTCTTCGAGCGTCGCGAGCTGACTCTCGATCAGCGAGGCCGGCATGAAGTGTTCGCGCCGCGCGGCGACTCTCTCCACGATCAGCGATCGGGATCCTTTGAGAAAAATGAATTGCACTTCCGGCACTGCCGCGCGCAGAACATCGCGATACGATCGCTTGAGCGCGGAGCATGTCAGCACCAATCCGCACCTCGCATGTCTTGCCCCGCGAAGGCGATTCGCGAGAGAGCGCAGCCAATCCGCGCGATCGGTATCAGTGAGCGGGATTCCAGATGCCATGCGCTCCACATTCTCGCGTGAGTGATGGTCGTCACCCTCGACGAAGTCGACGCCAAGTTTGCGGGCCAACATTTCGCCGACGGTGGTCTTGCCGGAGCCGGTGATTCCCATCACGACATACAAATTCCGATTCATTTGGGCGACTAATGTAAGTGAAAGGCGGAAGAACAGGTCCGAGGTCTGAGGAGTCGAGGCTACCAGGTCTGAGGTGAGGTTACAGCGTTGCGATGAAAGAATGCTCACGCCTCACCTCGTGCCTGGAAACCTCGGACCCTCAGACCTCGGACCTGTAGTTCCCCGTAGTTGCTGCGTCCTATCGCGTCCGCCCGCGCATCGCCAACGTTATTCGTGCAGAAATTATTTCTCGTTGCACTGCTTGGAGTCGCCGCGTGTGCCGGTCACACGAGAAATCTTCTCTGGCACGACGAGTTCGACGGACCAGCTGGCGCGTCGTTCGACCGAGCGAAATGGGCTGCTGATACCGGAGGAGCGGGCTTCGGTAACCAGGAGCGCGAATTCTACACGACTCGCACTGAAAACGCCGCGCTCGACGGCAACGGCCATCTCGTCATCACCGTGCGCGCCGAGCCGTCGTCATCGACGTACGAATGCTGGTACGGAAAATGTCTCTACACGTCGACGCGACTCAAGACTCAAGGATTGTACGCGCAGAAATACGGCCGCTTCGAAGCGCGCATGCGTATTCCGCGCGGACAGGGAATGTGGCCCGCGTTCTGGATGCTCGGCGATGACATCGGTACTGTTGGTTGGCCGAAGAGCGGCGAGATCGACATCATGGAGAACATCGGACGCGAGCCGCCAATTGTGCACGGCACGCTCCACGGTCCCGGTTATTCGGGTGCGGGCGGAATTGGTCGCGCCGACACGCTCTCACATGGAGTGTATGCCGACGACTTTCACATCTTCAGTGTCGCGTGGCAGCCAAATGAGATTCGCTGGTACGTTGACGGACGAGAATATCATCGAATGACTCCTGCGAATTTGCCGCCCGGAACGAAGTGGGTCTTCGATCATCCATTCTTTTTGATTCTCAACGCTGCTGCCGGCGGAGGCTGGCCCGGCGATCCCGATGTAACCACAACATTCCCACAGCAAATGGTAGTGGACTATGTACGCGCGTATCGCAAACCGTAGTGCGTTGTTGTTGCTTGCTCTGTTGCTCGTCGGGGCGCGACGCGGCGACGCGCAGCGTGTCGAGACCGGATTTCTCGATCGCACAGTCGTAATAGGCAGTCAGAGTTATCCGTATCAGGTCTATGTCCCATCGGATTATGCTAGCAGGTCCGATTGGCCCGTCATTCTCTTTTTGCACGGCTCGGGAGAGAGCGGCAGTGACGGTCTTCTTGAGACGTCGGTGGGTCTCGCCCCAGCGATTCGTCAGAATTCGAAGCGCTTTCCCGCAGTCGTCATTTTTCCGCAGATTCCGGGCGATTCGCAGTGGGTCGGGGCGCCGGCAGAAGCAGCCTTCGCCGCGCTCAAGCAAACGATGACCGAATTCAAAGTTGACCCTCAGCGAGTTTATCTCACCGGACTCTCGAGGGGCGGTCATGGAACGTGGTACCTCGTGTATCGTCATCCTGAGATTTTTGCAGCGATTGCTCCGATTTGTGGCTGGGTCACGGAACGTCCGGATTCGCGCGGATCTGTGCCCGTCATTCCCCCCGCCGATGGCGCAGAATTCCCCGCTCTCGCACGGCGACTCGGCAAGATTCCGATCTGGATCTTCCACGGAGAAATGGATACTTCGGTGCCTGTCAGCTATTCTCGCGAGCCCGCTGCGGCTTTGAAAGCTGCATCGGCCGACGTGCGTTACACCGAATACCTTGGTCTTGGACACAACGTATGGGATGCAGCTTATGCATCCGATGAATTCCTGAAGTGGCTGTTCGCACAACGCAGTACAAAACCCTGAACCTCCATCACTCATTCGATGACGCGATTCCCCATTCTCGTTTTGTGCAGCGCAGTCCTCGCGGCGTGCACGACAACGCCTCCAGCTACTGCGCCCACTCCCGTGCGCGCCGCAGTTATTCCGCGCCTCGTTCCGTTGCCGACATCACTCGCCACCAACGGTGGCGACCCGTTCGTTCTCACAAACACAACGAGCATCGTCGTCGACCCCGGAAACGCGGAAGCGTCGAGAACGGCCGAGCTGCTCGCGCTCGTGCTCAGGCCGTCTACGGGATTCCCTCTTCCGATTTCCAGCGGTGCTTCCGCCGCCGGCGCGATCGTTCTTCGCCTGTCGCCCGACGCAACGCTCGGTGCCGAGGGTTACAAGCTCACGTCGTCGCGCGATTCGGTGCGCATCACTGCAAACGCGCCGGCCGGGTTATTCCACGGCATTCAAACTCTGCGTCAGCTGCTGCCGCCGCAGATTGAATCGCAGCTCATACTGTCGCCGATGTCGTGGACCGTTCCCCCGCTAACGATCTCCGATCACCCTCGCTACGCGTGGCGCGGAGCGATGCTCGACGTCGCACGACACTTCTTCACAACGCGAGAGCTCAAGCAATACATCGATCTGCTCGCGCTCTACAAGCTGAACGTGTTCCATCTTCATCTCGCCGATGATCAAGGCTGGCGCATCGAGATCAAATCGCGCCCGAAGCTCACCGCCATGGGAAGTGTCACGCAAGTCGGCGGCGGTCCCGGCGGATTTTACACGCAGGACGAATACTCGGACATCGTGCGCTACGCCCAGGAGCGATACGTCACGATCGTTCCGGAGATCGACACTCCGGGACACATAAACGCCGCGTTGATCGGATATCCCGAGCTGAGCTGCAGCCGGCGTTCACCGGGAGCGTACACGGGAACCGACGTCGGCTTCAGCACGCTCTGCGCGGACAAGGAAGAGGTTTACGCCTTCGTCGACGATGTCGTGCGCGAGATCGCGGCGATTACCCCGGGACAGTACTACCACATCGGCGGCGACGAAAATCCTATTCTGAGCAGAGCAGACTACACGCACTTTGTCGAGCGCGAGCAAGACATCGTTGCTAAACACGGAAAGCAGATGGTGGGCTGGGAAGAAATCGCGCGCGCGCACCTGCAGCCGACGACGATCGCGCAGGCGTGGGCGACCGATACCGTAGCAGCCCTCGCCGTGCAATACGGCGCCAAAGTGATTATGTCACCGGCGAAGCGCACTTATCTCGACATGAAGTACGACGACAACACGGAGCTCGGGCTCAAGTGGGCGGCTCTGATCGAAGTGCGCTCCGCGTATGACTGGGATCCAGCGACGTTTATGAAGGGGGTCACGGAAACGAACATCGCCGGAGTCGAGGCGCCGGTCTGGAGCGAGACACTGCGGAATATCACGGCGGTGGAATATCTGGCCGTGCCACGCCTTCCCGCGCTCGCAGAAGTCGCCTGGTCGCAGCAAAGCTCGCGCCACTGGGACGACTTCAGCGCGCGCGTCGCGACACACGCGCCGCGCTGGAATTTTCTCGGAGTGAACTTCTACCGTTCGCCTCAAATCCCGTGGTGACAGGGGACGGAGCCGAAACGCACCAAATGTATGGTTCTTGACAAGTTCCGTCACAGACCGTAATAGAGGGGAGTCTCGCGGGCTCCTGACGCGACACGGTTTGTCGCGTTCATAACAAAGGTTGGTCACAGCTCAGTAACGGCCTCTTGCCACGGGGGAAGTACGCGGCTGCTCCACTACTTCGCTCCACTGTTGTACGGATCGCTTTTGTCCGCCTCTCCGACGCACGCTGTCGGTCAGACTGATCCATCGAGGCACTCCGCCAATTCCGAGACGAAGTACCTAGTCATCCGCACTGACGATGCGGGGATGAGTCACAGCGTGAACATGGCGATCGAGAAGCTCATCGCCACCGGCCTTCCCGTTTCAGTGTCGGTGATGTTCCCCACTCCGTGGTATCAGGAGACGGTGGAGATTCTCAAGAAACACCCCGAGGTCTCAGTCGGAATTCATCTCACGCTCAATTCCGAGTGGAAGAATTATCGCTGGGGGCCGATCTCCGGTCGCAGCGCCGTCCCGTCTCTCGTAGACAAGGACGGCTATTTTTTTCCCTCGTCGGAGCTGCTGTACAACAACCACCCCGATCTTCGCGAAGTCGAAAAAGAATTGCGCGCGCAAATCGATCGCGCGCTCCATTCAGGATTGAAAATCGACTACGTGGACTACCATATGGGCACCGTGGTCGGGAAGCCTGAATTGCGCGAGCTCGCGGAGCGGCTCGCCAAGGAATACGGCCTGGGCATGTCGCAGTACTTCGGTGAAACGAGGAATGATTCGCAGTACTCCGCGACGCCCGCGCACAAGACCGATAGTCTGCTGGCGATAATCGATCGCCTGCACCCACAGTTCAATCTCGTTGTTACCCACGTCGGCGTAGACGACGCCGAGCTGGGCGCATTGCTGGATATGAACACATCCTATCCTTTGCCCGACATGAGCAAGAACCGTCAGGGCGAGCTCGATGCGCTTACGTCAAAACGTTTCAGCGACGCAATCAAGACACACGATGTCAAGCTGATCACGTATCGCCAGCTGATCGACATGCAAGGATTGAACACCATGCGCCGACCGGGAGGGTTTTAACGCATGAGCGCAACAAGGAGAACAACCATGGAGGAAAAGATGTCAGCAACAAATTCATTGCGGGCCATTCTATCGCACGGCATCCGAGCGATAGGATTGAGCCTCCTGTTCGCGCTCACGATGAGCGGAACGGCACTGAGCCAGTCGATCGCGGTCACCGGAACCGTGACGTCTACAGGTGGAAATCCACTTCCGGGAGTCACGATTCGCGTGCAAGGAACCGATGCGCGCGCCACGACAGGGCCAAATGGGAGATACGCGATCACCGCTCCCTCTGACGCGGTTTTGGTTTTCTCCCGCGTCGGCCAGAAGCCGGTTCAGACAACGGTTGGCGGTCGCGCCACCGTCGATGTCACGATGGCCCAGATCTCCTACCTCGAAGAAGTGGTCGTGACAGGCTATCAGGAACAGCGGCGAGGTGACATCACAGGCGCTGTCGCCAACGTCAATGTCGAAGCCGCCCAACGACAGACAGGCGCCAGTGTGCTGTCTCGGCTCGACGCGGTCACACCTGGCGTAACCGTTGTGGCAAGCGGATCGCCTGGTGCGCGTGCCACCGTCAGAGTGCGGGGCATCAGCTCCTTCCAGAACAACGATCCTCTTTATGTCATCGACGGCACAGCGGTCTCCGACTCGTACATGAACTTCCTGAACCCGGACGATATCGTCTCGATCCAGGTTCTAAAGGATGCGTCGGCCGCATCGATCTACGGAACGCGAGCCAGCAATGGCGTCGTCGTCATCGAGACCACGAGGAAGGGACCAGCCGGTCCACCCCGCGCAACGCTTCGCGTGAGAACCGGCGTCGCCACGCCAGTTCGTGGCTATGATGATTTCCTGATCCAGAACCCGTTGGATTACTTCGCAGTCTTGAAGCAGAGTTATCTCAACGCCGGGCAGCCGGTCCCGACCAAGATTTTCGGAGACCCCAACAACCCGACGATCCCCACATACATCTATGCGAGCGCGGCAGCGACGCTCACCTCTGACCAGTGGGGCCGTCCAACCACCGTGGATCTGACCAAGTATTCGTATCCAAACAGCTTGATCATGCCCGGCAGCTCCGGAACCGACTGGTGGAAAGAAGTTTTCGGACCGGCGTTCGTTGGTAACTACAACCTCGATGTCAAAGGCGGCAGCGCTGATAACTCGTACAGTGTCTCCTTCAATTATTTCGACCAGGGCGGCACAGCGAAGTACAACGAGTTCAAAAGGGGAACCATTCGAGCCAACACCGCGTTCCAGCGAAACAAGTTCAACTTCGGTGAGAACATCGCGCTCGCTCTCGATCGACATCACGGCGGAGTAACCGACGACCCGGGTGGGTACGCGGAAGACGGCATCCTCGGCAAGAACATTCTGATGCAGACTGTCATCCCCGTGTTCGATGTGAACGGGAACTATGCCGGCGGGAAAACCACGAGCCTGGGCAACGGACTCAATCCTCTCAAGGAAGCGTTCGCCTGGAGATTCAACGAGAACAAAAACAATCAGGTCTTCGGAAACGTCTTTGGCGGCATCGACCTTATGCCGAACACGACATTCAGAAGCAGCCTCGGCTTTAACGTAGCTCAGAACTCGTTCGCTGGATTCCAGCCAATTTTCCCGGAAAACGCCGAGGCAACGTTCATCAATTCGATCAACGAGAACACGAATCAATTCACAGAGTGGGGCTGGAGCAACACACTTAGATATCTCAAGGCGTTGGGGCAGCATCGCTTCGATCTCTTGCTAGGCCAGGAAGCCGGCGCAAACAGCAGCCGCTTTATCAGCGCGTCGATGGCCAATCTCCTCAACGACTCGCCGGACTCCAGATACATACAGGATGCGCTGGGCGACGCGGGCACCAAGAACGTGTTCAGCACCGGTGGCAAGAGCGCGATCCTCTCGCTCTTTACAAAGGCCGACTGGAACTACGCCGACAAGTATGTTGCGAGCGTCACGGTCCGAAGAGATGGATCGTCACGCCTCGCCCCGGGACACCGGTGGGGAACCTTCCCGGCATTCGGACTTGGCTGGCGCATCACGAACGAAGGATTCCTGTCTCACAACAGAATCTTCTCCGACGTAATGCTGCGATATGGATGGGGCATCACCGGAAACCAGCAGATACCTTCGGGCCGCATAGTTTCCACGTTTGGCGGTGACCGCGGCGATACCTACTACGACGTATCAGGAAAGAACACGTCAGTAGTCTCGGGATTCCGGCAGACTTCTCTTGGAAACCCGGACCTCAAGTGGGAAGAGAACAAGTCGTCGAACATTGGCGCGGACATGTCGCTGTTCGATGGCGCGCTCAACGTGGTCGTCGACGTATATCGCCGCGCCTCGAGCAACCTGTTGTTCGATCCACGCACGCCAGCGACTGCCGGCATCGCCAATCCTCCGATCGTCAACATCGGAAAAATGAGAAATACCGGTGTCGATTTCTCGATCGGACATCAGGGACGAGCCTGGAACGTCAGCTTCAACGGAAGCCATTACAAGAACGAGATCGTTTCGATCAACGGAGTTCAGGACTTTTTCTACGGTCCCATTACGACTCGTTACGGCAACCAGGTCATCAACAAGGTCGGCCATCCGATCGGGTCATTCTACGGCTACATAGCCGATGGCTTCTTCAAGGACGACGCAGATGTGAAGGCTCATGCGACCCAGGATGGAGCTGCACCTGGCCGCATCAAGTTCCGCGACGTGAACGGCGACGGGAAGATCAACCTCGACGACCGAACTGTCATCGGAAGCCCGCATCCGAATTTCACGGGCGGAGTGGATTTTGGAATGCGCCGCGGAAACTTCGATTTGAGCGCGACTGTCTTCGGATCGTACGGAAACAAGATCTTCGAGAACCAGATGGAGTTCTACGTGTTCCGCGAGTTCGACGCGAACGTCAAGTCGGATCTGTTGGCGAATTCGTGGAGACCGGATAACCTGAACGCGAAGTACCCGAAACTCGATGTGAACGATCTCTACAGCCACCAACTCAGCAGTTTCTACGTCAAGGACGGATCGTACACCCGGCTGCGCAATCTGCAGGTTGGATATGACGTCCCGGCGAGCATGGCACGAAATATTCCGCTTTCAAGAATCTATGTGCAGGCGGAAAACCTGTTTACGATCACCGGTTACGAAGGTCTCGACCCGTCGCTTCCAGCGGCGAACATCAACGGTGCCGCCGGCGACATCCGCGATCAGTACCGCGGAGTTGATCGCGGTTCGTATCCGAGCAACAGAATGTTCAGTGTCGGCGTCGTCGCGTCTTTCTAACCATCGGCCTTTATCAAGGAAACTGAGACGATGAAAATCGTATCGAGACACCCGGTTCTTACCGGAACGGCGCTAGTCATCTTGATGACGGGCGCGCTCTATGGCTGCAAGAATTTTCTAACTGACGCCGCCAGTCCACAGGGGACGTTGAATGAAGGGACGCTCGCGAATGCCACGGGCGTCGAGGGCAACCTGATCGGAGCGTACCGGACGTTGGACTGCACGGACGCAACAAGCTCCAACTGGGGATGCGCCGCCAGCAACTGGGTATGGGGGACTGTCGCCGCCGATGATGCCTACAAAGGATCTGACGGCACCGACCAGCCGCCCATCAACGACATCGAGGGCTACCATTGGGGTACCCCCGATGCCGAAACGTACCTGAACAACAAGTGGTCGATCGTCTACGAGGGCGTCGTTCGAAGCAATGCCACTCTCAGACTACTCAAGTCCGTACTGAAATCGAACGCGGGTGCGTTCTCCGCGGCGGACGCCAAGGGCATCGAAGGAGAGGCGACATTCCTCAGGGCGTATTACCACTTCGAAGCGTATCGGATGTGGGGAAATATTCCCTACTACACCGAGGATGACGCTGATTTCCGCAAGGCCAATGGAACGCCCGAAGCCGCGATCACGGCGATCCTGAAGGACCTCGATACTGCAATCGGACTGCTCCCGGCGGCTCCGCGAAATGGAAATGTCGGGCGAGCGACTATGTGGACGGCGAAAGCATACAAGGGGCGCGTTCAAATGTACGCGCAGCAGTATGCTGCAGCTGTGACAACATTGAAGGACGTCGCGCAGAATGGGCCATACGCTCTGGAATCCAGTTACGACAAGGTTTGGACTGGTTTTCAGGCGTTTGCCAACGGCAAAGAGACGATATTCGCGTACGAGGCTTCAGCGAATGACGGCGAGCCGAACGGCAACAATGCCAATTATGGCGAGCGATTGAATTTCCCGTATTCCGGCAGTCATTTTGGTTGCTGCGGCTTCAACCAGCCGTCACAAAACCTGGTCAACTTCTTCCGAGTTGGCGCTGATGGGCTTCCGTTGATCCTGTCGGACCCGAACAACTGGAATGCAAACAACGGCGATTTCAGCAATACGAATCTTGCGCCGGTCGATCCGCGAGTTGATTGGACAGTTGGCCGCGACGGAGTGCCCTACAAGGATTGGGGACTCTACAACGGTCCGGCCGGTTGGGTCAGAGATCCCGCAAATGGCGGTTTCTACGGTCCCAAGAAAAACGCACACGAACAGGCGAGCGGCGCAGAGAGCAGCGTCGGTTGGCAGAACACGCAGTTGAATTCAGTCAACATCCACCTGTACCGATTCGCTGACCTGCTGCTTCTTCTGGCTGAGGCGGAAGTCGAGACCGGAGACCTCGCGGGCGCCCGAACGATCGTCAATCAGATCAGAGCGCGAGCAGCCCAGACAGCCGAGGGATGCGGCTTACCGGCTGATGCCAATGCGGCAAAGGCGGTGGTCGCGGCATATCCTGCATGCGCTGGGGATAAGCGGATTGCGGTGCCGATCAACGATGCATCGATCACGTGGGCGACCTATAGTGTCGGCCAGTACCCGTCGTTCCCGGATGCAACGTACGCACGTAACGCAGTTCGCTACGAGCGTCGGCTCGAGCTGGCGATGGAAGGTCAGCGCATGTTCGATTTGCGACGCTGGGGAATCGCAGATGTGACTCTCAATGCTTACATCAACGGTGTTGGTGGCGGTGCCGAGAAGAGCGCGACCCGCAGACTCTACAAAGCCGGCGCGGAAGCATTTGCAGCGCGACATCGCTGGTATCCGATTCCGTCAATCCAGATCGAGCTGAGTCGCGTGGCGGGTGAAGATAGACTGAAGCAGAACACCGGGTGGTAAGTCACACTCGGGCTTAACGCTTTCGAATGTTGAACGCTTGAAGTGAATCGCCGGTATTGGCGACAAGGATCGCCATACCGGCCGGAGTGTTGATCCAAGCAAGACCAGCTACATTCTTGGGAGTCAGGAGGCCGCTCTCACTCGGAGGTACCGGAGTGAAGCGGCCTTTTCCGTTCCCCCTCAGCCAGAGCCCATTCCCAGCATCCGCCCTTGGCGTGTTGGGCTCGACGTCGTAAAGATTTCCCGCAACGATCAGATCGAGATTCCCATCACCATCGACGTCGTGCACGATGATTCCCCTCATCGGTGCGATTTGCGCGAGATTCGGCAACGGCGACGCGCTGAATTTTCCGCCTCCATCGTTGTGCAGATAGAGACTCGCAAACGTGTCCGCGTGGTAGTGAATTGCGTTTTGCTTTTGAGACGGAGTGAGCAATTGATCGACAGTCGCTTGCGCAAAGGATCCGTACGTTGGGTATCGGATACCAAACGTGTAGATCGATTGACCCATCGGCGCCAATCCGTTGTATGGGTATTCCTTCCCGTCGATTGTCTGCGTGAGCACGAGATCAGTCGTGCGATTGCCTGTTAGATCAGCCGCGTAGATTCCGAACGTGCTGTCCTTCGATGTGGTGTAGCTGTAATTCAAGCCGAGGTTGCCGGCGACGAGATCGGGACGGCCGTCGTGGTCGAAATCTCCTGCTGCGAGACTGTACCACCAGCCGTTGAGAGGCGGCAGACTCGTCGACTGCGTCACGTTTCGCAATCGCTTTCCGTCGTTGTGATAGAACTGAATCGGCATCCATTCGCCGACGGTGACTAAATCGAGGCGACCGTCTCCGTCGAAATCGATCCATACAGCGTCCGTTATCATCCCGCCCGGGTGAACGAGCTCGGGCGCTACTTCTTCGGTGACATCGGTGAAATGACCACCATCATTCCGGAGGATGTAGCTCCTCGTTGGAGCGGGATAATTTCGGGGAGAGAGACGGCCGCCAACGAATAGATCGGGCCGGCCGTCGCCGTTGTAATCGCCAGCGCGAACAGTGGCCGTGCTCGTGAGCATCGGTGGAAGCGCGTGATCGGCCTTCTCGAACTTTCCGCCACCCTTGTTAATGTAAAGGCGATCCTGCAAAAACTCGGATGTCGGCGCACGCTGATACCCGCCGCTTGCAACGTACAAGTCGGGGAGTCCGTCGCCATTCGCGTCAAAGAAAAGCGCGCCCCAATCTTCAAATCCTTTGTCGGCAACCCACGGTTGATTCGAATTCGACGCGACAAAGCTCCCGTCTTTTTTCTGGATGAAGAGCTGGCCCGGCACACCCGATCCGCCGCCGACGAACACATCGTCGAGGTGATCGCCGTTGACATCACCCACCGCGAGCGCCGGTCCCTGCCTTGAAATCATGTAAGGCAGGAGGGACTGCACGCTGTAATCCGTTGGCGTCGCTGCCTGATGCTTGTACGCGAGTCCTCGGTGCGGATCCATCGGCTCGAAGACGTGATTTGCAGTTTGTGTATTTGGCGTCGGCTGCTTCTTCTGCACAGCATCGGTTTGCTTCACCGTCAGAAGTCGATCGGCGGCGACTCCAGTCAGCAGCTGATA
>JBGQKT010000046.1:0-18848 GCA_041499635.1 Gemmatimonadaceae bacterium
CGCGGCCCTGATCGAGTGAGAAGACTCGCGACAGATCCTTCCTCCGCCAGCTCCATCGTGTACCACGACAAATCTCCTCTCGAGTCCCAATCGTAGATCGGAACGATCGCTGGATGAGCGAGCTGCGCCGCGAGCTTTGCCTCGCGCCAGAATGCAGCGACAGCACGTCCATCCGCCGCGATTTGAGGATGCAAAACCTTGAGCGCGACTTCTCGCTCGAGAGAAAGATCTCGCGCGCGCCACACTCTGCCGAAACTTCCGGAGCCGAGATCCGACAGGATCTCGTAGTCGTCGCCAAGAGCCCAGCGCACGCGCGATTCGTGACTGCGATCTTTCGACGGCGATCGTTCTTCGCGCTCGGGAACAATCATCGTGCTGCGACTCACGTATCCTCTGTCCGCGGTGCGAAGAAATGCGGACATCGTTGGAAAACGTTCAGCAGGATCGGGAAGCAAAGCGCGATCGATCGCAGTGGCGACGCTCGCTGGTGCTTCAGGTCTGAGCAATCTCACCGGAGGAATGTCCGCACTCGGCGGATTCTCTCCGGTGAGAGCCGCGAAACACAATGCAGCGAGCTGCCACTGATCGCTCGCCGGTGTCGGCTCCCATCTATCTCCCCACTCAGGCGGTGTTGGTGCTGACGCCCACTCGCCATCGGTGATTTCGTTTTCTCGCCGTGGTCTCATGTCCGGCGGAATCTCGGTTCGAGGAATCGCCCACTGCCACTCGATCATCCACAACCGTCCCGTTGGCGTAACCCAAGCCGTGCTTCCACCGAGCCCGCCATGCGTTGTGCCAATGTCATGCAGGTATGAGAGCATCGATGCTGCACCACGCAAAACCTGCAGCACGTATGGAATCTCCGCGGTGCCAAGACGCGCGAGATGCGCGCTCAATGATTCTCCGGTTACCCACCGCCTCAGGTAACCAGGGCCACGGCGTGTTTCGCGGTGACGTTCCCAGTAGTGATAAGTAGTGGGAATCGCCGGATGACTTCGATGCGCGAGATGCTGCGCCTCCGAGTGAAGCCACTCCGTGTGCGCTGGATTTGGCGCAGTCACGAGCGCGAGCGAGCGGCCGAGTCCGTCGACGATTTCCTGATAGTGCCGCTGATCGCCGAAGAGTCCGTCGGCGCCCCACTTCCAGCCGGGTGGCAGCTGCCACCCACTGATGTGGGCGGGAAGCGACGTCGACTGTCTCATTCCCGAAGCAGGCGTACGCCGAGGAGAGCTCACGATGCCGAAAGAAGAGTGAGCGTTACGCGCGCGCCTTTCCCGAGCTCACTCGTGATTTCTATCGCGCCTCCCCATGATTCGAGCAGACGGCGACTGATCGCGAGACCGAGACCGCTGCCCGTCGTTCGCGTAGAGAATTGAGGCTCGAACACGCGCGGAAGTGCGCTTTGATCTATTCCCGACCCGTCGTCGGAAATCGCTATCAAAACCGAATTTTGTCCGCGGGAAAGTTTTACATCTACTTTGCGCGCTCGAGCCAGTCTGGAATTCTCGAAAATATTCAGCAGCACATCGCGCAGCTCATCGCTACGCGCCTTTGCAAAAATTGGATTTTCCGCGCCCGAAAGCGTCCACGTTACCTCGCCTACTCCCATTTTTTCGAGTCCGACGACGTCGCGTAATATGGCAGCGACGTCAATGTCTTCCGGCGGAGGAAGCTCCGACGGCGCCGAACCGTAGCGACTGAACGCACGCGCAATCTCGTCCAGTCGATCGATCTCCGAAAGAATTCGCGTGACGTTTTCGTCGAGCACACGCTCGAAGTTCACCCGCGGATCGGTTCGCGCGCGCCTTAGATGCTGCACGCCCAAACGAATCGGCGTGAGCGGATTCTTGATTTCGTGCGCGACCTGTCGCGCCATTTCACCCCACGCGAGAATTCTCTCGGCACGAGCGACTTCGATTCTGCTGAGCTCGAGGTCTCGCGCCAAACGCTTCGCGGCAACGCCACTCAGCCAGAGTGCGGCGACTGCGCCCAACACCGTTGCGAACAAAACCAGGATGGTGAGGTCCCGTCGCCTTCTATCGAGGGCAAGCTCGTCACTTCGCGCGGGGGCTGCGAGGACGTATCTCTGATTCTGCGGTCCGGGTGCGGCACGATATCCGAACAACACCTGCGACTGCCCGACATTTTTTTGCCAGCCCGCACCCAGCTCGCCATGATCGACGATGGTCTGGTACACAGGCACGGGAAGCGCTCGCCCCGGTGAGGCGAGCTCGTCGAGAAGTGAATCGCTCGCTGCGCTGAGCAGTCCACTCGAGTAAAGAAACAGCGGCGTGTTGTAAGGTCTTACTACTTCGCCAATCTTTGCGCTGTCCGCCGCCGCGACCACCGCGTCGAGAGTCTCACGCACGAGGAGCTCTCGCACATCGCGATCGTCAGTTCGCAATCGCTGATACGACCAGATCGAGAACGCGAGAGCCGGGATCGCAAAGAATGCGGAAAGCGCAAGAGTGAGTCGCCCGCGATAGCTGCGAATCCATTTCATCGACCGCACGCGAACCCAACGCACAAATCCGCCCTCCACCAGCGCGCCGAGCGCCCACAGAATTCCGGCGAGAGCCGCGTTGAGTATCACGATGAGAACCGCTCTTTCGCCGGATGCAGCAAGTGATCCTGCTTCCACTTCGGCGTGGACACGCGCGACACCTCGGGATGTCTGCACGAACACGTCTCCGTGGATGTGGCTCCCGACTCGCGCCCATTTGATCGACTCGCCGCGCACCCCGGTGTCAGGCACGATCTCGGAGATCGTCAAAGTGTAGGGCGGTTCCGTCTTGATCGGTGGAGAAAATCCCAGCAGCGACAAGAAAGGGTCCGGTGCCACCAGCCTGGTCCGGGACGATGCGACCGCTGTGGTGACCTCGCCGCTCGAGTGCCGCATGGCCATCACCACTTCGCGGCTCGCCGGCCCGAGCGTCCGCATGATCACCGGTTGTGTAGAATCGCGAGCCAAACGAGCGATTTGCGCAACGAAACTCGAGTCGTATTCAATTGGAGCGAGCCGAAGCTCCGCGCGACGCTGTCCTTCAGCGGACCAGGCTGCAACTGCAAGGGGGAGGTCGGCCGCGGCAAGGTCGGAGATTGCGTATCGCTTCAGTAGATCGGCGCGCGTTCCCGCCGAATCGTATTGAGAGAGCTCAGCGCCGAATCTTCGCAAGAGCGCAGCGGCATCAGGATCCGGTTTCTCGAGACGAAGAATATCCTGCTCTGCGAGCTCGAGTCGCTTCTTGGTAGTCGCAGTCCACACGATCGCTGAAGCCGTGAGTGCCGCTGCCATTGCGACTGCAGCCGCGAATCGCAAATGGACGGTGGCTCGCTGACCGAGCGCAATGCGAGCGAGCCATGCTGCCGACAGCCAGCACGCGAATATCAATAGAAAGAATGGAATCTCCCACGTAAGCCAGAGAGAAGAGGTCGTTCCCCACGAGGGATATGCGATTCCAGGCGCGATCACCTCGACGATCAACGGGCCGGCAACAGCGAAGATGATAGATCCCACCACTGCATGCCCACGCGGCGGCCGAAAGCGTCGCGATCGAATGATCGCGTATACGGCGAGAAGAAGAAGTGCCGACGTAACCGCCAGGACTCCGGCGTTGGCGGTGAACGGACCACCGACCGGCGAGAAGTAGTATGTCGGATCGAATGCCCGCGCAGTGTTGGAGAAGTTGCTCCACGGAACGAGAGCAGTCGCAAGGAGCCCGATTGCGACCGCGAACAATCTTTCCCCCAGGAGCTTGCGGTCGCGCCACGCAAACCCAAGCAATAAGAGAGCTCCGACACAGAGAAGAATCGTTCCCCACGCGCGTACTTTCGCACTGCGCGCGAATCGCACGATGCCGGCCGGTAGAGGGGTCGCATCAGCGCGAAGGAGTATCGCTCCTCGCAGTTCGAGAACCGACTCTCCAGCGCTTGTGTCAGTAGGCATGCCGAACCCGTACGAGGCGATCTTGTCCCTCCGTGCGACACGCGCGTCGAGAGACTTCACCAGTCGATCCGCAGGCGGCTCGGCATGCACGACGGCGGTTGCGACAGCGCGGCGATCGTTTCGCCGAGCAACAACGGCGACGGTCGTATAAAAAGGCGTGAACGACACCGAGATGGGACCAGACCCCGTGTCGGGCGGGACAACAAGCTGACCGGTCCATGCAATTGGAGTGTTGTGGTCGAAGAGGACGATGCCTTCTTCCGGAGTCGTCCCGACTTTCTCGAGGTGATCGAAAGCCGTGGCCGCCACTGGCGCGTCGAGTGAGCTCCTGGCCTTTGCCGCGAGGCGTTCGACTTCGTTGCTCAGCGCCGATCTCAGCTGAGACAGCGCATGCGCGCGCGCCTGCTGCTGGTCGCCGCTGGCGGCGCGCGGCTCACTACCATAAGGTAGAAGAGGATTGCGCAGCCACAGCGCCAGCAGAAGAATCACGCTGGCACCCGTGACGAGCGCGACACCTGACGCCCAGCGACGGTTCACGAATTCAATTCCCGCGGCAGGCCAATGATTCCAACGTCACCGCTCCCCTCGGAGCTGCCCGAAGAAAGATCCGCGCTCCCCGCGCCACATGCGCCCGTCGTGCCGGTGAACCCGAACCAGCCGCGTCGGATAAAGGAGCTCATTCCGATGCAGATCGAGGCGATCCTCTCCGAAGATCCCCGGCTCATCGTACCCATTGGAACGTGCGAGCAGCATGGACCTCATCTTCCCCTTGGCTGCGACACGATCATTGTCGAGCGCCTCGCCGACGATTTGTCGAGAGAGTTCGGTGTTCTGCGCGCCCCGACTGTCGAGTACGGCGTGAACGTCGACACGGAGCGAGGATACATCGGCAACGCGTCGATACGTAAGAAAACTTTGCACCGCATGCTCAACGATCTCCTGGCTTCATGGGAAGCGACCGGTGTGAAAGAGTTCATCTTGTTGACGGCACATGGGCACGACCCGCACCAGGAAGCGCTCGCGACTGTCATCACCGCGGGCGCACGAGTAAGGGTAGTGGACATGTTCGCCGTCAATCTCGCCGAGCTCCTCGAAGGCCAGACCGAGGCGATGCACGGCGATGAGGTGGACACTTCGATCATGCTGTACCTGTTTCCGGACATGGTACACCAGGAGCTGGCGCAGGACTATATGATGTCGCGAGAGCAGCTCCGCCGTTACCGTCGAGGGAGTCTAAAGGTGCCAGGAGGAAGTGCCGGCTCGCTTGGGCGGCCGTCACTCGCAACGGCGGAAAAAGGCCGAATTCTTTATGAGTACATTCGCTCTCGCATAAGCGATCGAATATTTCTCGCGCCGGCGCTCGTCGAATAAAACCAAAGGCAAGAGAAGAGGTATCGGGCACCACCCGAGACCTTGTTCTGTTAAATGATTTTGTCATTGACGATCACCGCTCTTCACAGCGTATTAGAGTGATGGTCTGCGCCTGAAACTCACTCGGTGAGTGGCGCGTACGGCCCCCTGACTCGTTACCCACCTCATAAAATGCAAAAGCGTTTGTACCTGCTCCTGGTGACTCTCGCACCGTTGTCTATGGCGGTCGCTCAATCACCTGCTGGTTCGACAGTTTCAAAAGCTTCCAGCGCCACCGAACCAAACGCGATCGCGACACTTTCGCTCGCCGACGCAGTCAACATGGCTCGCAGAAATAATCCGGTTCACCTCGCTACTGTGAACAACAGGGTTTCTGCTGACGCCGCCGTCCGGACCGCATTTGGTCAGCTTCTTCCAAGCGCAGACGCGAGCTTCAGCGCGCAGCGCCAGCAAGGTGGTCGCCAGATCTTCAATGGTGGAAGCTTCGGCGCCAGCTCCGACGTCAATCAGTCGCAGTATCGAATCGGAATCGACTACCGAATCAATTCGGCATCATTGATCACTCCAAAGCTGCAGCGCGCGAATCGCGATGCAGTCGACGCGGACATCAATGGCAGCGCCGAAGTGCTTCGGTCGGAGGTGACGCAGCAATATCTCACCGAGCTGCAGGCCGAGGATCGCGCGAAGCTTCAGGATACGCTTCTCGTCGCCTCGAAGGCACAGCTCGTTCTCGCTCAGGCACGCGCTCTTGTTGGGTCGGGGACTCAGCTCGATGTACAACGCGCCGAAGTTGCTCTGAGCCAGCAACAGGTTCAGGTGCTTCAGTCTCGAAACCAGATCGAGATCGAGAAGCTCAAGCTCTTTCAGCTGATGGGCGTCGATCAACCGCCTGATGTGGTTCTTACCACGCAATTTCCTGTCGAGGCCGAGCCGCCCGCGCTTCCTGAGCTGCTTGCGTCGGCGCGCGCGCAAAATCCAGTGATCGTCGCGTTGCGATCGAGAGAAAGAGTCGCCGATCTCAACGTAAAGCGAGAGAAGGGACAGTACTCTCCGACTCTCAGCCTGAGCACGGGAATTTCCGGCTATACGTACGCTTACACGAACGCGGAATTCCCGGTGCAGCAGGCGATCTCCCAGGCTTCGTCGGCGCAGGCATCGTGTATTAGAACGGAAGAGGTGCGCGCCGTTCTCAAGCTCGACAACACTCTCGCAGCGTGCAATGCAATCGCGCTCACCAGCGCGCAGCAGGAAGAGCTGAGGCGACAAAACTCTCAATTCCCGTTTCGTTTCACGAAGTCGCCGCGTTCGTTGAGCGCGACGTTGTCGTTGCCACTCTTTGATGGCTTCGCCCGCGAACAGCGGGTGCAGGAAGCTCAGGCATCGAGCTCCGATGCGAGATACAATGTCCGGGCACGCGAGCTGGCGATTACGGCGGACGTCACCGCCGCGTATCTCACACTGAAGACTGCAGAAAAAACTTCCGCGCTGCAGGAGCAAAACTCCGCGAAGGCGAAGATCGAGCTCAAGTTCACGCAGGATCGTTACAGCAACGGGCAGGCGACCTTCGTCGACCTGACTGAATCGCGCGCCGCATACGAGCGCGCCGAGAGCGACAGAATCAACGCGATCTACGACTACCACAAGGCATTCGCGGCGCTGGAGAGCGCTGTGGGTCGCCCACTCCGGTAAAGGAAAACTCAATGTCAAAGCGCAAGAAATGGAGTCTGATCGGCGGCGGTGTTCTCGTCATCGCAATCATCGGATTCACGACAGCCGCGAAAAACCGAAACAAGGCGACTGAAGTTCGCATCGAGCCGGTAGAGCGTCGCGATCTCGTCGCGTCGGTCACCGCCAGCGGACAAGTTCAGCCGCAGACTAAAGTCGATCTGAGCGCTGACATCACAGGTCGCATCGTCCACCTTGCCGTGAAGGAAGGCGACATGGTGACCAAGGGTCAGTTCCTCCTGGAGATCGATCCCTCGCAGTACAAGGCAGCTGCCGAGCGTGCAGTTGCGGCCGTCGCGAGCGCGCGCTCCCAGTCGGCAACTGCGCGACCTAGTCTCGAGCAGGCAAAACGGAATTACGATCGATTGCTTCTCCTGAAAAAAGCGAATCCGACTCTCGTGTCTGATGAGCAGGTCGAACAGCTGAAAACTCAGGTTGAAGTCGCGCAGGCGACGCTCGAGTCAGCGAATAACGGAATCGTGCAATCGCAGGCTTCGTTGCGTGATGCGCAGAGTCTTCTCGCGAAGACAACGATTTTCGCTCCGATGTCGGGTCGCGTTACGCGGCTCAACGTTCAGGAAGGCGAAACGGCGATCATGGGAACGCTCAACAAGGACGCCGCCACGCTGCTCACGATCAGCGACATGACCGTGCTCGAAACGAAAGTGAAAGTCGACGAGACCGACGTGTCGCGAATCTCGCTTGGCGACTCGACGCAGATTCAGATCGATGCGTACCCCGACACGACTTTCATGGGTCGCGTGACGAAGATCTCGAACAGCTCGGTGAAAGCGTCGAACCTGAATAGCTCCGCGGGAATTTCGTCCGACCAGGCGATCGATTACGAGGTGACGATTCAATTGTTGAATGCGCCGCGAACGACACGTCCGGATTTTTCGGCGACCGCTAAGATCATCACCAACACCCGCAAGAACGTTCTGTCGGTGCCGATCATCGCGCTCACGGTGCGCGAGCCCGAGCCGATCGCAAAGGGCGATAGCAACGCGGTCATTCTGGGTCGGACCAAGGCCCCAGCCAAAGAAGTAGGAAAGAAGGAGGCCGAAGGGGTATTCGTTGTCGGCGCCGACAACAAAGTGACGTTCCGTCCCGTAAAAGTTGGTATAGCCGGCGAGAAGTATTTCGAGATCACCGGTGGTCTCAAGCCGGGCGAGAAAATCGTCGCCGGCACTTACCAGGCAATTCGCGATCTGAAGGACGGAACATTGGTGAAACCGATGAAGGAGAAGGACACGAAGAAGACGGCGGAGAAAAAAGCGTGACGCCAACAACTCAGGAACCAGGGCTCAGCACCACGGCTGAGCGCGCCGTTGTTACAGGAGCGCCGGGAGGAGTTCCCGCCGCGGAGTGGATCATCGTGACCCGCGGCTTGAAGCGCGAGTACGACATGGGAGGCGAGATCGTCCGCGCTCTGCGCGGCGTCGACATTGCGATTCGACGCAATGAGTACGTCGCGATCATGGGGCCTTCGGGCTCCGGCAAGTCCACTCTGATGAATCTGATCGGCTGCCTCGATACGCCGGACGCTGGAGAATACTGGCTGAACGGAGAGCTCGTATCGTCCAAGGGCGACGACGAGATGGCGCGGGTGCGCAACCGCGAGATCGGATTTGTTTTTCAAACGTTCAACCTGCTTCCGCGCGCGAGTGCGTTGCACAATGTCGAGTTGCCGCTCGTCTACGCCGGCGTTGCGGCTGACGAGCGGAGGCGTCGCGCGACTGCTGCCCTCGAACGCGTGCAGCTCGGCGATCGAATCACGCACCGTCCGAATGAGCTCTCAGGCGGACAGCGTCAGCGCGTTGCAATCGCGCGCGCGCTCGTGAACGAGCCGTCGATCCTTCTTGCCGATGAGCCGACGGGAAATCTCGATTCGACAACCTCGGAAGAGATCATGAAGGTCTTCGAAGAGCTGGCCGGTCAGGGTCAGACGGTAATCATGGTTACACATGAAGCCGACATTGCCGCCCATGCCCGTCGCGTCGTGGTTCTTCGCGACGGCATGATCGCCAGCGACGAGAAGGCCGCCGATTACGCCGCGCGCATAGAACGCGGCGAAATTCACACAACCCACTAGGCGCTCGGTGCCGTTCTTCGACGCCATCCGGCTCGCGCTCGCGCAGATCCGCGTGCAGAAGCTGAAGAGCTTCTTCACGCTTCTCGGCGTGACCATCGGCGTGATGTTCCTCATTGCCGTCGTCTCGATCGTCGAGGGAATGAGCAACTACATGGAGCACGACTTCGCGGGAAAGCTCTTCGGAATAAATACGTTCGAGCTTCGCCGGCGACCCGATTTCGAAACTGGAGACGTCACCGACGAGATGTGGCGCGAGTGGCAACGGCGACCGAGAATCCGCGACACCGACATTCAGCCGGTCGTCAATGCGCTGCCTGCGGGTACTCTCTGGGCCGCCTATGGACAAGACAACGTGAAAATGGAATCGCCGTATTCCAAGCCAAGGACACTGAGCGCCGAAGCGGTCGATGGCGATTTTTTCAAGATAAGAAACATGGAGGTCGGGTCGGGACGATTGCTGTCGCCGCAGGAGATGGCTATGGGTGTGCCGGTGATCGTCATCGGCAAGGAGATCGCGGAAAAGTTCTTTCCGAATCTCGATCCGCTCGGCAAGACGCTGCGTCTCGGTGGGATTCCTTACACCATCATCGGAGTCGCGAAGTCTCAGGGATCTGTGTTTGGCTTGTCGCTCGATCGATTCGTGATTGGTCCGTTGCATTCGAGCTTGCGGCGCCAGGTCAATCCGGCCGGCATCGTCGATGGAATCAAAATCAAGACTGCAGACCCCGCGGATCTCGTCGATGCGCAGGAGGCAGTGCGTGCGGTGATGCGTGCGCGTCGCGGACTTCGTCCGTCGCAGCGCGACAACTTCGTGCTCGAAAGCTCGGAATCAGCGCTTTCATTCTGGGGTGCGATCAAATCCAAGCTCGAGATCGCGGGCGTAGTTCTGCCCGCGATTGGATTGATTGTCGGCGCAATCGTGATAATGAACATCATGCTCGTCGCGGTTGCGGAGCGCACTCGAGAAATCGGAATTCGCAAGGCGCTTGGCGCGCGCAGGCGTGACATCCTGTCGCAGTTCCTCGTCGAGTCGGCGACGTTAAGCACCGTCGGTGCAGCTATCGGAATCTTGCTCGGAATCGGGTTGTCGCAGATCATCGCGGCGACATCGCCATTGCCGGCGTCAGTTGCGCCGTGGTCGATCGTCGCCGGAGTTCTCGTTGGCGCGGGCGTTGGCATCGCGGCCGGGATTTATCCGGCGAGCCGAGCATCGAAGCTCGATCCAATTCTTGCTTTGAGGCAGGAATAGATGAGTCTCTCGTCTAAGATCTTCAACATCACCGAGGGCGTTGGCATTGCATTCGATGCGATTCGGTCGAACAAGGTTCGCGCGGCGCTGACGATTCTTGGAGTTGCAGTCGGAGTGTTTGTCGTAGTCGCGTTGTCGGCCGCGATTCACGGAATCAATGCGAGCGTCGCGAAGGATCTCGAGTCCGCAGGGCCAACAAGCTTTTTCGTTTACCGCCGTCCGGTCTCGCTTGCAACGGTATGCGATGGAACCGACGAGACGTGCGTGTGGCGACGCAATCCTCCGATCACGATGGATGAAGCCGACGCAATTGCTCGTTTGCCCGAGGTGCTGGCTGTAACGCCGCACGTTGGTGGCGGCGGGACCGTCCGTTACAAGGATCGCGAACAGCGGAACGTCGGGATCGACGGGTATGCAGCAACCTGGCTTGACGTCGAGGGCGGCGACATCATCGCCGGCCGAAATTTCACGTACGCGGAGAACACGACGGGTGCACGTGTGGTGGTGATAAACGACAAGCTTTCTGATCGATTGTTTCCGGGTTCTGATCCGCTCGAGAAAATGATCGTGATCAGCGGCGTGCCGTTCAAAGTGCTGGGCATCTATCACAACGTCGGCAGCTTTCTGGGCAAGCCGAATTCGTCTTCCGCCGGAAACGATCCACGGGCCATCGTGCCGATGGAGAGCGGCGTGCGCAATCTCGACATGTTCATGCGTCGACTCGATCTCACTGTGAAACCGCGCGCGAACGCTTCGCAGACCGAAGCAATCGATGCCGTCACGACCACGATTCGCGCGAAACGGGGACTGAGGCCGAGCTCGCCGGATAATTTCGCGGTGGTCACATCCGACACCTTGCTCGCGACATACAACGGATTTTTTGGTGTCTTCTTCCTGGTGATGATAGCGTTGTCGGCCGTGGGACTGATGGTCGGTGGTGTCGGCGTGATTGCGATCATGATGATCAGCGTTACCGAGCGCACGCGAGAGATCGGCGTGCGGAAAGCACTCGGCGCGACGCGGTCGACGATCCTGTGGCAGTTCCTCGTCGAGGCCGCGACGCTCACGTGCATCGGTGCGGCGGTAGGATTGGTTGGTGGCTCCCTCGTGGCTTACCTGGTGAATCGGTTCACGCCTGTTCCTGCGTCGACTCCGCCGATGGCGATCGTCGCAGCGCTCGGCGTAAGTGCGGTGACGGGAATTGTGTTCGGACTCTTGCCGGCAGTTCGCGCATCGCGCTTGGATCCTGTCGAAGCCTTACGCTACGAGTAGCACACCAGCACTCGCCAAGTATTTTTGTGGCGCGGGTGCAGTCTTTCCCTAGATTCGTCCCATGAATTTCGCTGACGTAATTGCGACGGCTTTGGGAGAGATACGAGCGAACAAGATTCGCTCCTTCTTCACGCTGCTAGGAATCATCGTATCGGTGACGTTTCTTGTCGCCGTCGTCGCGATCATTCAGGGAATGAACGCCTACGTCAGCGAGAATCTCGCCGGCGCACTCATCGGGCAGAACACGTTCCAGGTTCGCCGCTCGCCGATACAGATCGGACTCTTCGACGATGAAGCGTTCATGCGAATTCAGAAACGGCCACGCATTACTGAGGCGGATGCTGACGCTGTAATCGCCGCAATTCCAAACGCGATCGCCGTGGGCATGCAATCAGGCTGGCCGACTCCGATCGCGGACATTATCTCGGGAAACAAAACGCTCGGCGATGTCGCCGTGTTCGGTGTTACCGCGCCATACCAGGTCATTCAGGATTATTCCTTCGCGCGAGGACGACCACTCAGTGAAGTCGACGATCGCGAGCGACGCCCCGTAGCAGTCATCGGGGCTGATGTCGCGGATCATCTCTTCGAGAACGGCGATCCAATCGGTCGCGACATTCGCATCATGGGCTCGCGCTTCACAATTGTCGGCCAGATTGCGAAAAAAGGGCGCGTGCTCGGGCAGTCGTTCGACGGATTCGTTCTTTTGCCACTCAGCTCGTTCGAGGGGCTGTACGGCCGCCGCAAGACAACAACTGTCTCCGTGAAAATGGCAACTGCGGACGACGTCGCGCCGGGCATGGCCCTCGCCGATGGCGCGATGCGAGCTGCTCATCGGTTGCGGCCGGGCGAAGAGAGCGACTACAGCATCGAGACCGCGGATGCGCTCGTGGCATTCTGGAAAAGTCTCACGCGAGTCCTCTTCGCGGTAATTCCGGCGATCGTCGCGATCGGAATCGTCGTGGGCGGAATCGTCATCATGAACATCATGATGATGTCGGTAAGCGAGCGCACGCATGAAATCGGAATCCGGAAGGCACTGGGTGCGCGCGGACGCGACATTCGCCGACAGTTTCTCGCGGAATCGATCGCACTCGCATTCTTCGGAGGCTTGACCGGCGTTCTCGTCGGGTGGGGCATGGCATCGCTTGTTGCCTTTGCTTCTCCCCTGCCCGCTCGGATCACGACCTGGTCGGTGCTCGTTGCTCTTTCACTTGGCGCAGGTGTCGGTGTCTTGTTCGGCGTTTATCCAGCGAGCCGAGCGGCACGACTCGATCCGATCGCTGCACTTCGAGCTGAGTAGATGATCACAGATCTCGTCCGCAATAACGTAGCGGTTGCGATCGACACGCTGCGCGCGAACAAGCTTCGCTCGGGTCTGACAATTCTCGGCGTCGTCATCGGCGTGTCGACGGTGATGATGATGGCCGCAATCGTTCAGGGCATAAAAGACCAAATCGTGCGAACGATCGAGATCGCCGGACCGTCGACGTTTTACGTGATCAAGGTGTTCACGAACACGCCGGTGAATCCTGACAGACTTCCGAAATGGATTCGCGTTCGGCCGGATCTCCGCGAAGACGAAGCGAGGCGTATCGCTTCTCTGCCCGAAGTTCTTTATGCAGGGATGTGGGCGCAGTCACAGGCGCGCCTCGAGTACAAGGGAGCGCGAACTCAAAGTCTGATCGTAAACGGAGCGGACGATCGCTTCCAGGAAGTTCAAGGAGGTGAGCTCGCGTCCGGCCGATGGTTCACAAAAGCCGAGCTGGCGAGTGGAGCGTCGGTGATCGTCGTCGAGGAAAATGCCGCGCACAAGATATTCGGACGCGAAGATCCGCTCGACAAGCAGATTCACGTCGGTGGTCGCCCCGCGAAAGTCATCGGTGTGTACGTCAAGCCTGGAAACATCTTCGAGCCACCGGGTCAAGCGATTGGTGCGGTGGTCCCGTTTCAGATGCTCGATCACCAGTTCTACATCGACAAGACGAACGCGCTGTTCATTCCGGTGAAGCCGAAGAAAAACGTCACGACCGCGCAGGCGCAGGAGGCCGTAACGATCGCATTGCGTGAGATGCGTGGTTTAAGACCCGCGGACAAAAACAATTTCGACATGATCACTCAGGATCAGATTCTCGACACGTTCAACAAGATCACCGGAGTGTTTTTTCTCGTGATGATCGTTTTGTCGAGCGTGGGTCTGATGGTCGGCGGAATTGGAGTAATGGCGATCATGATGGTTTCCGTGACAAATCGCACGCGCGAGATCGGCGTGAGAAAAGCGCTGGGCGCGACGCATCGCGCGATTCTGATGCAGTTTCTCGTCGAGTCGGCGACGCTGACTGGAATTGGTGGCGCGCTCGGAATTGTCGTCGGCCTTGCAGTAGGTCGCATGGTCACCACGTTGATGAATATCGAGGCGGGCGTGCCGATTCTCCTCACCATCATCGCAGTGACTGTATCGGTGGGCATCGGCGTAGTTTTCGGCATTCTCCCGGCGCGCCGAGCGGCGCGGCTCGACCCGATCGAAGCGCTGCGGTACGAATGAGCCGTCCTGCCCGGACTATATTCCGGCGATGACAACCGTTGATGTTCTTGCAATTGCGGCCCATCGGGATGACGTCGAGCTCAGTTGCGGCGGTACCCTCATCCGTGCTGCTGATCTCGGTCGCACCACTGCCGTAATCGATTTGACTGCAGGTGAGCTGGGAACTCGAGGCTCGGCCGATTTGCGCGCGGAGGAAGCATCGCGCGCCGCAGGAATTCTCGGACTTTCCGCTCGCGAGAATCTCGGCTTCCCCGATGCCGGCGTTACCAACACCACGGAAACCCGGACGATTCTCGCGATGGCGATTCGCCGCTTTGCGCCGACAATTGTGATCGCGCCAGCGCTCGTCGGCCGACATCCGGATCACACAGTCACGGCGCAGCTCGTGCGCGACGCGTGCTTCATTGCCGGCCTGAAGAAGATCGCGCCAGAGGTTCCGGTTCATCGGCCGAAGAAAATCGTGCACTGTCTCGCGTATCGGGAAGACGGGATGAAACCGACCTTCGTCGTAGACATCACCGATGCGTTCGAGAGAAAGCTCGCAGCGGTTCGCTGCTACTCGTCGCAGTTCGATGACGCGATTCAAGGCGGCGAGGTTTACCCAAACGGTGAGCCGATGTACGACATCGTGCGACATCAGGCGGCGCATTACGGCTCGCTCATTCGATGCCGCTACGGCGAGCCGTTCTTTACGACAGAAACGATGCGCGTTGACGACATCGCCGCGCTGGAGGTCGCGACGTTCTGAGCGAAGAGCTCACATACTCGTCGTACCTGGCGCTCGATGAGCTGCTCTCCCTGCAGCGACTGCAATCCACGCCAGAGCATCCGGATGAGCTGCTGTTCATCATCGTTCACCAGGCAAGCGAGCTCTGGTTCAAGCTCATCCTTCACGAGCTCGGCGCACTGGTAGCGCTGCTCGAGGAAAGCGATACGCTCGGCGCCGTCGGCTCCGTAAAGCGTGTCAACGCTTTGGTGCGCATCGTGACCGCTCAGCTCAACGCGCTCGAGACGCTACCGCCGCAACGATTTGCGCAATTCCGTGGATACCTCGGCACATCGAGCGGTTCGCAGAGCCAGCAATTCCGTGCGATCGAGGCAATGTCGGGATTACGCGACGAGCATTTTCTTCAGGTGCTCTCAGAGCATGGGGAAATTCCTGAGATCGTGGAGCAAGCGCTCGAGCGCCCGCCGCTTCAGGATCTTTTCAACTCGCTGCTGAAAACTCACGGTGTCACTGTCGAGGACATCTATCGCGACGAGCATCAGCGTCCCCTTCAGATGCTCGCTGAGGGATTGCTCGAATACGAGCAGGGATTCGCTATGTGGAGGTTCCTACACGTGCAACTCGTTGAGCGGATTATCGGACCCGGTACTGGCGGGACGGGAGGAACCCTGGGGTCGCGATACCTCCAGAAAACTGTTTCGCAACGATTTTTCCCGGATCTTTGGGCGGTACGCAGCAAATTCTTTGGGGCGCAGTAGAACAGCGTAACTGAAGGTCCGAGGTCTCAGACAGCCAGGCTGCAGGGAACAGGCGAGGCTTCAGAACCAGGCTCGCACCTCACCCGTCGCCTGGCCCCCTCGGCCCCTAAGACCTCGGACCTTCAGTTAAGCGTTTCTCTTGTCTCCCGTGAGTTTACATCTGCGTTTACCTTGTAGTGATGCCTCAGAATCCGATTTATCTCGACCACGCAGCGACCACTCCGGTGCGAGACGAAGTCTTCGAAGCGATGCGGCCTTTCTTCGGCACGCGCTTTGGAAACCCGTCGAGTACTCACCGGTGGGGGCGCGAAGCGCGCGCTGCGCTCGACGAGGCGCGCGAGCGCCTTGCGCGCTGCCTCGGCGCACGGAGCGACGAAGTTTGCTTCACATCAGGCGGCACCGAGGCGGACAATCTTGCGATCCTCGGCGCGTGGCGGGCAATGCGCGAGAAGGGACGTCGCGCCGTCGTATCAAGCCCCATCGAGCACAAGGCAGTACTCGGCGCAATTCATCAGGCGGCGCACGAAGGCGCTGAAGAGCGCTGGGTGGACGTCGATTGCGACGGGTGTGTGTCGATCGATTCATTCGATGCGCTAGTCGACGACAGCGTCGCTGTGTGTTCAGTGATGTGGGTCAACAACGAAATTGGAACGGTGCAGCCGATCCCGACGCTCGCCGAGCACGCGCGGGTGCGCGGTGTGTTGATGCACACAGATGCTGTTCAGGCGTTCGGAAAAGTCGAGATCGACGCGAGCAGGCAGCAGTTCGATTTGCTTTCGATTTCCGGTCACAAGATTGGCGCGCCAAAGGGAATTGGCGCGCTGTTCATTCGACGTGGCACGCCGTTGGAGCCGTTGCTGCACGGCGGCACGCAGGATCGAGGGCGGAGACCTGGAACAGAGAACGTTGCGAGCATAATCGGATTTGCTCGCGCGGCCGAGCTCGCAGTCGAAGAGCGAGAACATGAGTGTAGACGCTTAGGGGCACTCCGCGACAAGCTCGAGTCGGCTATCATCGAGCGAGTGCCCGACGCAGTCGTTCATGGGCGAAACACAACTCGCGCGCCGCACGTCCTCAACGTTTCCGTTCCGGGGACAGATAGCGAGTCGTTACTGATGGCGTTGGATCTAAAGGGAATCGCGTGCTCGGGCGGTTCAGCGTGCAGCAGCGGCAGCATCAGCCCTTCACACGTGTTGGTCGCGATGGGTGTCTCGCCCGAGCTCGCGGGCGCCGCAATCAGAATGAGTCTGGGTTTGCTGACGACCGACGAGAGCGTAAATCGAGTAGCCGAAGTTTTTCCGGCGCTGGTGCAAAAGGCGCGACAGCTCAGCGCCGCGAGCTGACCAATGAAGGAGCGCGTTTTAGTTGCGATGTCCGGCGGAGTGGACTCGTCGGTCGCGGCAGCCCTTCTGGTGAATGCGGGCTACGACGTAGTCGGCGCGACGATGAAGCTTTTCTGCGAGGGTGACGAGGTTCCCGATCGTCCGTGCTGCTCACTCGACTCAGTGAATGATGCGCGCCGAGTTTGCGAGCATCTCGGGATTCCGCATTATGTCCTGAATCTCGAGACTCGATTCCGTCACGACGTCGTCGACAATTTCGCGCAGGAATATGCGCGAGGCAGAACGCCGATTCCGTGCGTTCGCTGCAACACGTTCACGAAGTTTCGCGACCTGTTGCACAAGGCCGATGCCATCGACGCACGCTGGCTGGCGACCGGCCACTACGCGACGGTGAGAAACGGCGTCCTCCATCGCGGCAAGGACGACGACAAGGATCAGACATATTTTCTCTGGGGAATCGATCGCTCCGTTCTCGAGCGAATGATTCTTCCCGTGGGAGATTCGACGAAGTCGGAAATTCGAGCGGCGGCACGACAGCTCGGATTGGTTGTCGTTGCAGACAAGCAGGAGAGTCAGGAAATTTGCTTCGTTCCCGATGGGAATTACGTGGGGATCCTCGAGCGACGTTTAGGTCTCGAGGCGCCGGCGCTCAATCCTGGTCCGATCATGACGTCAGATGGAACGATCGTCGGCACGCACGATGGTTTCGCGCGCTACACGATTGGCCAGCGACGAGGACTTCCCGGCGGATACGGACGACCGATGTATGTAGTTGCGATTCGTCCAGGCGATCGAGCAGTTGTAATCGGCCCGCGCGAAGAGCTGCTCGGCCGAGGAATTATTGCGCGTGAGGTGAACTGGCTCGTCGAGAAGCCGGACGTCGGCGCACACATTTCAGTGAGAATTCGACATCGGTCGCCGCTCGCGCGCGGCGAAATTGTTAGAATCGAAGACGACGAGATCGAGATCGCACTCGACGAGCCGGTGTCGGCAATCGCACCGGGGCAGTCGCTGGTTCTTTACGACGGGGACCGCGTCCTCGGTGGTGGGATTATCGAATCTTCCGGAAAGGGGCGAGAGACTCTCCCCATTCTAGCCGCCTGATTCGGACATGGTTATCGGTCATCGGCTGCGGGTACCGGCAGTTCCGTTATTTCCCTCTCCACACAAGGAACGGATTGAGCGGTGTGCCTTTCCACCAATCCTTCAGGTTGTCCGACCTCGCGATCGCAAAATGCAGATGCGGCGCAGCAGGATTCGCATTTCCCGTAAATCCGACGTAGCCGAGTAGCTCGCCTTTTTTCACGGGCATTCCCGCGGCAAGTCCGGGACGATAGCGATCGAGATGCGCGTACAGAATGATGTATCGCTGCGAGGTATCTGCGACATATATCGAAAGCCCGCCCGCAACGCTGTTGTGGAGTTTGAGCACCTGACCGGCATCCGCCGAAAGCACCGGCGTTCCTCGCGGAGACATAATGTCGAGCGCTTCATGACGTCGCGTGCCACCACGCAGATCGTCGAAGCTGTCGATGAGCTTGTCCGCGGTGACCCCTTGAGCGGGTATGAGAAGGTTGTGCGCGCGCAACGTCATCAGGTCGGCGCCGGTGACAGTCGGAAAGGACGAGCCACGCGTATTTGTCAACGGAGCAGCACCAGGAACCGCCGGTGCAGTCGCAGCGAGCGGCGTAGGCGAAAGGTCTGTTCCCGCCGGCGCAGTTTGATACGAAGAAACGTCGGACGGAGTGAAGCTGATCGTATCCGACCCGGTTCCCAGAGGGTGAACCTTCGACGTGTCGATCACCATCGAGGTGTCGCCG
>JBGQKT010000047.1:0-18782 GCA_041499635.1 Gemmatimonadaceae bacterium
GCAAGTGAGAAGTCCGAATCCCACAGGAATTTCACCTTCGATAGTCGCGTCGGCGATTCCTCGGGATGCTTCGCCCGCAACGTAATCGAAGTGCGGAGTGTCACCGCGGATCACCGCGCCGACCGCGACTATCGCATCGTAATGTTCCGTCGCCATCGCGCCGCGCACGGCGAGCGGAAGCTCCCATGCGCCGGGAACCCAGAGCACATCGATGTCGTCGAAGCGAACTCCATGCTTCACCAATGCGTCGAGAGCACCGTCAACGAGCGCGCTTGTTATCGATTCATTGAACCTGCTGGCGACGACGGCGACACGACGCCCTTCGCCACGCGGTGTCCCACGCAGCTCGGCCATTCAGGAAGCGAACAGATGACCGAGCTTGTCGCGCTTGGTGTCGAGGTAGTCGGAATTCTCTTCCGTTGCGGGCTGCACGATCGGAACTCTTTCCTCCACAGTAAGACCGTAGCCTTCGAGTCCGATGAGCTTGCGAGGATTGTTCGTGAGCGGCCGAATCTTTTTCAGTTTCAGATCGAGCAGTATCTGCGCTCCAATACCATAGTTTCTGAGATCAGGCTTGAAGCCGAGCTGCTCGTTCGCTTCGACCGTATAGGAACCTGTGTCCTGCAGCTCGTACGCTTTGAGCTTGTTCAAGAGACCGATGCCGCGGCCTTCCTGGTCGAGATAGACGATCACGCCTCGCCCTTCGCGTGAGATCATCTCCATTGCAGTCTGAAGCTGCCATCCGCAGTCGCAGCGCAATGAGTGGAAAACGTCGCCAGTGAGACATTTCGAGTGCATTCGAACGAGGACACTCTCGTCCGTTTCGCTGGCGTCTCCAAAAACCAGAGCGATATGCTCGTGGTTATCTACGTCGTTGCGATAACCGATCACACGCCAAACGCCGTAGTCGGTTGGGAGTCGCGCTTCCGCAACTCGATGAACGAGTCGCTCTGAGCGAAGCCTGTGCGCAACGAGTTGCGCTACTGTGATGAATGTGAGCTTATTCTTCTTTGCAAATCGCTCGAGCTCCGGTCGTCTCGCCGTAGTGCCGTCATCATTCAAAACTTCGCAGATGACACCGGCCGGATAAACACCGGCAAGTCGCGCAAGATCGATCGCTGCTTCGGTATGACCGACGCGTTGAAGAACTCCGCCTTCGCGCGCGCGCAGTGGAAAAATGTGACCGGGGCGACGTAAGTCACCGGGAATGGTCGCTGAATCAACGGCCACCTGAATTGTCTTCGCG
The DNA here is from genome assembly GCA_041499635.1 of Gemmatimonadaceae bacterium. GTDB lineage: Bacteria > Gemmatimonadota > Gemmatimonadetes > Gemmatimonadales > Gemmatimonadaceae > UBA4720. The sequence goes on from JBGQKT010000047.1 coordinate 1,247, forward strand.
CGATCCTGCGCGCTCACACCGGTCGTGACACCGAAGCGGTGCGCGGCGTCGATGCTGACCGTAAACGCAGTGCGCTGCTCTTCCGTGTTCTGCTCGCTCTGCTGTGGCAAGCGAAGCTGATCCGCGCGCTCTCCGGTGAGGGCGAGACAGATCAATCCACCCGCATTCCTGATCATGAAATTGATCAGCTCGGGCGTGATTAACGACGCGGCGCAGATGAGATCGCCCTCATTCTCACGGTCCACGTCGTCGGCGACGAGAATCATCTTCCCCGCCCTGACGTCCGCGATCGCCCGCTCTATAGTTCCAAATCCCGTTTCAGATTTCTTGGTCATTGCTGATTAAGTGAGATACGGCGCCACGAGGCGCCTGACGTACTTTCCTATGATATCGGTCTCGATGTGAACTCGCGCACCCGGCGTGAGATCGCCCAGTGCGCTGTGGTTCAAGGTGTATTCGATGAGTGAGACTTGCAACCGGTCACCAGTTAACGCATTGACGGTGAGGCTAACGCCATCGATCGCCACCGATCCGAGCGGAACCATGAGCTCGGCCAACCCGTTCGGAAGATCGATATCGATGAGCAAAGCGTCGCCATCTCTTTGAACTGCGACCACCGCTCCAACTGAATCGACGTGACCTTGCACGATGTGTCCGCCAAGGCGCGCATCAGCCCGCAACGCTCGCTCGAGATTCACGCGCTGTCCTTTCTTCCACTCACCGATTGTGGTTCGGCCGAGCGTAGTTGTCACCGCCGCGACTGTAAATGATCCGTCGCGGTGGCGGTTAACAGTGAGACACGCACCGTTCACCGCGATGCTTTCACCCGCTTCGAGATCCTTGAATGAAGATTTGATCTCGATCTCGCGACCGGCACTCGAGTCGCTTACAGTTTGAATGGTTCCTATTTCTTCGATGAGGCCAGTGAACATTGGATCAGCTTTGCATTGGCGAGTAAATCGTCATGACGTCGTCGCCGAAGCGCTGAGTGCGGAGCGCATGAAAGCGCCGCGCATTGGCTAACTCATGCGGCGCGATTCCTGAGAATGCGCCAAGCGAGCCCGCGCCGAGCACGATCGGCGCCTGAAAGATAATCAGACGATCGACGCATTCTGCCGCGAGAACCGACGCAGCGAGCCCGGCTCCGCCTTCTACGAGAAGCGAGCGGATGCCGCGAGCTCTGAGTTTTTTCAACGCATCGAGGACATCATACGCAGGCAATCCCTCGACTCCGGCATTCGCGAGACCGGCGGGAAGCTTCGTCCTGCTGGTCGTCACAATGATCGTCGGCACTTCACGGGCAGTCCGCGCGAGCGCGCTCAGGGCGCTCAATCTCGCGTGCCTGTCGAACACAATGCGAGTTGGTTGTGCGACGGGTGGTGGATCCATTCGGGCAGTGAGAAGTGGATCGTCGGCGATGGCAGTCGCAATGCCAACTGCGACGCCATCGCTAATTGCGCGGAGCCGCTGAACTTCAGTGCGAGCTTGCGCGCCGGTGAGCCACCCTCGCGATCGCTTTGCATCCGCGATTGCTCCGTCGAGTGAAACGGCGAGCTTGAGCGTGATCCATGGACGATCGAGAGAAAACGATGCGAAAAATGGTGCGTTGAGCTCGCGCGCCTCGATCTCGAGCACACCAAAATCCACTTCGATTCCGCTTTCGCGAAGCTTTGCTGCACCGCCCGCTGCTTCGGGATTCGGATCACCAACCGCGGCGACGACCCTCTTTATTCCAGCGGCGATGATTGCGTTCGTACAAGGCGGAGTACGGCCGTGGTGATTACACGGCTCGAGCGCGACATACAAAGTTGCGCCTTTTGATTTGTCGCCGGCCTTTTTCAGAGCAAGAACTTCTGCGTGAGGCTCGCCGGCACGCGCGTGAAATCCTTCACCGACAATTTCATCGTCACGAACGACAACCGTACCGACCATCGGATTCGGTTTCGTCTGACCCCACCCGAGGCGCGCGAGCTCGAGGGCCCGCGCCATGTATCGCTCGTCAGTCGATAACGACGTTGCCGCTCCCCTTTCGCACTTCGCCCATCTCCCACGCTCCAACGCCTACGGCATCCGCAGCGCGAACGATCACATCCGCGTTTTCCGGAGCGACGATGAGGACCATGCCAACTCCCATGTTGAACACGCGAAACATTTCCTCGCGTGGAACTTCGCCGGCTTTCTGAAGCTCGTTGAATACAGCCGGGACGTCCCATGTGCTCGTGTCGACAATTGCATCGAGCATCGGCGGAAGTGCGCGACCAAGATTGCCAGGCAATCCTCCGCCGGTTATGTGCGCCATTGCGTGAACCTTCTCGAGCTGAGGCCGAATCAATCCAAGGTAAGATCGATGCACGGCGAGCAGCGTCTCGGCCACGGTCAGATCGCTACCTGGAAACTTCTCGCCCGTGGTCAGCCTCATTCTTTCCGAGACGATTTTTCTCGCGAGTGAGAAGCCGTTCGTGTGCAGTCCCGAACTTGCGAGACCAACGAGAACGTCGCCGTCGCTTACTCGATCCGGGCCCAGTATCTCATCTTCCTCGACGCATCCGACGATGAAACCGGCAAGATCAAAGTCAGGTGGCTCGTAAACGCCGGGCATTTCCGCAGTCTCGCCACCAACGAGCGCGCAGCCGTTTTCCACGCATCCCGCAACAACTCCGGATACGACCCGCTCGACAACGTCTGGATCGATCACGCCGAACGCGACATAATCGAGAAAGAAAAGCGGCGTCGCTCCCTGAACGAGAATGTCGTTCACGCAATGATTCACGAGATCGTGACCGATCGTCGAGTGACTCTCCGCTTCAATTGCAACGAGAATCTTTGTGCCGACTCCATCAGCACTCGACACGAGCACCGGCTTTCGCATGCCCGATGGCGCGCGGAACATCCCGCCAAATCCACCAAACTTGCCGACTGTTCCATCGCCGAATGTCGATGCCACAAGACTCGCTATCCGCGTCTTGGCTTTCTCTGACGCGGAGAGGTCTACACCGGCACTCCGGTAGTGGAGCGCGCCGGTGCTCACGCCGGCAGCTCCTCCTCGAACGCCGTCAGCTGTTTGAGCTGTCGCACGCGCTCATCAACTTCAGTGCGTGTCAGCGACATCAATCTCTCGATCGAAAACTTCTCGACGGCAAACGAGCCCAGCGCAGCTCCGTACATCACTGCGCGTCGCATGTTGGCGTCGCTCAAGTCGCCTGTGCGCGTGAGATATCCGATGAATCCGCCGGCAAATGAATCCCCCGCGCCGGTGGGATCGAACACGCTTTCCAGTGGATATGCGGGAGCGAAGAAAACGCTGTCGCGGCTGAACATGAGCGCGCCGTGCTCTCCCTTCTTGATGATCACGTGACGCGGTCCGAGATCCATGATCCATCTTGCAGCCTGTACGAGATTCACTTTTTCCGACAGCTGTCTCGCCTCTCCGTCGTTGAGCGTCACGAGATCGACTTTGCTCAGCAGCTCGAGCAAATCCGGCCGGCGACTTTGAATCCAGAAGTTCATCGTATCGCACGCGACAAGAGTCGGACGCTTCACTTGTTGCAACACATCGAGCTGAAGTCGCGGATCGATGTTCGCGAGAAAGACAAACGGAGCGTCGCGAAACTTGTCGGGAATCTTGGGACTGAACCGGGAGAACACACCGAGGTGCGTCTCGAGCGTCTCGGCAGCGTTCAGGTCGTGCCGGTAACGCCCTCTCCATCGGAAGGACTGTCCGTCCGCGCGCTCGAGACCGGTGAGGTCGACGCCCTGTGCGGCGAGAGGCTCGAGCTTCTCTATCGGATAATCGGTACCGACAACGCCAACGAGCTGAACAGGCGTTAGGAGACTCGCTGCCGCGGAAAAAAACGTCGCGGATCCGCCGAGCACGTCATCGGCTTTTCCGAACGGAGTCTCAACTGAGTCCAGCGCGACTGAACCAACAACAAGTACGGGCATTGATTCGTGCTTGAGGTGAAAACGGAATTACATCCTCTCAGGAGCTGTCACGCCGAGTATTGTCAACGCGTTTCGAATTACGATTTGCGCCGCGCGAGCCAGCGCGAGACGAGCCTGCATAATCTCCTGCGGCTGGCCGAGCACGTGATGCTTGTGATACCAAAGGTGCGTCAGCCGGGCGATCTCCGTGAGGTACGTCACGAGCCGCTGTGGCTCGAGGGACTCGGCGGCTCCGGCAACAGTCGTGGGAAAATCGACGAGTGCCTTGATGAGCTGCTGCTCTTCCGGTTCCCGAAGAACGCCGAGATCCATGCCGTCCGCGCTAAATGAGTCACGACTGATCTCGCCTACGCGAAAAATTCCGCACATGCGGGCGTGAGCCATTTGCACATAGTAGACGGGATTTTCCTCCGACTGCTTTACAGCGACGTCGATATCGAATACCAGCTGCGAGTCGCTCTTCCGCATCAAAAAGAAAAAACGAACCGCATCGCGCCCGACTTCGTTGATCAAGTCGCGAACCGTGACGTAGCTGCCCGCGCGCTTGGAGATTTTCACCTCTTCGCCGGATTTCATCACCGTCACCATCTGATGCAGCACGTACTCCGGATAATCGGGCACGATTCCCATGTCCAGCGCCTGAAGGCCGGCGCGCACTCGTGTCACCGTGCTGTGATGATCGGCGCCCTGAACGTCGATAGCGCGATGATACCCGCGCTTCCACTTCGTGACGTGATACGCAACATCGGGAACGAAGTAAGTGAAATCGCCACCTTTTTCGTCGCTCTTCTTCATCACGCGATCTTTGTCATCACCGTATTCGGTCGTGCGCAGATACAAAGCGCCGCCATCTTCATAAGTCTTGCCCGAGCGAACCAATGCTTCGACGGTCTCTTCGACTCTTCCCTCTGTGTAGAGCGACGACTCGAGGTAGTAGTTGTCGAAGCGAACGCCGAATGCCTGAAGATCGAGGTCCTGCTCTTTGCGAAGCTCGGCGACCGCAAATGTTCTCACTTCGTCGATATCCGGCGGCCCACCATTCCGGTGATGCGTTTCGATGAATCTCTGTGCGAGCTCCACGATGTATTCGCCGTGATAGCCGCCTTCAGGGATTTCGCCGTCGTGCCCGCGTAGCTGATTGATCCGCGCGCAGACGCTCGCGGCGAGATTGTCGATCTGCGCCCCGGCGTCATTGTAGTAGAACTCGCGGGTGACACTCCACCCAACCCATGCAAGCAGCGTCGAGATTGCATCGCCGAGCGCCGCCTGCCGACCGTGACCGACATGCAACGGTCCAGTTGGATTCGCGGAAACAAATTCAACCATCACCGGCGCGCCCTTCGCGACATCGCTTCGCCCATAACTCTCGTCGGCGGAAATGATTTCGCGAATACCCTCCGCAACGAATGCGGGATCGAGCCAGAAATTCATGAATCCAGGCCCGGCAATCTCGACTCGCTCAACACCGGCGTCACCGAGATGCATTTTGTCGCGGAGCTCCGTCGCGATTTGCGCCGGCCGCCTCTTCAGTGGTCGCGCGAGAGTCATCGCGAGATTTGTTGCCCAGTCACCCAGCGATGGATCTCGCGGATGCTCGAGCACCGGGTCAACATCGTCGCCCGCACCAAGCTCACGCGCCGCTCTGATGAGCTCGGCGCGTATTCGGTCGGTGACGCTCATTCGGAAGTCTTTTTGCTTTGAGTCGGCTTCGATGGAGCTTTAGTGGCCGATGAGGTCGTTGCTGAAGAAGAGTCCGCGGATTTGCTTGGTGTCGTCGATCCTGCGGCGGCGGTGGACGCGGATCCTGACTCAGCCGGAGCAGAGGCCGCTTTAGTATCCGCCTTGTCCTTCGCGGCTGTTGCTTCGCGCTCCGCTTTCTTTCCGTCCTTGCCGTAATCGGTGATGTAAAAGCCCGACCCTTTGAACACGAGGCCGGCTGTCGACATCATGCGCTGAGAGACAGCGCCGCATACCGGACACTCGGCCTCGGATGAGGCAGTGCCTATCGAGCGATAGAATTGCTCGAACTCGTGTCCGTTGGGGCAGCGGAATTCATACAGCGGCATTTGAGCAAGCTATCCAGCAAGCTGCTCCTGCTCAAGCGCGATCATTCGCTCGCCGAGAGGCGTGAGATTCGTCTCTGTCAGCCGTATCAGCGAAACAAGGCGGTCGCCTTCGTTCGCTCCGGGGTTCGCCGAACGAAAGAAGCGCGCGTGAGGATCGTCGTCGCCTTCCCTCTCAGGTTCGTTCGATAGGGCTCGCGGAATGGAAGGATTCTCGAGGCGGACGATCCCTGATGCGGGATTGAAGCTCAAGCCTTTGACCTTGCTCAGCTCCACGACGATTCGCGTTTCGGCGCCTGACATCTTTCGTTCAACGCCGGGAGCGTAGTCGCGGAATATCATCGGCAGCAGGCGATACGATTTGAACGTCGAGCTGATCATGAACCAGAATATCCGGTCAGCATTCGACGCGTTCAGCGTGACTTCGTGAAACATCTTTCGGACCAGGAGGCGGATGCCCGCCGCCGTGGCGGCGCCACGTGTATCCGGACGAGACGCAGTGTCGCCGGAGTAGAGTGCCATGATTCGCTCGCCGTCCACGTTGACCCGCAGGCGTCGCATCGTAGTGAAGCACCAAACTTCGCTCGTATCATCAGTGCCGAGGACCACCCACTCTTTTTCATCGAGGTCGCGATTGAACTGAGATTCCGAGACGTTCGCGTAGCAGCTCTGAAGCAACTCGAGCATCCCGCGACGCTGCTCAGCTGTGAGATTCTTTACGTCAATGACCGCGAGACCGTTTCGCTCGTCGACGAGATCAGACATTAGCGGAGACACTCGGAACGAGTGAGCGATAAACGCGGAATTTTCCGCGATCTTCCAGATCGAGCCGGTCGACGATTTCTATGTCGAACGAGACAGAGTTTCCAATCACCGATTCGACGTTGCACTTCATTGCGGCGATGTCTTCTTCGGCCGGTGGCATCAGAGGCACGGCTTTGAGAACAATGCTCCTCTCACTTTCCTGAATGAGCTGATACTGGGCGACCCACTGTAGTCCTCGATCCTTCAGCGCTGCCGCTAACACGTAAGGATGCAGCAGCGCGCCGTCCGGCATCGTGAAATAATCGACGACTCGGCCCTGAATTCTCCCGAGCGTAGAAAAAGGTTGTCCGCATGAGCATGCGTCTTGTCCCTGCGTCACAACATCTCCCAGCCGATATCTAATGAAGGGCATCGCGTATGAATGCAGTGCCGTTCCGACAATCTCACCTTCTTCGCCTGCGTCAACGGACTGTTCATTTCGCAAGACTTCGGTGATTACTCCATCGTCGCATCGGTGGTAATCGCCAGTAGCCGGACACTCCCACGCAATTCTGCTGAATTCGTGGGCTCCATACGTGTCATATATCTGAGCGTCGAATGCAGCGCTGATGCGTTTCGCGGCCGAGCGTGTAAGGACCTCGCCGCCCGAAAGGAGAAATTGTGGACGGTGGACCCGCTCACGCGTTTCGCCGATGACATGCGCGAGTCGTGACAACACTCCCGCGTAGCCGCCAATGACGTCGGGCGCCATTTCTTTGAATTGTCGAAGCAGTGACTCAGGCGATTCGAGACAAAAGACCGAGCGAACTCGGTAGCGTCCAAACGCGTTGAGGACGAGCTCCACAAAGCGGTTGTCGTTGCGATGCGGGCGATGATGGAACGTCGCGACGACGACCAGGGCGCCGCTTCTTGCGCCGTAAAGCCGCAAAGTGCGACGGCGTAGCTCGCCAAGAATGCGTTCCTCGATCCACGATCGGCGCACGGTGAACGGCTCACCCGTGGAGCCGCCGGTACTGTGCTCGATGAGTTTTGCCGGATCGGTACCTTTGGCGAGAAGATCGGTGATTGGAAGATGTTTGATATCCGATTTCGTCGTGATCGGAATTCGCTGGATATCCGCAACGCGTTTTACGTGTCGCGGATGAACGCCCGCGCTGTCAAACAGCCGGCGATAATAGGGAACGCGACTGTAGGCGTGCTCGACGATTCTTTGTAAGCGACGATCTTGAAATTCCTTGAGTCGAGCTCGATCACTTCGCGCATGCCGTCGAAAAGCAATGACGCTCGATGCTGCCTGCTGCCAAATCATCCGCGCGGCTCGATCTTGACCTTCATTCCGTCTTTGGGACGGAGCGTCATGCTCGCATGCGGCACGACGCGCGCGCCGTCAGCCAGGCGAAACTTCAAACGCTGCCCGATTGTCGCAAGCGCGAGAATCATCTCGGTCATCGCGAATGAAGAGCCAATGCAGCCGCGGGGCCCGCCACCGAAGGGAAAATATGCAAATCGCGGCAAGTCCTGCGTCGCGCCGCTTCGCCAACGATTGGGGTCGAAGCGCAAAGGATCTGTGAAAAACGTGGGATCACGATGCGTGACCCATTGTGACATCAGGACACTCGTGCCCAATTCGATCTCCACGTTACCTATTCTTACGGACTCTACGGCGTCGCGGCTCAACAACCACGCAGGCGGGAAGAGACGCATCGCTTCCTTCACTACCATCTCAGTGTAACGAAGCCGAGGAATGTCCGAAAAGCTTGCGCGGCGGCTTCCGACTCGAGAATCGATCTCCTCGAACATTTTTTGTTCAACGTCCGGATTTTGCGAGAGCAGATACCAGCACCAGGTGAGCGCGAGCGCGGGCGTATCGATTCCACCAAGAAAAAGTGTCACTGCCTCGTCGCGAAGCTGGCGATCTGTCATCGCTTCACCGTCTTCGTATCGCGCGTCCATCAGAATCGAGAGCAGGTCGTTACGCGACGTAGCTTCCTTTCTCCGAGACGCGATGATCTCGAGCACAGTTTGCTCGATCGCACTGACTCCGTCTCGGTAAGCTTTGTTGACGGGAATTGGAAACCAGTCCGGAGTAAACCGCGCAACGCCGCGCCGGCTCGCGTATCGATTCATCGTATCCTCGAGTGCACCTCCAAGCGCACGCGCGCGATGAGCGACGTCTCCACCAAAGAGCGAAATCGATGCAACGGAAATGGTGAAGCTCTTGAGCCGGTCGTGAATCTCTTCGATACCGCCAATCGGTAGCGAATCAACAAACGCGGATGCCTGCTCGACAATGACATTCGCATAGGTCTCAATCTTTTCGCGATGAAATGCGGGCTGCGCCAGTCGCCGCTGGCGCAGCCACGAGTCACCTTCGTTTGTAAGCAGGCCGTTGCCGAACAACCGACGCTGCGCTTGCAGGGGAGCGGATTTAACGAAGCTCGTGCGACGCGTGACCATCACGTCTTCGATCAGTGCCGGATCATTGATGAGCAGGGCGCGCCGTCGACCAAAGCGCAGGCGCACAACAGGCCCGTACTCACGGGCGGCGTGCGTCAGAAAATCGAGCGGTGATTCAGCGAACTGGTGAAGATTTCCGGTAAGGATTCGGCCGCGCGGACCTGCGAGCGCCGCCGCAGCGCTCAAGCCGCCGCTCCTGGTTTATTCGTCGCGCGCGACTCTCCTTCGCGCGCATCCGATCCAAGCTCCGGAATCGCGCAACCCGGAACTGCGTGATCCCACCAGACGCCGCCGACGGGAAGTCTTATGTGAGCGTATTCTCCGATCGTCTCCAAACCGGAGCGAGTCAGTATCAGCCACGCCGCATAATTCTCCGGCGCGACAAGAGCAACACTGCGCTCGAAACCTTCCTTCTGATTGCGCCGCGCGGTGTAGGAATTTCGCGCCATGTAGAGACCATAGCCGCGATAATCCGGAAGCGTGTAGGCGCCGTAACTGTAGATGTCGCCCGGCTCGAGCAAAATGAACCTGCCGAGATACGGTACGAACACAGCCCCAGTCGCGGCCCAACCCGCGTCCACAATTCGGCCTTCATGCCATGACGCGAAGCACCGGTCTCCACGCGACATGTTACGCTCGAAATTCTCTCGTCCGTGTTTCGGACGGAACTGGACGTACGCGTTAACGTCGCTTTTTGTCAGCACACGAAAGTCGACGTCGATTTGCGACCGGTAAACGGGAATGCTCCTGCCTTGAAGCGGATACACGAGACAAAGCATCCGTCGATACACAGTGGTGAGGGCGCGCGCCGCGATCGAGCTGGCGTGGCCTTTCCAGTCGAGATTGCGTCCTTCCGCGAATCGCAGCCGGCCGCGTGGTCGCATCGTGATGACGCTCTCACTCACGCGAACGCTCAACCGGCTTCATCGCCCGAATGGCAACAAAATGAGCGAGCCTCGACGCGACGGACTTCTGTTGCAATCGTTCCATCCACATTAGAGAGTTTGTTATTCCGTCACGCATACGGCGGGATCCGTGCCGTGCCGCAAGCTCCACCAGCGGAATCGCAAGCGCCCTCGGCGCTAGCAAAATGCCAATACAATCGCAAACCGCGAACCCGGCTGACTCTACGCTCTTGTACGCACCGCGAAACGTAAGCGTTCGACCTACGGGGTACGACACGAGTCCAATCTTTCGAAGAAACGAATATGGAAGCGAATTGCGAAGCGCTATCAGGGGATTCGATCGGTTATCAACTGTGATGACCAGTGTGCCGCCCGGACGCATGACACGCCAAAGCTCCCTGAGTGAAACGTCAATGTCGTCGGGATCGGCAAAATGATCGACTGTCGACAGTGACACGATTGCGTCAAAACTGGAATTTGCAAAGGGGAGAGTTCTAATATCGGCGGCGCACGCGGCGACCTCAGGGTATTTACGGCAGACGGCGGTCGCTGTGTAAGACGAGACATCCATCCCGCAAATTCTTTCCGCGCGCGTTGCAAGGACTGAGTAGATGCCGTCGCTCGCGATTTCGTCGAACAGATCGGTCTTGAGCAGGCGTCCGCATTTTTTCTCCGGCAGCCAGCGCTCCACCAAATCGGCATTTACCCTATCGCTGTGCTGCCGCCAGGCCGAATGAGGATGATTCGCGAGCCATTCTTCGACTACGCGATTCCAATCTGCATTCACGCCGAGGGATCGTGCGACCCGAAGCTCGATTGCAGCGCAGTCGATATCTCACCGACAGTTGCGCGCACGCGAACTGCGTCGATTATCGGCTCCATCATATGGGATCGTGTTCCGTCGTCGCGCAGCAAACCCGACGCGGACTTGCTCAACGCATCGAGCGCCGCGCGCACGGCAGCATTGTCGCGCTTCTGCTTTGTCGCTTTCAATGACGAGACTTGATCTGCTTCGAGGCCCCCGTAATCCGGTGAGGAGATTTCCAGGGGCGGTGAATCATCGGTAAAGCGATTCACACCGACAACGACGGTCGCGCCAGTCTCGACTCTCATTTGATGCTCGTACGCGCTGCGCCCGATTTCTTCCTGGAAAAACCCTTCGGCGATTGCGGTTTCTGCGCCTCCAAGCGCGTCGGTCCGCTCGATCAGCTCCAATGCGCGTCTCTCGATCTCGTCGGTGAGATACTCGACGTAGTAGCTACCGGCGAGCGGATCAGCCGTGTTCGCGATCCCTGACTCATACGCGATGATCTGTTGCGTTCGGAGTGCAAGCGTCGCTGCTCCTTCGGTCGGAAGCGATAACGCCTCATCGTATCCATTCGTGTGCAGTGACTGTGTGCCACCGAGTGTTGCAGAAAGTGCTTGGACTGCAACGCGCACAACGTTATTCAGTGGCTGCTGCGCGGTTAACGTCACGCCGCCCGTTTGTGTGTGAAAGCGCATTCGACAGCTCGCATCCGATGCGCCGAATCGCTCGCGCATAATTCGCGCATAGAGGCGCCGCGCAGCGCGAAACTTTGCGATCTCCTCGAAGAGATCGTTATGCGCTGCAAAGAAAAAAGAGAGTCGCGGCGCAAACGTGTCGATCGAAAGTCCAGCGGCGATTGCGCGCGAGACATACTCGATTGTATTGGCGAGTGTAAATGCGAGCTCCTGCACTGCGGTCGCACCCGCCTCCCTGATGTGATAGCCCGAGATCGAAATTGGATTCCAGCTCGGAAGCTCCTGCGCGCAAAAACGAAATACATCGGATACAAGCCGGAGACTCGGCTCCGGCGGATAGATGTATGTGCCGCGGGCGATGTACTCCTTGAGAATGTCGTTCTGAATCGTCCCGGTCAACTTTTCCCGCGAGACACCGCGTTCTTCGCCGACGACGATGTACATCGCGAGCAGCGTTGACGCGGTGGCGTTGATCGTCATCGACGTAGAGACCACGCCGAGATCGATTTGATCGAAAAGCTGATGCATGTCCTCGACCGTATCGATCGCAACGCCCGCTCGACCGACTTCGCCGGCGGCGCGAGGCGAATCGGAATCGAGACCCATTTGCGTCGGAAGATCGAAGGCTACTGAAAGTCCGGTCTGTCCCGCCGCGAGCAGGTGACGAAAGCGCTCGTTGGTCTCTTTCGCCGTACCGAACCCCGCGTACTGGCGCATTGTCCAGAGCCGGCCGCGGTACATATCGGAGCGGACCCCACGCGTGTACGGATAAGATCCGGGGTTGCCGAGTGTAGCGGCGTAATCGCGCGGTGGATTTTCCGGACGATAGAACGGCTCGATTGGAATTCCCGAGGGCGAGGATTTCCCGGGCTCGCCCCCGTCAGTCATCGAGCCGCGACGGGGCGTTCTTCCTTCGCGACTTCCCTCAGCATCGTATTCGCGATCTCGACATCGCTCTTGCTTCCGATGTAGAGAGGGGTGCGCTGGTGAAGATCGTCCGGCTGGATGTCGAGAATGCGATTGCGTCCGTCGGTCGCAGCGCCTCCGGCTTGCTCCACGATGAATGCGAGCGGATTCGCTTCATAGAGAAGGCGCAGCTTTCCACGGGGCGTTTTGGCGTTGGACGGATACGCGAACAGGCCGCCGCCAAGAAGGTTGCGATGAAAATCTGCCACGAGCGAGCCGACGTAACGCACACTCATTGCGCGGCGATCACCGTCGAGTCCGCGATAACGACGCATCAACATTCGCACCTTGTCATCCCACAATCGCTCGTACGAATCATTGACCGAGAGATATCGGCCCGACGAGGGAATTCTGATATCCTGGTGTGACAACAGAAATTCGCCGATTGAAGGGTCGAGCGTGAACGCGTGAGCTCCCTGCCCCGTTGTGTAGACGAGCATCGTGCTCGAGCCATAGATGACGTAGCCCGCAGCAACCTGACGTCGGCCTGGCTGAAGCATATCCTCCATTTCGCCGCGTGCGCCTCGCGTGATTTTCCGAACGACGGAGAAGATCGTTCCAACGGGAACATTGACGTCGATGTTCGACGATCCATCGAGCGGGTCGAACAGCAGGCAGTATTTTCCGCAGCGGAAGTTCTCCGGAATCGGAATGATGCCCGGCTCTTCCTCGGATGCCATCGCGCAAAGTCGTCCGCTGTGATCCACCGCTTTGACGATGATGTCGTTCGCGATGACGTCGAGCTTCTGCTGGATCTCGCCTTGAACGTTCATGTCTTCCGTAGCGCCCAGCAAATCGGCGAGACCGGCGCTGCGAACCTTGTTGGCGATCATCTTCGCCGCCAACGCCATGTCATAAAGAATTCCGGAAAGCTCGCCCGTCGCTTCAGGGTGGAGCTTTTCCTGTTCGATAATGAACCGCTCGATTGTTACGACGGATGTGGCGGTATGCTTCACGTTAGGCTCCCTCGGGAGGGACGCGAGAGCCTTCGAGCCGGCGTGCGGCGTACGTTCTCGCATCGATCTCGTAGCAGTTTCTATGGTACCCGCGACGCAGGCTCTCCCAAATGTAACGCAGAGGGAACGACCTGCGCTCCAGAAACTGCTCGACGTGACGGAACTCGTGCAAAAGCAGCGCCGCGTCGAGAGATGTATGGGCACCGAAGAATATTGTTCGGCGCAGAGTTATCGCCTCGACGGTGGCTTGACCGAGCATCAAGCCGCCGATTCGGGGCGGAAGTCCACCTCTGCGCAAGCTCACGCGCTTGAGCTCGGGATACTGCCGCGCGAAATGATCGGGCAAGCGCATTGGCTCACCAATCAATGCCCTCGCGAAGCGGGTGAGATATCCCATCGTTGTCCTTCCGCCTCGAGTGTAATCGTGTGGCCGTCGGTTCGCACAATGATCGTTCCCAACTTATCGGTACGCACGACTCGCGCCCCAACGCGACCGAGTGCAGCAAGAACGTCGGCACTTGGGTGACCATACGGATTGTCGGCGCCAACTGAAATTATCGCGGCGTTTGGATGAACCGCAGCGAGAAACTCGTCGGTGCTGCTCGTTGAGCTCCCGTGATGGCCAACCTTTAGGACATCGGCATGCAGCTCGCTTCGCGCGTGATCGAGAAGCCAGTTCTCTTCCGGTGCTTCGGCATCGCCAACAAGAAGGAAACGCACCGAGCCATAACGGACGAGTGCAATCGTGCTCGCCAGATTGGGATCGGTGAGTGATGCGGTCCAGACGGAATCGGGAGCGAGAAAATCGATCCCGACTCCGTCGAGCTGAATTGCATCGCCAGGATGAACGCGTCGCCATTCGACTTTCTCGTCGCGCGCGACGCGCAGCGAGTTGTCGTACACTCTGCTCCCCTGCGCGAATGCGGCGTCCCAGAATATTTTCGGATGTAATGCACGAAAGACACTCGCTGCGCCGCCGACGTGATCTGCATGCGCGTGCGAGAGAATGAATGTCTCGAGCGACCCGCCGCGACGCAGTACATAGGGAATGACCGTTGAGCGTCCTGCATCACCGGTTTCCCAGATCCGGCCGGCATCGATAAGAATCCAATGGCCCTTATCCGTGCGAAGCAAAATCGCGTCACCTTGGCCAACGTCGAGAACGTGGAGCTCAACGCTCCCGCGATAGGGAAGATGAACAGCGGGCGCCCATGCGACGACAGCTAGCGCGGCTGCACCTGCAACGAGGGGCTTGCCAGGATATCTCGAGAGAGCCGCAACGAGCAACGCGATGACTGCAGCGCTCGCGGCGACTACCGCGAGAAACGTTGGTGCCGCGTTGATCGAGCTTCCTGGAATTTCTGCCGCAGTCGATGCAATTCCATCGAACGCAACGAGAAGCGGATGAGCCGCAGCGGCGAACAAAGCCGCGATCTGAGGAAACCGCGCGAATACAAGCGCGAGAAATAATGTCGGTTGAAGAAGGCTGATCACCGGTCCCGCAGCGAGATTCGACAGTGGAGCGATCAGGCTCATCCGTCCGAAGTACCAAATAACCAATGGCGCGCTCACGACACTTGCGACGATGGACGTCAGCAGCCCGCGACCGATCTTCAATCGAAGGCCCGAAATCCTTGGCGCGAGTAAGCGTCGTGCGAGTACGCCGCTCGCTATGAGACCAGCAATTCCCGCGACGCTGAGCTGGTATCCGAGATCGAGAACGGTTCGCGGTACAACCAGCGGCACGAACGCACCCGCAGCCCATGAGGCCCAGGGTGACGTCGGTCGTTGCCACACTCGAGAAATGGTTCCCATCGCGAGCATTGCGGCCGAGCGAAGCGCTGGTGGAGGCGCACCGATGATGGCCACATAAATCGCAATGACGATTATCGATCCGAGCGACGCTACAGATGGAGGTAATCGCGCGAGTCGCAATAGCAGGAGCATCGCACCGGCGATGATTGCAACGTGCAATCCTGAGATCGACAACATGTGGATGATCCCCGCGCGTGCGTAGCGATCGCGCATCTCCGGCGATATCTCATGCTGATCCGCGATGAGCAGCGCTTTCGCCATTGGCGCATCGCGACGAAATACGGCGTCGATCGAGCGCGATGCGCGCAATCGCGCGCGACCGAGCACGGTGGCGTCAGTCTGTCGATTTGCTGCAGCACGCTCCTCACGGGTCAAACGGCGAGCCGGCACCGCCGAGAGAAGCGCGATCACAACGCCGGCGACAACAAGAAATCCGAGTCCGGCGAGTCGCGTGTCCCGTTTTGCTATCGCAAAGATCGAGACCGCTACTCCCGTCAGAATTCCAATCGATGCAAGCCCGCTGAAGCCGGCGATAAGCGCGGCGGCAAAGCAGAGATATCCCCAGGTGATGAGCGGCAGTGGTTTGTCCCGGAGCGTTTCGCTCGACGGTAACCTGCCGGAATTACTCGACGCGCATCAGCGCGTCGCAGGCGAAATCTTTAAACCGCCACTGGAAGCGGAGAGCGCTCGCGAACGAACGTCCCCGTAAACGTAGATCCGGTCGTACCGGTGAGCTCGACCGTCGCGTAGCTGCCGATCATCGTGGTTTCGCCAGGCACGATGACAGTTTTGAAATCACGCGTCCGCCCCTGCAACAATCCGCCGCGCCGAGCTTCCTTCTCGATCAAAACCTCTCGGCGTTGTCCAAGCTGTCGGAGATTGCTGTCTCGAACGCCCGCGCGCACCGTCTCGATGAGTCGCGCGAGGCGATCGCTCGATACGTCATCGCTCACAGATTCGCTCGCTGGAAACCGTGTGGCCGGAGTTCCATCGCGCAACGAGAACTTGAAAGTGAACGCATCCTCGAAGCCAACCTCGCGCACGGCTGAGAGCGTCTCGTCGAAATCCTCGTCCGTCTCGCCGGGAAAACCGACGATGACATCAGTCGTGACCGACAATCGAGGAATCGCGTTTCGCAGCCGCTCGACACACTCGAAGTAACCATCGCGTGTGTAGCGCCTGAGCATTCGCTTGAGAACTCGCGTCGAGCCGGACTGCATCGGCAGATGCACGTGCTCGCACACGGCGTCCGTCTCCGCCATCGCCGCAATCACGCGGTCGCTGAAATCGTTCGGATGCGGACTCGTGAATCTCAGTCGGCGAATTCCGTCTACAGCTCCCACACCGCGCAATAGATCCGCGAAATCGTGCGTGCCGTCGTTGTAGGAATTCACCGTCTGGCCGAGCAGCACGACCTCGGACATTCCTTCTTCCACGATACTCCTCGTTTCGCGCACAACGTCGTCGAGTTTTCGACTTCGCTCCGGACCGCGCGTCGTCGGCACGATACAGTACGTACACCTGTAATCGCATCCGCGCTGAACCGGTATCCACGCTTTCACTTTATCGAACCGGCGTGGAGTGAAATCCTCGTAGTGCTCCTCGAGATCGAAGTTAGTCGAGCTTGTCCGCGCGCCACGACGCGCACTCTCCACGAGCAGCGGAAGCGATCGATATCCATCGGGGCCGATAACAAGACTGACGTGACTCGCCCGTTCGAGGATCTGTGGACCAAGGCGTTGCGCCATACAGCCAATGACCCCGAGCACGGCTCCGACTTTCATCTTGCTCTTCATTTCGCCAAGGCGGCCTATCACGCGCTGCTCCGCGTGCTCGCGAATCGCGCACGTGTTCACGAGAATGACGTCGGCTGACTCCGGCGCATCGACGGAACGATAGCCCGATGCCTCAAGCTTGCCGAGCATGAGCTCGGAATCGCTGACATTCATCTGGCAGCCGTACGTTTCGATGTAAACTGTGGATTGCGTTGAACTCGTCATGCTACTCTGGCTGTAAGTCGCCCGTCTTGCGCTGCGAGATTCGCTGAGAACCGTTCGCGACGACGTACTGTCGCTCCGGACAAGTACACGGAAAGATAGTCCTCAGTCAGTCCTTCGCGCTGCGAAATTGCGACGACATCGGCTACACCGCCCGCGCGCGAAGC
>JBGQKT010000048.1:0-18505 GCA_041499635.1 Gemmatimonadaceae bacterium
AAGTACCCCTGACGCGCAATGTGCGCATTGATCAAATCGCGAACTCTTTGCGGAGTCTGCTTCGGCACGAGTCTGAAATCGATTGACGCGCGCGCTTCGCTGGAAATGGCATTAGCCGCTTGATCCCCAACTGCACCGACCTGAATGCCGCGGACATTCAACGCGGGGAGCATGATACGCTCAGCTAGCGGGGCGTCATTCGCCTCCGTGCGAGCTAATCCAAGCGATCGTCGAAGCTCGACATCAACCGGTGGGATCGCATCGATGGCTTTCTTTTCATTCACGGAGATTGGGCGAACGTCATCGTAAAAATGAGCGACTTTGATTCGACCGTCGTCGTCGCGCATGCTCGCGATGAGATTAGCGATCAATGCGCCCGGATTCGGAGCCCAGTTTCCATAGTGACCGCTGTGTAGTGGTCGCGTCGGACCGAATACCGTAATGTCGACTCCAGTAACGCCGCGCACGCCAAGCTGTACCTGCTGCTGTCCGCTTTGATGATTTGGCCCATCGCAGAAGAGCCACGCATCCGCGCGCAAAGCATCGCGGTGACGCTCCAGCATTTTTTCGAGATGAGGTGAGCCTGCCTCTTCTTCGCCCTCGAAAAAGAATTTGACATTCACCGAAGGCTTGAGCTTCGCGTCCCTTAGCGCATCGACCGCATTGAGCATCGCGATGATGCTCGCCTTGTCATCTCCCGATGATCGAGCGTAAAGCCGAGCTTCACCGCTTATTGCCGGATCACCTTCCTTCGGCAGCGGGATTGGCACACCACCATCCGCAAGCGATTTGCTCCGCAACGTTGGTGTCCAGGGAGGCGTTACCCACTGCGACGGATCCACGGGTTGCCCATCGTAATGGGCATATAGAACGAGCGTTAGTGTTGCGCCGGGCGTATTGAGCTCACCGAGGACTGCTGGTGGCGAGCCTTCTACCTCGAGCAGCTTCGCGGTGATTCCCCGATGCTCGAGCATTTCCACCAATCGATTGGCATTGCGCCGAATGTTGGCGTCATCGCTGGCGAGATTCGGGATCGACAGGAGATCGCTGAACTCACGAAGAATCGCTGGTTCGTGCGCGCTTCTATATGTATGCGCTGCGGAACGAATCGCGGCCGCGTCACCAGTCGCTTGCGCGCCGAGTGGAGACGCAACAAGAGCTGCCGCGACGAGTGAGCGCGAAAAGATTCTTCGTGTTTGTGAGCGCATTCGTGAGGATCGAACTAAAGGAATTCGAAAGTAGGTGTGCCACACCTGCGACGCTAGCGTTTTCGGCGGGGAGCCGTAACGTAGCAGCGAGTCATTTTCCACGCGGAATCTCAACGAGGGCTTGCCATGACCTTGCGTCGTTTTTGCGTCGTTGCCGTGTTTGCCATGAGCCAGACTGCGACGGCTCAGGTTTCGCCGGCGGTTCGACGATTCGTCCATGTCGCGATTTCACCCGACGGGCACAGGATTGGCTGGATCGGACCACCATCGAGATCGCGCACTGCGGCGGTGAACGGTGTTGTGCTTGCCGATGTTTTGCAGCCGGGGCTCACGAATATTGTGCCCCTCCCGAGCGGCGACGCGGGGAGTGCAGCTGAATTGGCGTGGTCGCCGGATGGGCGACAGGTCGCGATTCTCGCGACAACGAATAGCGGTACTCCGGCGCTATACGTAGTCGGCGCTGGGGGTGGAACCGCAAAAAGAATTGCGACGATTCCCGGTGCGGTGCACGGCGCGCGTTTTTCCCCGAATGGTCAGCGCATTGCGATTCTCTATTCATCGCCGAGTGAACAGGCAAATAATCCGCTTGCCGCAACGCCGCGTGATACGGGCGTAATGGACACGCACATCGACCGCCAGCATCTCGCCATTGTAGACGTGGCGTCGGGGCGACAGCGACTGATATCACCCCGCGATCTCTACGTATATGAATACGACTGGTCTCCGAATGGGCGGCAGTTCGTGTTGAGCGCTGCGACCGGATCGGGAAACAACAATTGGTGGGTGGCCCGGCTCTACTCGCTCGATGCAGAGTCGGGAGCGCTGAAAGAGATTGCGCGGCCGTCACATCAAATCGCGCAGCCTACGTGGTCGCCCGACGGTACTCGCATTGCCTATATCGGTGGGCTGATGAGCGATCAGGGTGTTACCGGCGGGGATCTCTATGTCGTTCCTGCGTCTGGTGGAGTGCCGAAGGACATCACTCCGCAGACTGCGGTGTCCGTCTCTTCGTTCCAGTGGCGCGGACCGTCGTCACTACTCGCGACGGCGTGGGCACAGGGTGCGTCGCAGGTCGCGATTGTCGACGCGACGACCGGACGCTTCACTCAACTTTGGCAGGGTGACGAATGGGCCTCACTCGGCACATTGACGGGTAATCCGATTGTCGCCGCGAGTAGAGACGGGAGCATAATTGCATTCGTACGTGAGTCACTTGCATCACCGCCGGAAGTATGGGCGGGGACTCCGCCCCGTCTCGTACAGATCACTCGCGTTAACGCCGGCGTTTTTCCCTCGTGGGGAAAGTGGGCGAACGTTCATTGGCGGAACGACGGCTACAACGTTCAGGGCTTTCTCATTTTTCCGCGACAATTGAATCCGGGTCAGCGGTATCCTCTGGTCGTTCATGTACACGGCGGCCCGTCATCCGCGGTGTCGTCGAATTTCCTCGGCGAAGGATACACGGAGCAACTCATCGCCCTTTCACAGGCTGGGTATTTCGTGTTCCTGCCGAATCCTCGTGGTAGTTACGGTCAGGGAGAAGCCTTCACGAAAGCAAATGTCAAAGATTTTGGTCACGGTGATTTACGCGACATCATGGCCGGAATCGATACAGTGATTCGCCGATTCCCCGTAGATGGAAATCGACTCGGCATCAAAGGCTGGAGCTACGGCGGATTCATGACGATGTGGACGGTCACGCAGACGAATCGTTTTCGAGCAGCGGTGGCTGGAGCGGGAATCTCGAACTGGCTGAGCTATACGGGTGAGAATGGAATCAGCGAGTGGATGGTTCCCTTCTTCGGCAAAACCGCATACGAGGACAAAGCCGTCTACGCGCAGAGCTCGGCAATCAATTACATCGCGAATGCGCGAACACCGACCTTGATCGTTGTTGGTGAGCACGATGCAGAGTGTCCGGCGCCGCAATCGTTCGAGTTCTGGCGAGGATTGCAGCATGTCGGTGTGAAAACACAGCTCGTCGTTTATCCCGACGAGGGTCACGGATTTCAGGATCCCGCACACAAGCGTGATTTGATGCAGCGGACAGTTCGTTGGTTCGACACGTACCTGAAGCCGGGCAACGCGCGATAAACGCCATGGCTGCGCTGACAATTCGCATCAAGAAAAACACCGACGGCACTTCAGCGTTGAGCTGCACGCGCGCCGACGGATCTGTAACCTGGCAGAGCAACCATGGACAGGTGGGCCGGTTTTTCCCGCGACATGATTTGACGCACTATGCAGTAGAGACTCTGCTCAAACATCGTCGCGGATTTTACGGATTGGTTGCCGAAGGTTGGGATATGACTGATTTCGGCACACCGTGGCCGCGCGGGCCACTGCCCGCCGACGCTGATCCTTCAGAGCTCATCGTCGGATTCTTCGATGCAGAGCGCGCCGGGAATGTTCGATGGACAGCAGCAGAACTCAAAGAAAAAATTGCTCTGTACAACGAGGTGCACCATACCGACGTGGTTATCGACATCACCGATGATCAGCTTGCAGCAATTCGTCAGCGGAGAGCAGAGTTGTTCGCGATGTGGGATGCGATCGCCCCTGGTGAAGCGCTTGAGCTGCCGTTCGAACTACCAGAAAATATCGGCGCGTAGTTCACACGACCGCTCATCAACCGACACTCGGAGTCAGATCGACGCGAGTGATGTAGGGAGACTGCCGCCTCAGCTCAGCCTCTGCATTGCTGAGCAGTTCCTTCACCTGGACGGCAGTGAACCCATCTTCGATGTTCACCCGGCCGACAACCCACACGCGACGCGGACCGAGAAAAGTCACAATCAGCTCTGGCGCAGAAATGATTCCTTGCTGTGAGCAGATAGTGTCTCTGATCGCCTGTCTTATAGTAGGCGAAGCCTGTCGCCCGATTATGAAATCGCGGTTTCGCCTCGCAAGATCATAAGCGACAAAAGCGAGCGTCAACCCAATCAGAATTGCGGCCGCGGCATCCGGCACAGGAGATCCGGTCGCCTGATGCAGTGCAATTCCAACGAGCGCGATGACATTTCCGAGTACTGCCACCGCATCCTCAGCAAACACGGCGCGAGACACAGGATCAGATGAGAGAGCAAACTGCTCAAAGAATTCACGTTTCAGAATTCCGGCCTCACGCTTGATCTGCCGATACGCTCGAAGGAGTGAGAAACCCTCGAGGAAAAACGAGATCACGAGCACCACGTACGCTATTACAAAATGATCCGCTTCTGTCGGGTGGCGCAGCTCGTTGATGCCTTGCCGAAACGACAACCCGGCACCGGTGAGAAACACTCCAAGCGACGCGAGCAGCGCCCAGAAATAAGCCTCACGACCGTGGCCAAGCGGGTGATCGTCGTCAGGTGGTACGCGCCCGCGCCATTGCGCAACGAGAAGAAGGGCTTCGTTTCCAGTATCGGCGATAGAGTGAAATGCTTCCGCCAACATCGCACTCGACCCGGTCATCACTCCCGCAATGATTTTCGCGATTCCAACGCCGATGTTCGCGACGATTGCAATAATCACAGTGCGATTGCCCTCCCCGTCCAGCGGAGGCGCATCTTGCGTTATAACATTGGTCGTGGAGACGGCCATGGAGATAACCTGCATCGGTCGTTTACCGCACACCACCCGTAACTTCGCCGTGCACAGGGGTAAAACCGTACATTTCCCGCCGGCAAGATGGCGCATCGCTTGCCACGGTGTACCAAATGCTCGTCAACCACCCACGAGGTGAGTCCGCATGACAGTTCCAGCCCAGGAATATCCAGACCGCATCGCCCTCGTCGACGAAGCACCACCGTTTACTCCGTACATACCGCCCGAAACAAATCTCCGGGAGCTGACACCAGTCCCAATCATCGTCGGCGCGATACTCGGCCTCATCTTCGGCGCTTCTTCGCTTTATCTCGTTCTCAAAGTCGGTCTGACGGTTAGCGCATCGATTCCCGTCGCAGTCATATCCATCACTCTGTTCCGACTCCTCTCCAAGCTAGGCGCGCGCGACGCAACGATCCTCGAGCACAACATCGTTCAAACCGCCGGCTCCGCGGGTGAGTCGATCGCGTTCGGCGTCGGCGTCACGATGCCGGCGATTCTCATTCTGGGATTCGACCTCGAGATCACACGCGTAATGCTCGTCGCAGTGCTCGGCGGATTGCTCGGAATTCTGATGATGATTCCTCTGAGACGAGCACTCATCGTCGCGCAACACGGAATTCTCAAGTACCCGGAAGGAACAGCGTGCGCGGAAGTTCTGAAAGCCGGCGCGTCTGCTGAATCACGCGCGGCCGCGTCGGACGAGGCAAAGCGCGAGCAGGAAAAACTTGGGCCAGGGACGAGCGCAAAAACGATCTTCACCGGTTTCGGAATCGGGCTTCTATACAAGACGGCCAACGTCGCCTTCCAGGCGTTCAAGGAAGTCCCCGAGAAAATCTTCAACGCGCCGTTCCGCAACGCATCCATCTCGGCGGAGATCTCGCCGGAATTACTGGGAGTCGGCTACATCATCGGACCGCGCATCGCATCGATCATGTGCGCGGGCGGCGTTCTCGCCTACCTCGTTCTGATTCCGATGATCAGCTATTTCGGGCAATTCCTCACAGCACCACTTCCGCCAGAAAGTACGACGCTCATCAAAGACATGAGCCCGGGAGCCATTCGTAACGCGTATGTCTTGTACATCGGCGCAGGCGCAGTCGCTGCCGGCGGTTTGATAAGCGTCTTTCGATCGCTGCCGATAATCTGGCACGGACTGCGTGGTGGATTGAGCGATTACTCGTCGTCGAAAATGGCGGGCGCAACAGCAAAGGCTCGAACCGATCGCGACATACCGATCAACATCGTTCTCATCGGCGTGCTCGCGCTCATAGTTGTCATCGCGTTCGCGAGCCCACTCTACGTCGGCGGAACCGGCATCGCGGCACGCCTGGCTGCGGCAATTCTCATTATCGTCTTCGGTTTTCTCTTCGTCACCGTCTCGTCGCGACTTACAGGAGAAATCGGATCGTCGTCAAATCCGATTTCAGGAATGACCGTCGCCACTCTGCTTCTCGCCTGCCTCACCTTCGTCATACTCGGCTGGACAGGCAGCAACTATTACGTCACCGCACTCTCGATCGGAGCGATCGTTTGCATCGCCGCGTCGAATGGCGGAACAACGTCGCAGGATCTGAAGACCGGATTTCTCGTCGGCTCGACACCGCGTAATCAGCAGATCGCGATTCTAATTGGCGCAACAGTCTCCGCACTCGCGCTCGGTCCGATTCTTCTCAAGCTCAACTCGGCTGGATCGGTTTACGTTCCCGTCGGCACGACCGTTCAAGGACTTACCACCGGCGGCGTTCAGCCTGGCGAGAAAGTCGACGTGCGCACGCTTCATCGCCGCGAAAAAATCGAGGGCGTTCTCGCCGTCGGTGCGCCGGACAACAAGGAGTATTTCGTCTGGCATCGTCAGGATCCAAGCGGCGGTAACGCCGAGAAGTACCTGGTCGACGATACCGGCACTCCTGTGTACTTCGTCGATCGCGGCATCAACGGATCGATTCGCAGTCTGCCGAATGGCCAGGCCATTCCAAAGTTCGACGCGCCGAAAGCCACACTCATGTCCTACATCATCAAGGGAATACTCGGCGGAAAACTTCCGTGGGGATTGGTGTTGCTCGGCGTGTTTATCGCGATTGTTCTCGAGATGTCGGGGATTCCGTCGCTCGCGTTCGCGGTCGGCGTGTACCTGCCCTTGTCATCGTCGTCGCCGATTTTCATCGGAGGTCTCATACGGTTGGGCGTCGACAAATGGATTGCTCGCAAGCACGCAGGCGCACGACTCACGCGTGATCAGCTGACTGCCGAGGGTGATAAGAGCGGCGGAGTGTTGATGGCGTCGGGTTACATCGCGGGCGGCGCGATTGCGGGAATTCTTATCGCATTCCTCGCCGGCGTTCCTTCGATGGCCGGATTCAACAAGAGCATTGAAGCATTCGGTGCATCGAATCCATTGCGAAGCGGGCCAAGCGCTGATCTATGGTCGCTGATTCCGTTTGCGATCCTGATCACGGTGTTGTATTTGACCGGACGAGAAGTACTTCTCCGGCCTAAACACCCGACTGGTTAAGGGATAAGACCCCTACAGTTTGCGCGTAGGGAGTTTTCTGTTTTTCAGTTTGGCGTTTTGCGGTAGCATTGCCGCGACGACATATCGGGGTCCATCAAAGGAACTGCGCTCAGATGTGTCGTTCCGGCAATGCTACTGAATAGCGGCGAACGGGAAAACTGAAGACTCCCGACGCGCAAACTGTAGGGGTTTTGTATCAACCCTCTTCCTCGTGTATCTGCAACCGTCGCAGCATTGGCGCGATGGTCATCCCCTGCAGGAGTATCGACACGACAACGACTCCGAAGGTCATGGCGATGAGAAGATTCCGCTGAGGAAAATCAGCGGGAAGACTCAGCGCGAGCACCATCGATAGCGCTCCTCTCAGCCCACCCCAGCTCAGCGGCCATGCCCAATTCTTCGGTACTCGCTCTTCGGTGCGACTGAGTAGAGCGACAACCGCGACGATAATCCCGATTCGACCGACAGTGACGGCGAGATATGCGATGCTCGTCTCTTTCCATGCAGCGAACAATGCAAGCGGAAGCACCTGAAATCCCATTAGCAAAAAAACGAGAGAATTCAGAGCGAACGCTACATACTCCCAGAAAGCGACAAGAGTGACCTGCGTTTCGTTCGACGTTGCAGCACGTCTCCCGTAACTGCCACAGATCATTCCCGCGGTGACAGTCGCAATGACTCCTGACAATTGAAGGCTGTCGGCAAGCGCGAACGATCCGTACGCAGTAATGACCGTAAGTGTGATCTGGATCATCGCATCGTCGATCTGTTTCGCAACGAGCGAAGCGATTATTCCGAAGGCACCACCGATCAGTACTCCACCTCCTGCGATCAGAACGAAATCGAGCGCCAGGCGCAGCATGCTCACATCGCTGCCCTGCACGAACTGCAGTACCAGTGCGAGGAACACGATAGCCGTGCCGTCGTTGAAGAGGCTCTCTCCCTCGACGAGCAGCTCGAGTCTCTTCGGCGCGTGCAGCGTGCGAAACAAACCGATCACCGCGATTGGATCAGTTGCGGCGAGCAATGCGCCCAGTACGAGGCCGTGGCGGAGAGTGAAGGTGTCGTGCAATCCAAAAACACAAAATGCACCGGTCACAATAAGCGCGGTCAATCCGATCCCGACGACCACTCCAGGCAGTGCGAGCGCAGTGATTGTAAGAGAGTTTCGGCGGAAATCTTTGAGGTCGATGTGAAAAGCGCCCTCGAACAGGAGTCCCGGCAGGAAGACCACGAAGAGGACATCTTTGGTGAGATGTGGCGCTTCGATTATGCCGAGTACTCCGAGGCCGAGCCCGGCAATCAGGAGTGCGACAGTGTATGGAATCGGGATTCGTCGCGTGGCGATTGCGACGGCCGTGGCGATCGAGAAGAGCAACACGAGCGTGCCGGTCGGCGTCATTCCCAAACCTGCGATATTACGTGAGGGTTTGGCAATTTAGTATCGTTTAGGTACTAACTCTTTCGCCCTGTTTGGTGTATGACTTATTGCGTCATTGCACTACCTAAATCGAGGAGATCTCCACGCATGTTGAACTATCGCGTTGTTATTTGGTCCGCAGCCTCCCTGACATTCGCTGGATGCGCAGCGACGACGTCGCAGTATCCCTCAACCACGGCGACTACATCGGACGGAGCAGGCTTACTCTCGCAGTCGAACCCGTTCGCCGCGCAGAGTGCGCTGCCATTCCAGGCGCCGCCGTTCGATCGAATCAAGGACTCGGATTACCAGCCGGCGATCGAAGCCGGAATGAAGGAGCAGATCGGCGAAATCGAAGCCATCGCCAACCAGACCACGCCTGCAACGTTCGACAATACGATCGTTCCAATGGAGCGGTCGGGTGGGTTGCTCACTCGCGTGTCGAAAGCGTTCAACGCGGTTACGGGCGCGAACACCGATTCGACCCTTCAGCGAATTCAGGAACAGGAAGCGCCCAAGCTCGCCGCTCACAGCGACGCGATTTTTCTCAACGGCAAACTCTTCCAGCGCGTCAAGGGCATCTACGACAATCGAGCGACAGCTGGCTTCAATCCCGAACAGAATTTTCTCGTAGATCTCTACTACAAGAATTTCATCCGTGCTGGCGCGCAGCTCTCGGAAGCTGACAAGACTCGCCTTCGCTCGCTCAATCAGGAAGAAGCGAAGCTCTCGACGGATTTCCAGAACAAGCTGCTCGCAGCGACTAAAGCCGGAGCACTCGTCGTCGACAACGTCGCTGACCTCGACGGCATGAGCCCGGGCGAGATTGCCGCCACGGCAGATGCTGCCAAGTCGCGCGGTCTCACCGGGAAATGGGTGATCCCATTGCAGAACACGACGCAGCATCCCGCGCAGACATCACTCAAAAATCGCGCTGTGCGTCAGCGTCTGTTCATTGCGTCGACGACACGCACCGAGCACGGTGATTCAAGTGATACGCGAGCAACGATCACGCGCCTGGCTCAGCTGCGTGCAGACAAGGCGAAGCTGCTCGGCTTCTCGACCTATTCCGATTACGCGCTCGACAACCAAATGTCGAAGACGCCGAGTCAGGCACTCAAGCTGTTGACCGACATGGTGCCGGCGGCGACTGACAAGGCGCGCTCGGAAGCTTCGCAGATGCAGGCGCTGATCGACAAGCAAGGCGGCGGATTCAAGCTCGCTCCGTGGGATTGGCAGTACTACTCTGAGCAGGTGCGCAAAGCGCAGTACGATCTCGATGAATCGCAGCTCAAGCCTTATTTCGAGCTGAACAATGTTTTGCAGAACGGCGTGTTCTTCGCTGCGAATAAGCTCTACGGATTGACGTTCAAGGAGCGGAAGGACATTCCGACCTATCATCCCGATGTTCGCGTCTTCGAAGTGACTGACGCGGACGGCAAACCGCTCGCGCTGTTCTACGCCGACTACTTCAAGCGCGACAACAAGGGCGGCGGCGCGTGGATGGATTCATATGTCGATCAGTCGGGACTCATGGGCACGCTGCCTGTCGTGTACAACGTTGCGAACTTCACGAAGCCCGCAGCGGGACAGCCTGCGCTGCTCACGTTCAGTGACGTGACGACGATGTTCCACGAATTCGGCCACGCGTTGCACGGAATGTTTTCGAAGGTGACGTACCCGACGCTATCGGGAACGAATGTGCCGCGTGACTTCGTCGAGTTCCCGTCGCAGTTCAATGAGCACTGGGCCCTCGATACGACGGTGTTCGCGAATTACGCGAAGCAGTACCAAACCGGCCAGCCGATGCCAAAGTCTTTGGTCGACAAGATCAAAGCAGCGAAGACTTTCAATCAGGGCTTTGCAACGACCGAGTACCTCGCTGCATCGCTGCTCGACATTACGTGGCACACGTTGCCGCCCGGCTCATCGCAGCAGGACGTTGATGCATTCGAGACTGCAGCGCTCAAAAAATTCAACGTCGACATGTACGAGGTGCCGCCGCGATATCGCACATCATATTTCGCGCACATCTGGGGCGGTGGATACGCGTCGAGCTACTACGCCTATCTCTGGAGCGAAGTCATCGACGACGACGCGTACGCGTGGTTCAAGGAGAATGGCGGACTCAAGCGTGAGAACGGTCAACGCTTCCGTGACATGATTCTGTCACGCGGTGGCACCCAGGATGTTGCGACGCTGTACCGCACATTCCGGGGACGCGATCCCAGCGTCGAGCCACTTCTTGAAGAAAGAGGGCTGAAGCCTCCGCCGAAGTAAGCGGGGAGTGGTTAGCGGGTAGCGACCATGTTCCTAAACAGGGCATCGAGGACGCCCTCGGGATCGTTCGTGAGTCCCTCATGGACAGGGCCGCACTGAATCACGTCCGATCGCGGTGAGGTGAGCCAGTGAAAACGCTCCGACGGTGGAGCGAGCGCAATCGGTCCCGCTTTCTCGTCGCCTTTGCAAATCGCTTTGCATGACTTCAGATATTTGACGAGTAGTGCAACGTCCACACCATGCGCGCGACTGCTGAGCTCTTCTTTGTTCGTGATCACGCGCATGTCGAGAAACTCCGTCGTCCGCGCGTGAACGATTACACCCACAGGTGCGAACGCTCCCGTATGCACGTGAGGTACGACGCGAAGCACCGCAAAGTTGTACGCGATCTGATCGTCGTCGGGAGCCAACGACTTCACGCGCTTCTTCATCGACGGGCAGCCAGACGCTGACGTGGAATGCGCGCGCCGCGACCTTGCGCTTCGATCGCCTCGCCGACGAATGCACGTCGACCCTCGAGTCGAGTCTCGAGATAATCGACATATCTGCGGCGCGACTTGTTCGGAGTCAGGAAATCGGCGGTGACGGTCTTGTCCATGAGCAGTGAATCAGGCACAGCGTCAACGGCGCGCGTAATCACCTCGCGGGTAAAACGCTTCGACATTTGATCATCCGCTTTCTCGATATCGCCGGCACATGACAGCAGCACATGATCCTTGATCAACGGAAATGGCGATCGGGTTCGCGCTTCATTCACCGATTGCCAGTCGTGATGGGCATACAGCGCAGCGCCATGATCGATGAGCCAGGGCAGCCTGTTCCAGATCAGGATGTTGGGGTTTCGATGCGTTCGATCAGGATTCGTTACGAACGCATCGAACCACACGATACACGCGGCAAGGTTCGGCGTGATGAGATCGCCTGCCGCTGAGCCGTCGAAGTTGAACGCACCGTCGAGATAGCGCATTCCGAAATTGATGCCATGACTCGCGCGCAGAAGATCCTGAATCTCAGGATCCGGCTCAGATCGTCCGAACGTTTCCGGAATGTCGATCAGAGCGAGCTCCGGAATGGGCAACACCTCCTGCGCCAGGACCCCCACGATCACTTCGGCGATCAATGCTTTTGCTCCCTGCCCCGCGCCACGAAACTTCGCGACGAATAAGTCGCCTCCATCCGTATCGATTATCGCGGGAAGCGACCCACCTTCACGCAGAGGTTGAACGTATCTCGTAGCGGTGAGAACTCGAAGACTCGACACGTCGCGGAAGATAACCACTCCCGTAAACGTCACGAGCCCGCTGCATCACCATCGACGCGGCGGGCTCGCTCACTTGGGATAGCTACCGGGAGGTTACTGACAGACCGGCATGCCGTGAGGCAGGGGTAATGTGCAGGTCTTCGTGGTTCCATCCTGAGTGATCGTGATCGTCGCTGTCGCGGACCCGTTGTAGGTAATCACTTCTCGTCGATCATGAACTGTCGCCGAGCCACCGGCGGGAGTCACTGACGAATGCATCGATCGAATCACTGAGCCGGCGGTCGGATAAGTTGGCCTGCCCGATTCCACTGGGATGATCAACCCCGACACCGTATCGCCAACGAGTCGAGTCGCGACGAATGGACCGTCAGCGTTCTTTCCTGACGTCGACTCTTCACCACGCGAAGTACCATTGACGGTTCGCTGAGTGCTGCCGACTGCGAGCCCGCTTACCGTGCGATCGCTCGAATTATTCACTGTCGACACTGCACTGTCGCGACGAGTAACTGTACCGGTCACGGATATCTGCTGGTTGACCGTATTGGTCGTGCTGTCAGGCGCGGATTGTACCGTCCCGTCCGCCTTCTTATATGAAGCAGATCTGACGATTGTCAGACCGCGGAAGTCGGTTACTGCCGGGCACTTCACTCGACCGGTCGAGCTCGAGAATGCGCAATCGCTGTTGAGGTGACCGAACCCGAATGGACCACCGTCAAAGCCTCTTCCAAATCCAACGCCGCCGAGGAAGTCTGGTCCCATCCCGCCACCCATCATTCCACGTCCGCCCATTCCGTGGTCATGTCCACGGTCTGGGGGAAGAAACGCTCCGGTCGTACCGTTGTCGGACGCAAACGTGTTGTTCGTTGCCGAAAATCCGGCGGGAAGTGTTACGAGTGCGTCACTGATTGATAGCAGGGAGCTCGATGGACTCGTCGTATCGAGACACGCGACAGCTGCAAAAGCCAGCGCGGCGACGGTCATTCGTTGCAGCAATCCTTTCATCGTTGTCGTTCTCCAGTTTGTTGCCGTCGCCTTGCGTCGGCGTTCAGGAGAAGCAACACGTGATCGTGGGGGTACCCCTACGATCAGGTGGCCGATACCAGCTGGCCGATAACCGATTACCGAGGTCCGAGAAACTGCGTCACTGCCGGTCGCCGGTTTTTACAGCGTATTACTCTGAGGTAGCCATGGCGCGAGTTTGACTCTCAGTGTCTTTAGCGCCTTACCCATTTGTGCTTCGACTGTTTTCACTGAGATCCCTAATGTCGTCGCAATCTCTGAGTATTTGAGTCCATGCGTGCGACTCAGCTCGAACACTTCCCGGCAACGCTCCGGTAATTCCGCCACAGCTGATTTGAGCGCGCGATCGATTTCCTCTTCGACAAGCTGCGATGGAGCCGATTCGCGCATCTCACTTTGCCGCACCAGCTCCGGCTCACTCTTTCGCTCGACGCGCTCGTGGCGAACGTGGTTAAGCGCCCGGTTGCGTGTTGATTGAAACAGATAGGCTTGCGGCGAGCTCTCGTCGGCTAATTTTTCACGGCGACGCCAAAGCTCGAGCATCACGTCCTGCACGACTTCTTCAGCAACGGCATGAGAGCGTACTATGGATTCAGCAGACCTGACGAGCGACGGGTACCATGTCCGGAAAATCGCGTCGAATGCTGCTTCATCGCCCCGTCGTAGGCGGTCGAGAAGCTCGTCGGGGGGCGGCATTGGCACAATTTACCTCTGGATTAGGGGTAATAAGGGCCCCGGGTGTTAATTAGGGTATGACAGATGGTAGACTGAGCCCAGACGACATGAACGACGCTGACTGGGAAGCGCTCGCTCGCTATGTTGCCGGCGAAAGTCCGCCCGACGAAGTCGAGCGACTCGAAGCACGATTTGCAGCGCAGCCCGCGGACAAGAATCTGCTCGACACGCTCGCGGCGGTCACTCGACAAATGGCATCGGCAATTCCGACGGATCTCGACGTCGAAGCCGCTCTCCGCAGAGTGAAGGCTCGGCGCAATGAGTCCGCAACCCGGCCGCTCGAATTCAGGCGCCCGATTGTGGACGCCCGGCGACCGGTACGGTGGCACGTGCCGGTCCCGGCATTGGCCGCAGCTGCGTTGCTCGCGGTCGGTGTTGCAGCGTATCTCACAATGCGAACGCCGAAGAGCACAAACCCAGTTTTGGCTTCCGCTCCAATGGTCGCCACCGGTGTTGGCGTTCTTGATTCGCTTCAGCTCCCCGATGGAACTCGAATTGTCCTGGGTCCGTTGAGCTCGGTCAAAGTCATAGCGGGATATGGCGTGAAGAGTCGTGAAGTGGATGTGCGCGGCGATGTCTACTTCGACGTCGTACACGATTCGTCAAAACCGTTCACTGCACACGCTCTGCTCGCAACGATACAGGACGTCGGGACAAAGTTTGCCGTTCGAACTGATGCGGCGGACGGTGTATCAGTATCGGTGACCGAGGGATCAGTTGCTCTTCAGGGTACGAGTCCAATTCGGAGTGGCGGGAATGCGTCACGCGGTGCAATTGTTCTAAAGCCTGGCGAGAAAGGCGTTGTGCGTTCTGATGGTCAGACAATAAAAGAGAGCGCAGGCCCGGAAGATGTTGCATGGCTGCGACACCAGCTTGTGTTCCGTGAAGCTCCGCTTTCCGAAGTTGCAGCTTCGCTGAATCGCTGGTACGGAATCGAGCTGCGTGTTCCGGATGCTTCACTTGCAACGCGACATCTTACTGCAACGTTCTCGGGCGAGACGCCGGAGCGCGTGCTTGACGTAATACGATTGGTGCTGGGCGCGGATATCGAGCGTCATGGCGATACCGCGATTGTGCGCGCGAAAAGGTAAGCATTAACGGAGGAAGCGGACGATTGAAATAATTCGTCTTGGACGCAACGGCGCGCGATACGCGCTCTGGTGCGTCCTTGCTGTTGCCGCCTCGTTTACTTCACGGGCAGCCGGTGCACAGTCCACTTGTCCACCGTCCGCCCGCGGCGCATCTGCGACACCCGCAACGGAGTGGGACGGTGCACTCGCCCGAAGAGTCTCGCTTCATGGTCGCGATGTTTCACTGCTTGAAGCACTCGATCGTCTCTCTGCTGCTGCGCACGTCCGTCTTTCATATACAGCCGAACAACTGCCGCTTTCACGTTCGGTTTGTTTGACATACGAATCCACATCGGTAGGTGACGTTCTGATCGATCTTCTCGATGGGACCTCACTGCATCCGGTTGACGCAGGCAACGATCAGGTAGTGCTCGCTCCAAAGCCTGCAACAATGACCGCCGAAACTGCACCGACGGTGACGATGTTGCGCGCGGTGAGTGTTCTCAATCGCGTGGTCGTTACCGGAAGCGCAGCAGGCGGATCGCAGCGCTCACTTCCGATTGCGCTCGACGTGATCACCGGACAACAGATCTCGCAGCGTGGTGCAGGATCGCTTTCGACCGTGCTCGACGGAAATGTTCCCGGACTCTGGTTATGGGACCAGTCGCCGCTCAATCTCCTCGCCCGCTACGGAAGTATTCGCGGAGCGAGTTCATTCGGCGTGAGTTATCCGAAGGTTTATATCGATGGAATCGAAGTCGCGAATTCTCTTCTTGTCACGATGCTCGACCCCGATGCGATTTCACGCATCGAGGTAATCCGCGGTCCGCAGGGCGCAGCGCTTTACGGCGCCGATGCGATCAGCGGCGTGATGAACATCGTCACACGACAGGAAGGCACCGAAGGTGGAGCGCCGCGCGCGCAGCTGGCGACCTCGGGCGGCGCTTCAGCAAGTCAGTTTGCCGGCGGAAGTGTTCTCGCGCAAAGCCATTCGTTCGCTTTCCGAAACGGCACCGGTGTTCGTTCGGCACGACTCGGCGTGACTCTCACAACTCTTGGTGCATTCATTCCAGACGCGTACAGTCGCCAGCTCGCAGCGAATGGTGGCGTGCGGTTCGTCGGTGCACGCAGTGTCGTAACCGGAACATTCAGACTTTTCGCGCAGGATGCGCACACTCCTTCGAGTCCGCTTCTCGCGGGGTTCACGAATGGCACTTCGGGATTCCCGGATTCAACCGATCGTCAAACGGTGCGGCAGTACACCGTTGGCGCAGTCGCGACGTTCAGACCAGGAGATCGCTGGACTAACTCGGTCGTCGCCGGTTTTGACGGCTACAAGCTGAAGAGTGGAACTGTTCTCGATGGAGCGTTTCCGTCAGCGAGCGACTCGGCTCTGCGCGCCGCGCAGGGAAACGCCATTCGCGGAACCGTTCGCGCAAGCACAGTCGCGCAATTCGGAGATTCTGACGCTGCAGCAGCGACAGTCACTCTTGCCGCCGAGACTTCGCTGATACGCGATCACACAGAGACGACAGCGCCGTTTGCTTATTACCGCCCGGGCGATCGTGATCGACCTGAACCTACTGGCGAAACGAGTGGCATTGGCGGAAACAATCTTCCACCGTCGGGGTCAGGTAGCCCACCGACTTCACCGACGCAGACAACGTCGATTGTCGATACGCGAAGTAACACTGGCATCATTGCGCAGACCAACGCGTCGTGGCGCGATGAATTCTTCGTCAACACCGGATTGAGACTCGAGCGCAATACGGGCTTGAGTGGAATCGGTGAATGGGAGTCCCTTCCAATGTTCGGCGTGGCGTTCGTTCGCTCACTCGGTCTCGCGACTGTGAAGATTCGCAGCGCATACGGCAAGGGGATACGACCGGCGCAAACGAGCAGCCGTGCGGGAACACTGATGGGTCTGAACAGATCGCCCTTCAGTCAGCCTCTCTCGGCCGAGAAGCAGTCGGGAATAGAAACTGGCGCAGATCTTTTTGTCGGGCGCGTAATGGCATTTCACGTAACGCGCTTCGATCAGCGCGCGTCGGGATTGATTCAGCCGGTGAGCATCGCGCCGCCAATACAATTCGGCGACAGCACGCGGCCGCGTCGCATTGTCTATGAGCTTCAGAACGTCGGCGAGATAACGAATCGCGGCTGGGAGCTCGAGGGAGCAATCACCGCGAGAGAATTCTCTTTCGGCGCGAGTTATTCCACTGTCGCAAGCAGAGTAGAGAAATTAGCGACGGGCTACACCGGCGATCTACGCGTCGGGGACCGAATGCTCGAAGTGCCTTCAAAGACGCTTGGCATCAGCGCATCGGTGACACAGAAGCGTTGGTCCACATCATGGAGCTTGTCGCGCGCAAGCGATTGGGTGAACTACGATCGCATTGCACTTGCTTCAGCGTTTCAAAATCAAACGCACACGCTCGGCGAATTCTGGGGCGCGCAGCTACGCACTTATTGGCGAGAGTACGAAGGTGTCACCCGCCTCGGCGGAAACTTCAACTACAGTCTGGGTGGCGGGCTCTCGCTCAATGTTCACGGCGAGAATCTTTTCGACAATCAGACGGGTGAGCCCGACAACATTACTGTAGTTCCCGGCCGGACGATAACCGGCGGGTTAAAGATCAGTTTTTGATGCGTCAGGGTTGCGCCAACGCCGCATGTCTGAATACCTTCCGCGCATGATGATCGCTGAGCGCCAGGTTTGCATGTGTTATCTACATCCTTCTTTCACAGCGGGAGTGCTGGGCGCTACCTCGCGATCATAAAGCGAATGAGATAACCAGCAGGGCACGACGCCCTCAACGCCGATTCGGCCGCGACTCCATCCAGAGCGCGGCTTTTTTGTGTTTTCGCACTTCAACAAGAGATCGAGAGATGCCGACACGGAATTACAAGCCAATTGCAATTTTCTACGAGCACCCCGACTGGTTCCGGCCACTCTTTGCCGAGCTCGAGCGAAGAGAGATTCCATTCGTGCAGCTCGATGCGAACGCCCACAGCTTCGATCCATCGGAAGAGAAATCGCCCTATTCGCTCGTGTTTAATCGTGCGAGTCCGTCTGCGTACCTGAGGAGCGAAGCCGAATCCACTTTCTATACTCTGCAGTGGCTTCGGCATCTCGAGCGACTTGGCGTTCCCGTAGTGAACGGGACTGAAGCGTATTCGATGGAGATCTCAAAAGCATTTCAGCTCGATATCCTCGAGGAGCTGGGCCTTCCCTTTCCAGCCAGTCGCGTCATCAACAATCCGAGACTGGCTCCGCGAGCGGCGACCGGCTTGCGCTTCCCTGTCGTGGTCAAGGCAAACATCGGAGGAAGTGGCGCGGGGATCACGAGATTCGATTCCGCTGCTGAGCTCGAGCGTGCCGCGCAAAACGGCTCGATAAATCTCGGGGTC
>JBGQKT010000049.1:0-18235 GCA_041499635.1 Gemmatimonadaceae bacterium
GGTCGCACTTTACACCGCGAAGATGGTGGACGTCGCGCGCGAATTTGCCGCTGACGCGAAAATGGGAATCTCCTTCAATACCGATGCAGAGAAAAACCTCGGCATTCGGAAAGTGATGGATTTTCTCTCGAAGGATTCGCCGAAAAACGACGATCAGCTCTTCAAGTGGTACAGAGATGCCGGCGAGCGCGCGGTAGCGTACGGGCGGGAACGCAATCTGTTTGACATTCCCGCCAATTATCACCTCGACGTTGTGCCAACGCCGCCGGTTTTGCAGAGCACAATCGACGCGGCTTACTATCCGGCGCCGCCATTCAAGAAAACTGGTGTCGGTCGCTTTTATTTGACGCCGACTGGAAATGATCCGGCTGCATTGAAGCTCAACAACTTCGCATCTGTAGCCGACACAGCTGTGCACGAAGGATTTCCCGGTCACGACTGGCATTTCCGCTACATGAATCAGCACGCGGACTCGATCTCCAACATTCGCTGGCTGACGCCGGGTGCGGTTGAGGATTCGTCGTCGATGTGGAGCGACTCGATGGCGCTCGAGGGATGGGGTCTGTACAGCGAAGAGCTGATGGCCGAGCCCGCGGCGAATCACAAATACGGATTCTATTCGCCCGGCGAATATCTCTACGAGCTGCAGGGACAACTTCTTCGCGCGGTTCGCATTCGCGTGGACGTTGGACTGCACACCGGTCGCATGACATTCGATCAGGCGATCGACTACTTCACGGAACACGTTTCATTCGTTCCGAACGCGAGAACTAACGCGGCGACCGATCCTTCCGCGCGCGCAGTCGCCGACAGCGCGTTACGCGCGATTTACCGCTACTCCAAGTGGCCTACGCAGGCGATCACGTACAATCTTGGAAAGAACGCGATCATCGAGTTACGCGAAGCGTGTAAGGCAACAACCGGCGCAGGATTCTCGGAAAAGAGATTTCACGAGCGATTCATGGGTATGGGCCCGGTGCCCGTTGCGTATTTCCGAGAGACCTTCCTCGCGGGTTGCGCGCCAACGTAATAGAATCTCTGCATGACTACACGCCGCGATTTCCTCTCGGGGATGGCAAGTGCGGGGCTCGCAACGACCGCGGTTTTTCGACCGAACGCGATTGGGTCCCTTTTCCGAGCGAATGTCGTTGCGGGTGACAAGCGGCCCGATGAGCTGGCTGACGATGAGGCCTATTGGACCGAGATACAGCGAGCGTTCGATACCGACCGCACCCTTATCAACTTGAACAACGGCGGTGTTTCGCCGACGCCGAGCCATGTGCTCGAAGCGATGATCCGCGATCTGAAATTCTCGAATGAGTCGCCCGCCGAGCACATGTGGCGAGTGCTCGAGCCGCGTGTGGAGAGTGTGCGGCGAGATCTCGCGCGCGATTTCGGATGTGATCCTGAAGAGATGGCAATTACGCGCAACGCGTCAGAGGCGAACGAGATCATGATCATGGGTCTCGATCTGAAGCGCGGCGATGAGATTGTCGTAACGAATCAGAATTACGGTCGAATGATCACGACGTGGCAGCAGCGCGAGCGGCGCGAGGGAATCGTTCTCAAGCAGGTGGCGTTCAAGGTCCCGCCGTCGTCGTTGCATTACATCGCTGAGCAGATAATGTCTGCGGTGACGCCCGGGACGAAGGCGATCGAGTTTCCGCACATAACGAATCTCACCGGGCAGATAATGCCGGTGAAAGAAATTGTGGATTTCGCGAAGCCGCGCGGAATCGAAGTCCTGATCGATGGCGCGCATTCATTCGCGCATTTCCCGTTCACGCGCGATGAGCTCGGCGTCGATTATTTCGGGACGAGTCTTCACAAGTGGCTGCTCGCTCCGATTGGAACTGGATTCCTGTATGTGAGAAAGGAAAAGCAGAAAGCGTTGTGGCCGTTGATGGCGGCTGGGGCGAGCCAGGATGACAACATCAGAAAGTACGAAGAGATCGGAACGCATCCGGCGGCGAATCACAACGCGATCTCGGCCGCGCTCGCGTTTCACAGGGGAATTGGCGCCGAGAGGAAGATTGCGCGACTGAGATTCCTGCGCGATCGCTGGGCGAAGCGGTTATTGGCGGAGAGTCCGCGGGTGAAGGTTTTGACTCCGCTCGAAGGGAAGACGTCGGGTGCGATTGGGCTGTTCAGTGTCGACGGTCTCGATGTCTCGAACCTCGGCAACTGGTTGATGTCGAATTACCGAATCGTCAACACGCCGATTCTCCATCCCGAGTTCAACGGTATTCGAATTACTCCGAACGTGTATACGACTCTCGATGAGATCGACACGTTTGCTGATGCTGGGACGACAGCAATCAAGCAGGGGATAAGCTGACGCGCTTGTGTCTGCACGGATTCATGGTGTGTCGATCGCCTTATAGACCCAGGTCATGAATCCGCCGGAATCAGGATCGGGTCGCTGTATGAGCAGCTCGCCTGCAGTGAAGGATCCAAGCTCTGAGAGAGAAGGGATCGTCAACGTCGATCCGACAAGAGAATAGCGGCCCGAGGTACCGTCCGTCTGCCCACCAAAACCCGCATAACGAACTTGGTCGATTAGGTGACCCTGCTGGTTCCTGCAAAAACACGGGTCGAAGGGCGAGAGCGCTATCCGCGCGTCGGCCACGCCGAACTCGATCGGCGTATAGCGGGTTGATCCGTTAGCTATACTTTCGAGTGCGTACCATTTGATCGTCGCTGGATCGAGCACCTCCGCATCGAAGGTGATCGCGTCAGCACCTGCAACGGTCGCAGTGGCTCGATAGTGGCCAGGCTTTGAAGGCAGCTTCCAGCTCCCTGCACTCACGAGCCCATGGTCGTCGGATGTGCCTGACAAATTTTGAAGAGTCCCAGCGCCTTCTGTAACTATGAATGAAACCCTCGCCTTTGAAACGTCGTTTCCGAATCGATCACGAACTTCCACAGTTGGTCCATTTGCTGAGGAGCCAGGCAAAGCGGCCTGATCAACTTGTGTCACAGGAAGGAGCTCTGCCGACACGTCCGGCTCGAGCGATGCCTTGAACCGCAGCCTCGACGTCCCGTTCACGTACACGTCCAGATAACTCAATCCGGGTCGGATGGAAAAACTCCATACTGCCGGGGAAGCAAGTCCTGCGGCATCAGTGACGCCCCGGCCGTTTGTAGTGTAGCCGCCTCCATCGACAGCGAACTCGACGGGGATATTCGCCAGCGGTTGGTGAGTCTTACCGTCGGTTACGCGAATCACAGGAGTCGGCGACGCGACAGCCCCAACAATTCCGGAAATCGAGCTAGGCGATACCGCTTCGACTGCGAGAGTGCGTTGCTCTCCTATCGGGCTGGTCGACGTGTCGCTTCGGCAGCCAATCATCAGGAGCAGCGTAGCGCCAACTGCGATGCGGGAAGCTACGGACACGTTGGGCATCATTGGCTCAACTCCTTGTAGACCCAGGTGAAAACGAATCCGAAATCCGGATCCCGTCGCACCAGATATACCTTTCCATTCTGGATCGTCCCGGGATCGGTCAGAGATGAAATCGTCAACGTCGGACCATCGAGCGAATAATTCCCCGACGTGTTATCGATCGCCCCCCCAACGGCGGAATAAACGACCTCCTCGACGAAGTATCCGTCCTGCTTTTTGCACAGGCACGGATCGAAGCCAGTTATGCCGAATCGCGCGTCGCTGATACCGCTTGAAGTCGCCGTCAACTCGTTCGTGCCAATTCGTACACTGTCGAGTGTATACCATTTGATACTCGCGGGATCGAGGATGTGCGCGTTGAACACGAGACTCTCGATACCCGGAACGCTCGCCGTTGTGTGAGTAGTCCCTGGCGTAGAGCCAAGCGCCCATCCGCCGCTTGTGGCAAGTCCGGCGTTATCTGAAATCCCCGTCGTTCGCTCGAGAGACCGGGTGCGCTGATCGAGAAGCGCGAATGACACAGCAATCCCGGGCACCGGATTCGTATACTGATCCTGAACGTAAACTCCTGGTCCTGTTATTTCAGTACCGGGCAATCCCGCCTGATCGATCGGAGTTATTGGGACGAAATGAGCTGGAATGTCGGGCTTCAGTGTTGCCGTGAAGAGCAACGAGAGTTTTCCATTTACATACACGCTCAAGTAATTCTTGCTGGTGCGGGTTGAGAAAGTCCATTTTCCGGCTGAAGCAAGCCCCATCGAGTCCGTGGCCGTGAGGTTATTCGTGACTGAACCGGCACCATCGAGAGCCGAGAACTCGACAGGAATGTCCGCAAGTGGTTTGTGTGTTTTGCTGTCTGTTACGCGGATCGTTGGAGGAGATGAGGCAATTTTACCGACAACTCCATCGATCGAGATTTGCGAAACCGCCTCGACGTCCGGTTGACCTGATTTTGTGGGGCTGGTCGTGTCGCTGCTACATCCAGCCAGCGTGGTCAATGTGACAACAGCAAACGGTAACCGAAACTTCAGTAACAGATTCATTGAAACTCTCGCGATCTGTGTCCGAGAGAGTGCAACGGACAATCCGTCTCGATTTGCTCAATTGAGCCGGAAATCCCGACGCGCGAAGTAAAAACGGAGCGAGATCCAGAACGCAAATTGAACGGCAATAAAAGAAGCGAGAAGCACGCCTGCGGCGATTCTCCACGAAAGGCCGCTCGTGAGATGCTCGAACGCGAAATGAGCCGAGACCGCTGCGCCAACCCATGCGAGCATTGCTAGAGTGAAAGTGACGTATTGGCGCGCTGAGACAGGTTTTCTTCGCGTGAACGCAGGCGAGTGAGCTTGTGCAAACTGCACCAGCGGTACGAACAAGAACAGAAAAGTCAGTCGCAGTAATGCATCCGCGGGAGTTTTCATCGAGGCAGCCGGATCCTCGCGCCACAGGCCAAGCTCTACGAGTGCGACGATCGCGATCGCAATCACTGTTGTCATCGTCACCGCGTCGAAAAGACTCGAAGCGAAGAATGCGTTTGCTCTTTTTTGGCGGGACAAAGGATATGGGAAGACATCCTTCAACTGACTTCCGGAGAAGGCTACCAAGAACATTGGAATCGTCCCGACCATTGAAGACGCGCGTCCAATCCAGCCAAAAGCGCTGATCAAGATTATCTGAAACGAGATTAGTTGGATTCTTCCGAATCGAGCACCCGCTGTTGACTCGTACAATCCGGCGCGAATCAATTGCGGAAGGCTGCGGCGCCCAGCGTTTCCCGGCGTGGGTCGCTCAAGCGTTGTTCCGTGTTCTTCCAAAAATCCTTGCAGACCGCGATGGGCGCGCCATGGTCTCAATGCCAATCGCCGGCCTACGTCATCACTGAATCCCGTGAGGAGAACAAGACTGGCCGCGACAACTGCGAGTATCGCAAATATGGCCGACCCGGCGTTAACACCAGCCACGATATAAGCGGGCCTAGCGACAGCGGTGACGATGCCGAGCGCAAGGACGGAGCGTAGAGGCATCGATGCGGCGGAGTCGAACATACGCCAGCCGACTGTGAAAGAGAGCGCACAAATTCCAAACGCCGATATGGCGGCGGGCGCAGAAATGACGAAAGACACCACTATGGAAATGAGCAACGCTGTGACTGCGACAATCACAATTGTCGGTGGCAAAAGCCGGGTTCGATATCTCGGCAGCATCCAGCTCAAGCCGGTCTGCAACGCTTCGTGGGTCATTCCCCCGAGTACCACTCCGGACACG
This sequence comes from Gemmatimonadaceae bacterium, assembly GCA_041499635.1. Taxonomy (GTDB): domain Bacteria; phylum Gemmatimonadota; class Gemmatimonadetes; order Gemmatimonadales; family Gemmatimonadaceae; genus UBA4720. The sequence continues at coordinate 5,672 of JBGQKT010000049.1, forward strand.
AACGGGAGAAGAATGCAGCTTTGCCAGACTCCGTACTCGAAGGCCGTGCGGCGCGCCAGAATGGATGCTGGATCCGCCCACGGAGGAAGCGGGTCTGGCACATAAGCCGACGGTAGGACGATAGCGCCAAGAGCGCCGAAAAGGAGAAGTAGCGACAATGGACGCTCAAGCAGTGAGAAGAGCGCGTAACCAGGGGCCACCCGCTGAATCCTCATGCTTCGGCCGTCACTCGAGTGCGCGGCGCAGATGCGGGATTCACCTCGTGTCCAACGAGCAACGGGAAAATCGCGTCAAGCCCTAGCGCATGGCTCTCGATCTGGGCGGAATGCGCCGATCGGAACTTTTCGAGATGCGACTGTGGATTGCGGACAATCAATCGCGCCTGATATCGATCGCCGTCCGCGCTGATCACGTACGCAGCGTCATACACCGGCGGCAGCAAGCCCTCACCTGACGTGACGATCCACTCCGCAAAACTTTCCTTCAAATCATCAAGGCTCGCGTCGGCAACCACTTTTCCCTTTTCCAGACAAACAATCCGATCGACGATTCGCTCGACGTCGTAAAGTAGATGAGACGAGACGATCATCGTCACGTTGTCACTCTCGAACCGATCAAGTAGAACCGTCAGTACGTCCCGACGTGCGATAGGGTCGAGCTCGCTCAGTGGCTCGTCGAGAAGAAGGAGCTGCGGGTGATGACAGGTTGCGAGAACGATGGAAATTTTCTGGATATTGCCGGGTGATGCCGTTCCGATACGCGCCTCCAGATCGACGTCGAGGAGCGATACGAGGTACTCCTCCAACTCGAGATCCCAGCGGGAATAAAATGTCGACGCGTATCGAATGAGCTGGCCCGCGCGCATCCATTCCAGGAAGCTGTTGCGCTGCTGCGCGAATCCAATTCGCTCGAGCTCGTTCGGTCCAAGCTCGCGGCTCTGTGTGCCCAAAGTTCGACATTCGCCGGTGGTCGGGAGGTAAAGTCCTACGATGTGCCGCAGCAATGTTGTCTTTCCCGATCCATTTCGTCCGACAAGTCCCACGAGTGAGCGCGGTGGTAGCGAAAGCGAAACGGATTCGAGCACAGTCTTTTTTCCGAATCGCTTCGTTAGATCGCGGATTTCTACCGGGTGCGTCATGCCGACTCCTTTTTCAACTCGCGATTTGATTTCTCGACCATCTCGCGGAACAATGACCCGGCCTCGCGCGCGGATACGCCGAGCTGTGATGCAACTGTCGCTGCGGGTTCGAGCGCAGCGCGAAGCTGCTGCGTAGCCGCGCGCGCGCGCTTCGATAGCGACAGCTCGGCGACGATGAGAGTGAGGCCGGGCCGTCGCTCGAGGACGCCTTCGTCCTCAAGAAGCGCGTAAGACTTGCTCACCGTCATCGGATTGACGTTGAGCTTTCGAGAAAGCGTCCGTGTCGAAGGGAGCTCCGTTCCGGCGGGAATAAGCCCACTCCCCACCTGAAACCGGATCTGATCGACAATCTGCCGATAGACCGGAACGCCGCTGTTGGGATCAACTCGAATGAGCATTGGGTGTATTGTATAACTAATACACAGTGTATATGTCAAGTAATACAGTTTCGGTTGGGTGCAACAAAAAAGGCGCTCGTAAGAGCGCCTTTTTTGGGAAAAAACAGTCGAGCTCAGTCCTTTCGCGTTTTGCTTCCCTTGGGCCGTCCACCCTTTCGTGCTGCACGGCCGTCTTCGATCATCTGATCGAACGCTTTCTTTGCGTCCTTCAACAGATCGTTGTGAGCCGCGCGACGCTCCTTTTCCGAGCGCTTCTTCTCATGCTGGTAGATCGCCTGCGGCGTCTTTGTCCTTGTCTTCATCTAATCTTCACCTTGTGGTTTCAGGTCCCGATAATTCGAGCGCTCCGCGGCCCGAGCCGGCGGAGCGCTTACAAATCCTCAATAAATATAACCAATTGGAGTCCGTTTTTGTTGAACAAAATGTGATTTTATGAGTAGATTTGAGCTCGAGTCCATTATGCCCGATATTCTTCCGCAGCTATTCCAGCATTTGAAATGGGCCGACGAGCGCGTGCACCAGAGCCTCGTCAATGCGGCGAACCCTCATCCGCATACTCTCGATCTCTTCGCGCACATCGTCGCCGCAGAGCACGTGTGGCTTTCGCGAATTCGCGGACAGAAACCAGAAGTGCCTGTCTGGCCCAAGCTCTCGCTTTCACAGTGCGCCGAGCTCGGTGCGAGGAACGCGAACGAGTTTCTCTCGCTTGTCGAATCAGTAGACGAAATGGCGCTCGATGGCGGAATCACCTATCGCAACAGCGCGGGCGCCGAGTTTACATCAACGCTTCGAGACATTCTCATACACGTAGCGCTGCACGGCACTTATCATCGGGGTCAAATCGCTGCCGCGGTGCGAGCAGGCGGAGACACGCCCGCATCGACTGACTACATCGCGCTCGTTCGCGGCGCTCCGGCTGCTACGCGCGCTTGATCTCAGGGAATTTTCTAAAGGCCCACGCAGCATAAGCAAGCATGATCGCCGCTCCTCCGCCGATCGCCCACTGCACACCGAAAGCGTGACCAATCGTGCCTTCGATCAATGACCCAATCGGTGTGAACCCGACGTACACAAACACATAAGCAGCCATCACTCGGCCGCGAAGCTCGTCGGGCACAATCGACTGCAACATTCCATTCGCCAGAGCGCCGTTTACCATCATCGTGAGTCCGATGAATATCAACAGCACTCCGGCGAGGGTCGTTGATCGAACGAATGAAAACACCAGCAGCAACGCCGCGAACGAATACGCAGAGACGACAAACATCCTGCCGCGACGAAAGCGTGAGCTGAGCGCCGCAAACGCCAATGCTCCGGTCAGCGCTCCGACCCCGACCAGCGTGACAAGTAATCCGTAACCGCTGGCGCCACGGTGTAGAACGTCTCGAGTTATTACCGGCATCATTGAAACGAATGGCAATCCGAAAATCGCGTACACCGCAATCAATCCCATGATTCCCATCACGTCACGCCGCGACCGGATGTACGCGATTCCTTCCTCGAATCCTTCGCGCGCAGCGAGAATCGTCTCAGCCGGAACGAATTTGGGAAGGCGGATCGCTGAAAGACACCCAATGACTGCGATGTAGCTGATCGCATTGATCCCGAAACACCACGCGAGTCCAATACCCGCAATTGTTGCCGCTGCTATCGACGGTCCGACGATTCGCGCGAGGTTGAAGCCACCGGAGTTGAGCGCAATTGCGTCACCGACGTCTTCGCGACCGACGAGGTCAACGATCATCGACTGACGCGCGGGAATTTCCACCGCGCTGATCAAGCCATTGATCGCTGCCAGCGCAATCAGCATGGGAATCGTGATTCGCCCCGACCACACCAGCCACCAGAGTACCGCCGCTTCGATCGACAAGAGAACCTGGGCGACCGTCACGAGCTTCAACTTGTCGCGACGATCGACAATGACGCCCGCATAGAGTGAGAAGAAAAGAATCGGAAGCGAGCCAGCGGCTGCCACGAGTCCGACGATGAATGCGCTGTTCGAGAGCTGAAGGGCGAGCCAACCTTGACCGACTTGCTGCATCCACGTTCCGATCAGCGAGATAGTCTGGCCGATCCAGAAAAGCCGGAAGTTCCGGTGCGCCTTGAGCACCCGGAATGGATTGAGCGATCGCGTGCCATCCGACATTAGATGGGATTATACACGACCCCTGCGCCGACTGTATTATTCGGCATGCGGTCGCACACCTACTCGCGCTTCAGCCCCGAGATGGCTGATGCCGTCGACCTTCAGTCGTTGCTGGAGAAGCTCGCGGATTTTCTTCTTCAGTCGGGATTCGCCGGCGGCAGCCAGTTCGATCCATGGGGCGATTTCAACGAAGAGGCCGATCGCTCGCTCGAAGCGCTCAAGCAGGCGATTCTCGATGCCTTGATCGAGAGCGGCCAGTTCACACCCGAGCTGCTCGAAGCATTGCGGGGCGACGGAAACGAAGACTCCGAAGATGAGCTCGCAAAACTCCTCGACGATCTCGTGAAACGCCTCGCCGAGCAGGGTTATCTGAATCTCGATGCGCCACCGCAGATGCCTGCCGGTCATCAGTCCGTCACTGGACCTGGCGGACTCGCTCATGCCGCGTCCAAATCAGTCCAGTTCAATCTCACCGATAAAGCGATCGACTTCCTTGGCTACAAGTCATTGCGATCGATTCTCAGCTCACTCGGGAAATCGAGCTTCGGTAGTCACGACACGCCGTATCTGGCAACTGGAATCGAAGCAGACGGATATAGCAAGCAATACGAATTCGGCGACGTTCTGAATCTCGACGTCAACGAGACTCTGAAGAATTCGTTGGCGCGCACAGGCTCTCTCGAGATTCCGATGGATCTCGATTACAGCGACCTCATGGTGCGACAGGCGGAATACCGTTCGTCGTGTGCGACTGTGTTGATGCTCGATACATCGCATTCGATGATTCTTTACGGAGAGGACCGCTTTACTCCTGCCAAAAAAGTTGCGCTCGCGTTGACTCATCTCATTCGCACGCAATTCCCGGGTGATACTCTGCGCGTGGTGCTCTTCCACGATTCAGCCGAGGAAATTCCACTTGCAATGTTGCCGCAGGCGCAGGTGGGGCCGTATCACACTAACACCGCGGAAGGACTCAAACTTTCGCGCCGCATTCTGCTCGGTCAAAAGAAGGACATGCGGCAGATCGTGATGATCACCGACGGCAAGCCGAGCGCGCTGACGATGCCCAACGGCCACATCTACAAGAATTCGATGGGACTCGACCTGGCTGTCGTCGGCGAAACTCTCAAGGAGGTCGCGAACTGCCGCCGCGCCGGAATCATGATCAACACCTTCATGCTCGCGCGCGACCGCGCTCTCGTCGAGTTCGTGAAGCGAGTGTCCGAGATCAGCCGGGGCAAGGCGTATTTCACCAATACTATGACGCTCGGCCAGTTCATCCTGATGGATTTCCTGCGAAAGAAAACTCGGAAAGTCTCGTAATTGGCTCGCGTCAGCGCGGCCGGTTCAACTGCCTGAGATACTCGAACGCAACAGTGTTTGTCGAGTCAGCCGCGATTGCTTTTCGAAAACTTTCCACGGCCAATGTGCGTTTGCCGGACATGAGATAGGCTTCGCCTAACCCCGCGTGGGCCCAGTCGGCTTTCGGATCGAGCTCCGACGCAAGTTGAAATACCTGAGCTGCTCCGTTGAAATCTCCGCGATGCATGAGCTTTACTGCCGCGGCATTGAGTACTCCCCCGCGAATCTTTGACATTGGCGAGGTAGTGTCCGACGCGACGACGCGAAATTCGGCCAGTGTCTTATCCAATCCCTGCGCCGCTGCAACCTTCAACAACGAGTCGCCCTTCGGAGTCGTCCACTTCTCGACCTGATTCGCCTCGGCTTCGACGTTGAGGTCGATGTTGACATTATCTGAAATCGACATGCGACCCGGATCAAACTCGGAATTCCAGAATTTCGTTCCCAGAATGTTGTAGTCCTTTCGATTAAGCGACACGTGTCCCAGGAATCCGACTCGCTTATTCCCCCAGGCATCGCTCATCAACCCGTGCGATTGTTTGAACGTGATCGCTACCGGCTTGGTTATGCCGTGCATCGAGAGTGGTCCGCGCGCAATAAAGCCAGACTTAGTGCGCTCGACGCGCTCGCTGTGAAATGTGATCAGCGGATATTTCTCGACTTCGAAAAAGTTTTCGCTGCGCAAATCCTTGTCGCGCGATTCGACGTTGGTGTTGATGCTTTTTGCCTGAATCACCACCGACACAGTGGAACGGCGCGCATCAACGGTGTCGTACATGATCGTTCCGCCGAATTGCGAGAACGCGCCGCGAACGTTGGACAGTCCCATGAACCTCACGGTGAACTCGACCGCCGAATGTGGCCAGTCGATATCGAAGCGCTGAATCGGGAGTCCCGTCGAGCCGGTAAACGATGCGAAGGTTGCAGATTGCGCCTGAGCCGGCGCGCGTGGGATGATGACGCAGAAGACGATCAGCGAAAACGCGGCGGAGCGCAGCAGGCGAAGTGACATGGCGTACCTCGGAGTGGGGATTTCATCCGGAAGTGGTCACCCGCAAAATGGAGCGTGCACGGTGCAACCCAATTGGATTGGGGCGAGTGAACCCTAGCCTGTGGCGGCTGGGTTTCTGAAGAGCTGCGCCACGCGTTTTCGATGAGCCCGACTGACTTTCAGTTTCTCGCCGGTTCCCAGAACGATGACATAGCCGCCGCTCATTGAGCGACGAAGCTCGCGCGCACGACCAACATTGACGATTGCCGAGCGGTGAATGCGAATGAATTTCGCGGGATCCAGATCGCGCTCGAGCGAGGCGATGGTTGCCCTGATCAAATGCGTGGCACCATTGGCACGCACGCGAACGTAGTTGTCTTCTGCCCGCACCCAGTCGACTTCGCTCACTGGGATTCTCAGAGAGCGGCCACGATCGCGCGCGACGAGCTCGACAAGTCCAGTTGAATTGCCTCGTAGTCGCTCAATGAGCTCACGAAGACGCTTCTGTTCTTCCGCGAAGGTGCGACTCTGAAGTCGGAGTCTCGCAGATTGGAGAGCCTGGCGCAGCCGATCGGGATCGGGAGGCTTGAGCAGATAATCAGTTGCGTGAACGTCGAACGCCTTGACCGCATAGTGATCGAATGCGGTAACGAAGATCACTGCAGGCATCGAGTCGTGTGGCATTTGCCTGACAACTTCAAACCCGTCCAGCCCCGGCATTTGTACGTCGAGAAGAATCACGTCGGGTCGCGAGGCACGAACAGCCGTGAGAGCAGACTCACCGTTAGGAGATTCACCAACGCATTCCACGCCGGCGATTCCGTCGAGCAATTGACGCAGGTGATGACGAGCGAGGCGCTCGTCGTCGACAATGAGTACGCGGAGAGTGTCAGTGTCCATCGGGAATCGAGATGACCACCGTTGTTCCGCCACCTGAGGTTTTATCGAACGCCATCGTTTGATCGTCGCCGTACAGCTGGCGCAGTCGCTCTCGTGTCGTTCGTACTCCGACGCCGGCCGAGTTGTCGAGATCCGCCGAGCGAACCCCGGGACCGTTGTCGGTAACGGTGAGCGTCATGCGGCCATCAGTGCGCCGCGCACTGACCGCTATGCGCGCCACACGATGGTCGTCGTTGAGCGAAAACTTTACCGCGTTTTCGATGAGCGGCTGAAGTATGAAGCTCGGCACCAGCGAATCGCGCTCGTCGTCATCAACGTCGAATGAAATCTCGAGCCGATCCTCGAATCGAATTTTCTGAATGTCGAGATAGGCTTTTGCAAAATCAATTTCATCGCTCAATGGAACCTGGGGGACGTTCGACGTCGCAAGGCAGTAGCGAAGCAGATCGGACAGTCGCCTGATCATCAGAGTGGCTTTGCCAGGATCGTGGTGGATGAGGGCGAGAATCGAGTTGAGGGTGTTGAAGAGAAAATGCGGCTGAAGTTGCGCCTGAAGGGCCTGAAGCTGCGTGCGCGCAAGCGTTGCAGAGAGATGAGCCGCAGCTATTTCGCGGCGCCTCGCTTCGGCGGCATACTGAACGAGATAAACCACAGCGGCAATGAGGAAGTACACGACCATGTCGAATGCGAGCGCGCTCGACAATCGCCCGCGAAACATGTCGCGAATTGGAGCGATCGACGGACGCCAATAGAACTGGGGAGTGATTGTCGAAACGATGAGCGCGTGCAGGACTGCGATGGCGATGCTCGCCGGAAGTTGAATAGCGGCGACCCACGGGCGCCTCGCTGAAATCGGAACGCTGTGCGCAATGCGAACGATAAGCGGTGTGAGCAGCGCCCACGACCACCAGACAACGAACGCGCCGACGACGGTATCGAACCAGTTGGGTTTCTGCCCGATCGAGCTTTGGCCGTAATACCGTTGGAAGGCGAATAAAATCGCGAGTGCGGTGAACACAGCGGCCGTGATGAGAGCAATTCGCCAACGACTAAGTTGGCTGATTCTTTCGTCGAGATTGTCGGGTGTCACAGCATGTTCTTACCGCTTGATACTCTTTGCTGCAATCCTGTCGTGGCGAAGGGGTCTGTGCCTGGGGCTAACGGAACAACCGATGTCTACTCTGGGAGCGGGAGCGCGACGAGAAACGCAGTTACCGCGAGCACGAGCACCGACGCAGCGAGCTCGAGCTTTGCCGAGAAGCGAAGCGCGATCACGCCTTCGTCACCGCCGAGGTTTGGTTTGACTCGTCGCCAATTCCACGCGCCCAGTGAGAACAGAAGAGAAACGAGCGCCAGTTTGACGATCAGAGTCATGCCATACGTGCTCGTCCACAGACGAGAGATCGGCTGGACGTGAAGCAATGACGTTGCAACGCCTGTCGCAACGACGGCAGCTCCACAAAAAAGTGCGAGCGGCGAGAACTGATTGACGAGACTCGCAACGCGCGAGCCGATTGAAATGTCACCCGGCGCTTTTGCGGCGGACCCAATGCCGACGAACAGAATCAACGCCAGGGTTCCGACCCACGCGGATCCCGCAAGCACGTGAACGATATCGAGTGGCACTGCGATAAATGCCTGGTCACTGCCGATCGCATGTCCCGTCAACGCGGGAGTCGCAGCGAGTGTGAGTGCCGACAGTGCTGCTAATGACCAGCTCGAGTTGTTGCGGCGGCCGTTGTGCGCGAGAGCGAACGCGATCATTGCGAGCAAACATGCCGAGATCTGCGCGACCCACGCCCATCCCCAGCCGGTTGAAAAAAGAATTGTTCCCGCCGGAACGCCAGGCATTGCAACCGTCTCGCCATAAAGCTTGATCACCGAAGTCACGACCATTATCACGGCAGCAAACAATCCGGTCGTCGCGGCACCCGTTAGCGCAATCTGCTGGAACGCTTCGTCGGCCTTGCGTTGCGCAGCGGGAATTCTTCCGAGAACAACGTATCGGAAGCTGACCGCGCCGATGAGAAAAAAGAGCGAGATGAAGCCGGCCCATCGCGCCAGCCACATCGGCGCACCAAGTGCGACCTGGACGGCGTTGTCGATTCGTGAGCGCAGTTCGGTTGTTTTCGGTTTCTCTGGCGCGACACTAATCGATTCAGCCCGCGCGGGAGTGGCGACACTTTGCGCACGAGTGATGGTAAAGGTGAACGACCCACTCGAGGCATGCCCATCGCTTGCTGCGGTAGACCAATGAACCATGTAGCTACCCGAATCCAGACTCGCAGGCACTGCGGCAACAATCGTGTGACGATCACTTGAATCGAGGCGCACATTTGAAAGTTGGACGACGGCCGATTTCGGTCCGATGAGAATAATGCGGCTCACAGCCGCCATCGGCACTTCCGAGAAAACAAGACGAATGTCAACCGGTGATGAGCGAAGGCGCGCGCCTGCAGCCGGCGTACTTCGCAGCAAACGAGCGTGCGCGAACAACACCGCAGGAGTGAGCAGCAGCGATAGCGCTACGAGCCATAAACGTCGATTTGACCGCATTGTGCGGTGGAAACTATCGCCGAACACACGCAATGAAAGATTCGGCGCTCACTTGAACATGAAAGGACACCGTTCTACATTCCTCATTCCATGACATTCAATAACGGCCACCATCACGTGCATCAACTCCGCCCGACGGGCTGGGGCGACGCGCGCGTGCTTATGTAAGCCGTCCGCACGTCTCATGGCGCACTCCGCGCCTCAGCCCGTCCTAGTGGACGGGCTTTTTTGTTATTCGGACAAACCACTATGCTAAGAATTGCACTGCCCAACAAAGGGAGACTTTCCGAGGACGCGCGAGACCTGTTCAATCAGGCCGGTCTCGAGGTTCGCGTCAGCGGCGATCGCGCGCTTTCCGCGTCGCTTGGCGGGGAGTTCGAGGCGATCTTCGTTCGCGCGCAGGACGTGCCGGAGTTTGTCGCCGACGGCGCCGCCGACGCGGGAATTACCGGATTCGACATTGCTTCTGAATCAGAGCGCGACCTCCCATCGCTTCTCGATCTCGAATTCGGTCGCTGTCGCCTCGTAGTCGCGGCACGAGAAGATTCGCCTGCGCAATCCGTCTCGGACATGACAACTGGCGCGCGGGTTGCGACAGTATTTCCAAAAACGACGCGCAGATTTTTCGAGAGTTTGCAGAAATCCATTCAGATAGTTCCGATGTCCGGCGCTGCCGAGATCGCGCCTCACCTCGGAATCGCCGACTTCATCGTTGACATCACGTCTACCGGCTCGACTCTGAAGACGAATGGTCTCCGCGAGATTGGGATTGTCGCCGAGTCGACGGCACGACTTTTCGGCTGTGCATCGCACGGGACCTGGCCCGCAGAAAAACAAAAAGCACTGGAGGAGCTGATCGGCGCGCTCGATTCCGTTGTACGCGCTCGCGGTAAGCGATACCTGATGGCCAACGTTCCGCGTGCTGCCTTATCCAAGGTGAAGGAAATTCTGCCGGGTCTCAACGGGCCAACAGTCGTCGACATTCTCGACGGTGGAATTCACGTTGCAGTTCACGCGGTAGTTCCCACTAAATCAGTGTATCGCACGATCGCCGCACTCAAGACGCTCGGGGCCGAGGGGATTCTGCTGACTCGCATCGAGCGATTGATGCCATGAAGGATGGATTCGAGTTGCGATTCAGAGGGAAGCTGTCCGATCTGTCCTCGGACGAACGACAGATGCTCTTGCATCGATCATCCTCGCCGGACAAAGAGGTCGCCGCAATCACAGCTGCGATCATCCAGCGCGTTCGCGATGAAGGCGACGATGCGCTCCTTGCTCTCGCTCGTGAATTCGACGGCGTCGAGAGCTTCACCCTGGAGGTGCCGCGCGCCGTAATTCGAGCCGCATTTGACTCGTTGGATCAGCGCACGCGAGAAGTGATGCAGCGAGCCGCGCGGAACATCGAGCGTGTGCACCGTGAATGGCTGCCTAAGGAGCACCAGGTCGAAGTCGAACCGGGAGTCATCGTCGGCCGGCGACCTGATCCACTTAACCATGTTGGGATTTATGCGCCAGGCGGTAGAGCGGCGTACCCAAGCAGCGTCTTGATGGGAGCGATTCCCGCGCGCGTCGCCGGCGTTTTAGAAATTGTTTTGTGCTCGCCGCCTGGAAAGAATGGACTGCCTCCGAGCTCGATTCTCGCCGCCGCGGAGATCGCCGGCGTCGACAGAGTTTTCGCAATTGGCGGAGCGGGAGCCATCACAGCGATGGCGCTCGGTACTAAAACTGTGCCACGCGTCGACAAGATTGTCGGACCAGGGAACGCATTCGTCGCGGAAGCGAAAGTTCAATTAGCGAGTGTTGTCGCGTTCGACTCGCCCGCCGGTCCGAGTGAGCTCGTCGTAATCGCGGACGACTCTGCAAACCCTGTTGTCGTTGCGCGCGAGCTGTTGGCGCAGGCGGAGCATGACCCACGCGCAATTGTCCTGGCGATCGCGATCGGAGAGGACGTCGCGGTGAAAATCGAGACAGAACTTGTGCGTGTAGCTGGATCCGCCGCGCGGGGCGAAATAATCGCCGAGTCGCTCGCAGCAAGGGGCGGTATCGTCTCGGTGGACAATGTGTCTGAGGCAGTTGACGCGGCCAACGGCTTCGCGCCGGAGCACCTCATGATCGCAACGAGAAACCCCGCGGCAATTGTCAGCGCGATCCGAAACGCCGGAACCGTTCTCCTCGGCGAAACAAGCTCGGTTGCCTTCGGAGATTATCTGACAGGAGCGAATCATGTTCTCCCGACGGGAGGATTGGCGCGCTCGTATTCAGGATTGTCGACGCTCGATTTTTTCAGGTGGACAACGTGGCAGAGCGTAACTCGCGATGGAGCGAGTGCGCTCGCGGCGGATACCGCAGCTTTTGCCGAGTGTGAGGGTCTTTTTGGTCACGCTGATGCGGCGCGTGGGTGGGAGGAAGGCGTGTGAGCAGACCGAATTCGCTCGAGCTCGGACGCGCCGCGCTACGAGAGTTGTCGCCCTATGACCCCGCAAACGAGCAATGTCGAATCGACTTGAGCGACAATACGAATCTCTGGGGCGCACCGCCGTCGGCTCGGGCGGCAATCGCGCGTGCGGATTCGGAAGCGCTCACGCGGTATCCTGCTCCGTATTCGCGCGAGCTTACGCGGTCACTCGCCGACTATCTGGGCGTGGATGCAAATATGATCGTCGTCGGATGCGGCTCCGATGATGTTCTCGATTCCGCGATCCGCGCATTCGGCGAGCCCGGAGCTCGCCTCGCTCAGCTCGATCCGACATTTGGAATGATTCGCGTTTTCGCAACGCTGAACGGACTGTCGGTCGTTGAAATCCCCGGCGGTGATAGTCGAGTGGCGGAAGGGCTCCTGGGTGCGGGCGCGAGCGTGATCTATTTGTGCTCACCAAATAATCCAACAGGTGAATTGATCGATCCTGCGTCGATCGAGACGATCGTCTCGCACGCGAATGGGATTGTCATCGTCGATGAGGCATACGCCGAGTTCGCGGGGGTCTCTTCGATCGAGCTTCTCGCGCGCCACGACAATCTTCTGATCACGCGGACGCTTTCAAAAGCATTTGGTCTGGCTGGGTTGAGAATA
>JBGQKT010000050.1:0-18185 GCA_041499635.1 Gemmatimonadaceae bacterium
GCGATCCGTCAGAAGATGTACAACGACGCGGTGACCGTGAGTTTGCGATTTGTCGATCCGTTCAACACGACTGGCTTCAAGGTTCGCGTGGGAGACGACAACATCACGCAAATCACCGCGCGCAAGTTTGGAGTGCGCGGAGCGTTCCTGACGTTCCAGTACACCTTCGGTAAGCCGCCAAAGATTCGCGTGCCGCAGCCAGACCAGCAACAGGCGCCTGGCTTCCCGTCGGGCTGATGCTGAACAACCGGTGACCGGTTTTTCAGTACCGGTTACCACTTGCCGGATGATCGCCTATCTTGAACTGGTTACTAGATGCGTGCACGTAACTCCGGTGGCGGGATAAGGCGGGCGCCGCTGTGCAGGTGCCGTGTCCCACTTCTGCAGTTCCGCCCCAAGATAGGAAGTACGCGCCATGGCAATCTGGAAGGAACAGACCTCGGCAACGAAGGACGCCACACCCATCTCGCCGGTTCGACCCGCGCCGACTCAGTCGGAGCTAAGGCCTGACCTCGATCCGAGCTACGACACGCCGCGTCGGCCCGCCTCGACGTCGGATGAGAACAAGGAATCGGTAATCGCGGCCGGCCTGACGATCGAAGGTAAGATCGAAGGTGCGGGAAGTGTTCGAATCGCCGGAAATTTCCAGGGCGACGTGCACGTGAAGGGCAATCTCACCATCGAGCAGGGAGCGAAACTCACTGGTGGAGTTCGCGCGGCAACCGTGATCATCGGTGGAGAGCTCGAGGGCAACATCGATGCGGCGTCGCGCGTCGAGCTTCTACAAAGCGGCGTCCTCAATGGAAATCTCAATGCAGGCTCTCTCACAGTCGCTGCTGGTTCACGCATGCGCGGTCAGGCTGAGTTCGGCTGGGAGTCGAAGCCAACTCGGTCTGACATGAGAATGGAGAGCGGCTCGGCGGCATGAGCACCGCGCGTGCCGGCGCGCCAGGCGCGACGCGCAGTTGTCCTCACTGCAAGGCGACGATTCTCGAGAGCGCCAACGTCTGCCCGATCTGCCGGCACCATTTGCGGTTCGACCAGCGGATGTCGGAAAGCGCGCATCCCAGCTTCTCGGGATTGCGCGTCGAAGGTACGATCCGTCATCCGCAGGTCGGCGAAGCGTGGGAGTACTCGATGATGCTCACGATTCGTAACGAGCGCGGAGAAGAAATCGCGCGACAGCAGGTAGGAGTAGGCGCGCTGCAACCCGCGGAGCAGCGCACCTTCACTCTTTCGGTGGATGTGTTCACTCCACAGCAGAAAAAAGTTTCCGGCAACAGCGGCGGCGGTCGTTAATTGTCTGTTTTCAGTAATCAAGCTCGAAGCGCGCTAGGCCCGCAGGCCGACGCGTACGTAGCAGGGGTGCTGGAAGCGTTGGGCGATCGCGATCCACTCGAGGTCATGCGCGGAACACCAGCGAAGCTTCGCGCAATTGTGTCGAAGCTTCCCGCGAGTGCAATCACTGCGCGCGAAGCACCGGGCAAATGGTCGATCGGAGAAGTCATTCAACATCTTGCCGATTCCGAACTGATAGGAGCGGGTCGTTTTCGAATGGTGATGTCGCACGACAGTCCGCCGCTCCTCGCATACGACCAGGATTTGTGGGCGGAGCGACTTCGCTATTCTGAATCGAACGTGAACGACGCACTCGAGGAATTCTCGTTGATACGTCGTTCCAACGTGCGATTGTTCGAGCGCGCATCGCCGACTGATTTCGATCGTGTTGGCATCCATTCAGAAAGGGGAGAAGAATCGCTCCGTCACCTGCTCAGGTTGTACGCAGGTCACGACCTCGTGCACTTGCGGCAGATCGACAGAATTCGAAATTCGAGCATGATGCTCGCGGATCATTCCAAGTAAGGAACCAGCACATGAAGAAAAAAGGACATCCCTCAATTCCTGACTTCTCGACCAAACGGCCCGGCGTGCCGGTAGCCGACGCTTCGCTGCCGAAGGTGAAGCCATTGCGACCTGCGCCGATTCCTGGAGGCAAGCCGCACTCGACGTCAAAGAAGTCCGGACGCCGCGGCGCATAGGATTCGCAATCATGGCAGACCAGAAAAATCCTCTCGCCGGTCGAATCTTCCGATGGACTTTTGCGGAGGGTCCGACCGCAGGCAAGACGTACGAGCACACATTTGACAACGACGGTACCGTAACCTTCAAGGAAGTCGGCGGAGCTGCACCGAGCGGCGGCAGTGGCGCGGTGCCCGGTGCGAAGTACGCTTCATTTGAAATCGCGCCGAATATTCAGCTTGTGTCGTATCTCTCGAGTCACGGCTACACTCTCACTGTCGCGATGAATCTCGCTTCGAAGACACTCCACGGATTCGCGTCGAACGACAAAGAATGGTATCCGCTGGAGGGAACAGTCGAGGTGGTGAAGTAGAACAGATTCGGCGCCGTCCCGTAAAAACTCTCAGCGCCGTGGAGCTGTTTCTGGCATACGCACGATCACCAACAGTCCTGATGCGATCGTGAGCGCGCCAACGAGCGCGATTGCCGCGCGCAAGCCGAACGCATCCGCCACAGCACCAGCCAGGAGCGCGCCGATTGCGTATCCAAGATCCCGCCACATCCGGTAGATCCCGACCGCCGATGATCGCCACGCTGGATTCGCGACATCGGCGATCGCCGCGAGAAGGGTTGGATAAACCATCGCGGTTCCAACACCGAGCGAAACTCCCGTAATCGTCCATGGAACCAAGCCCCGAAAGAACACCATCGCGATCAGCGCTGCCCCCTGAAGCAACATTCCTCCAGCGATGAGGCCCTTTCGTCCAATGCGGTCACTCAGCGCTCCGGTCCAAAGCTGGACGATGCCCCACGTCGCCGGATAGATCGCGGCGAGCAACCCGATCGCGCCGATCGAGAGCTTCGCCTCCGCGAAGAACAAGGGAAAGAGTCCCCACGCGAGACCGTCATTCAAATTGTTCACCAGTCCTGCTTGACTGGCACTTGAGAGCGCAGGATCGCGCCAGCTTGTTCGAACGAACACGTCGCGCATCGAGAGCCGCGCAAAGCCCGCCGCTGATACCGTCGCTTCGAGCCTCATATGAGCAGACGTATCGCGGATGAAGAGTGTACTCAGTGCGAGACCCGCGGCTGTAAATGCGATTCCCAGGTAGAACGGCTGGGGGCGCAATCCATAGTGGCTGGCAATCAACCCGCTCGCAAAAGCGGAAAGCGCGACCGCGAGATACCCGGCAAACTCATTCAATCCCATCGCCAGGCCGCGCAATCTCGAGCCGACGAGGTCGATTTTCATAACCACCGTCGTCGACCAAGTGAGCCCTTGATTGATGCCAAGCAAAACGTTCGCAAAGATGATCCACCGCCACGATGGTGCCCAGATGATGACGAAAGGGACGGGAATCGCGATGATCCATCCGGCGACAAGTATGCGTTTTCGTCCTACAGAATCACTCAGTCTCCCCGCGAGCAGATTGGTTATTGCTTTGACGAGGCCGAAGGTTGCGATGAACGACAGCACCGCGCTCTTGGAGGCGATACCGAATTCTTGCGCGGCGAGGAGCGGCACGACGACCCGCTCGAGACCGACCATCGCGCCTACAAAAGCATTGACGAGGATGAGAAGAGAGAACTGTTGCCAGTTCTCTCGTAACCCGAGGGTGACGCGATCATTCACCGGCGGCCACGGCGAGACCAGCTGCCCGCCAGTCCGGAAATCCTTTGTCAGCTCGGCGGGCTCGGAAGCCGTTGCGCCGCAAGACGGTGACAGCATCAACTGAGTACACGCAATACGGACCGCGACAGTAGGCGATGACTTCTCGCTTTTTCGGAATTTCCTTCATCCGGCGCTTGAGCTCGGCAACGGGAACAGAGAGCGCGCCCGGTATATGGCCCGCCTCGTATTCGGGACGAGGACGTACGTCGATTACGGTGACGTCGCCGTCGCGCAGTCGTTTGCGCAGCTCAGTCAGCGTCACTGGCTCGAGGGAATCGCGGCCCGCAAGATACTGCTGCGTAACCCGCTCCACCTCGGCAAGTCTTTCGCGCCCAAGGGTCTCAAGGTCGCGGAGAAACCGGAAAACTCGTTCGCTCGCCAGCCGGTAGTAGATCGATGACGCATCGCGGCGTGTCTCGACGAGTCTTGCCTGACGGAGAACGCGAAGATGTGCGCTCGTGTTTTTGACGGGCATTGCGGTCTGTTCAGCGAGCGTCTCGACCTTCTTTTCCCCCTGGGCAAGCAGGTCGAGCAGTTCTATCCGTTTGGGACTGGAGACTCCGTGGCCGATGCGGGCGAACTGCTCATAGAGGGAATTCTTGAAAGCTCGGTGTGGCACGACGCGGCCTCTGACGGTATTCTAAGATTCGTTAGAATAGGCGAATATGAGATGGCCGTCAATGCGGCATCGCCTCGGGAGAGTCCCACGATCGACCGGCTGAGCAGTAGTTTGAGCGCGAGATGCCGTAAATTGCGGCATGGTCATCTCGTTTTTCGCCGCTCGTCGTCGAGAGCGTCTGCGAGCCAAGCCCTTTCCCTCCGTGTGGCGGGCGATTCTCGAGCGCAATCTCGCATTTTTCCGACGACTCTCCGAAGACGATCGGAAAGAGTTGCTCGGTCACATCCAGGTTTTTCTCGACGAAAAATATTTCGAGGGAGCCGGAGGATTGGAGCTTACCGACGAGATCCGTGTAACGATTGCAGCACAAGCATGCCTGTTACTGCTTCATCGAAAAACGGATTACTACCCGGAGCTAACGTCGATCATCGTTTATCCCACCGGTTATACCGCTAACGAAGTCCGACACATCGGCGGCGGAGTTTGGGAGGAAGGTCCCGAAGATCGGCTCGGGCACACGGCGAGTCATTTGCGCGCGCTCGTGCTGGCGTGGGATGCTGCGCGCCGAGGAGCGGCCGATCCGGCTGATGGACAAAACGTGGTACTTCACGAGTTCGCGCATCAGCTCGACTTCGAGAATAGAAACGCCGACGGAACTCCGGCCCTCGAGACGCACGCAGAGTATCTCGCGTGGGGCCGAGTGATGAGTGCGGAATTCAATGAGCTCAGACGAGCGGAAGCGACCGGCACTCCGACTGTTCTCGACGGTTACGGGGCCACAAATCCGACCGAGTTCTTTGCGGTCGCAACGGAAGCCTTTTTCGAGCGGCCGCGAGCCCTGCGGGATAGGCACCCTGGCCTGTATCGGGAACTCCAAAAGTTCTATCGCCAGGACCCGGTCGGATTTTCTTCGGAGTCGATGGACCAGTAGTCGATTTCTCGTGACAGGCTCTGTGCGGCAAGCTATAATGTGGGTCGGGCTTTGGAGGCGTGAGCAGCAATGATTTCGACCATACGAAGCACAGCGTTAGTCACGCTGTGCGGATCGACATTTTTAGGAGCCGCAGCTCTGTCGGCTCAACAGCCGGCTGCATCCTACGCAGACGCAAGAAGCGCGGAAGTTGCGTTCGTCGCACCTAATGTTCTGCACAACATTTCGACGTTGCCGCGCACGGTCGAAGTGAATATCACGGCTGCTCCGACACGACTCTCTCTTCGACCCGGCATTACTACCGACGTCTTCGCGTACAATGGTCAGATTCCCGGGCCAACGCTCGAGGTCCGCGAAGGCGATCACGTCATCGTTCATTTTCAAAACAAGCTCAACGAGCCGACGACTGTCCACTGGCACGGCCTTCACATCCCTGCCGACACGGATGGAAGTCCATTTTACCCGATCGGGCCAGGTAAGAGCCACGACTACGTATTCACGATCACGCGCGGTACAGCGGGGACGTATTGGTATCACCCGCATCCCGACATGCGGAGCGGATACCAGGTGGCGAAGGGACTGTACGGTGGAATCATCATTCACGCAGCTGATGATCCACTTCCGCGATCGCTGCCCGAAAAACTGATCATCCTCGCAGACAATCGCTTCAAATCCGACGGTTCAATCGATTGGTCCGACAGGCATTCCCCACAGGGAATTATCGACGAGGAAAACGGCCGCGAAGGCAACATGCTGTTCGTCAGCGGCGAAATCATGCCGACGATCAAGATCAAGCCGGGCGAAGTCCAGCTGTGGAGGGTCGTCAACGCGTCTGCGTCACGCATTTACCGACTCGCCTTGCAGGGGCATACGTTATTGCAGGTTGGTACCGACGGTGGGTTGTTCGAGCATCCATCGGAAGAAAAAGAGATCCTTCTCGCCAACAGTGAGCGAGTCGAATTCCTCGTGCGCGGAACTGGCAAACCAGGAAGTGTCAGCCTGCTCGAGACACTTCCCTACGATCGATACGCACCGCAGACGCGTCCGGCTGATTGGAACAAGCCGCTGCCGTTGCTGTCGCTCGAATACACGAATGATGAGCCCGTCGCGCCCGTTTCGATTCCCGCGACCTTGCGGCACATACCTGTTCTCGATACAACGAAGGTCACGGCGAGGCATGTTGTCACTTTGTCGCAGGGGATGATTAACGGAAAAATGATGGACATGAGCAGAGTCGACATTAGAGCTCCGCTCAATGCAATAGAGATCTGGCAAATCGAAAATGTTGTTGGAATGGACCATCCATTCCATCTGCACGGATTTCAGTTTCAGGTGCTGGACAAAAACGGAGTGCCGGAAAAAGATCGACGCTGGAAGGACACGGTGAACGTGCCCAAGCACGAGACTGTGCGCTTCGTCGTTCGCTATGATGACAATCCAGGGCTGTGGATGTTCCACTGCCATATCCTTGATCATGAGGATCATGGAATGATGGGAGTGCTGCAGGTCAAATAACCCCGAGGAGGAAGCCGTGATTCCACCGTCGCGAGACCCGTCCCGATTTCTCATTCCGATTTTGGCAACGCTTGCGATTGCTGGTTGCAATCAGTCGAACGCTGCGACTCTTCCCACCAGAAACGAGACCAGCGCGGTTGCCAGCAAGCAGGTAGCGTTCGGCCGATTTCTTGTGATCAGCCATGATTGCGGCGGCTGTCACGGAGGCGAGGCGAATCCTGCGGCAATGGGCTGGCTCGATGGAGTGCGGAGCCCGATTCAGGAATTCAAGATTGGCCCGTGTGCGATAACGCCGGGTGCGCAGCCTTGCTGGACCACTCGCCCGAAGAATCTCACACCTGATAACACGACGGGCATCGGTCGGTACACCGAGCGTCAGCTTTTCAACGCATTGCGTTTTGGACTTCGACCAGAGGAAACTCCGGATGTGACGATCACATCTACGACTCCCGGAAAAGGAAACTTCCCGGTAAATCCTCATTATCTCGCGGTCCCCATGCCGTGGACGGCGTGGCGTCACATGCCCGACAACGAGCTCTGGGCAATCGCGGCATATCTGAAGCGCGGCTTGAAACCGGTGAACCACAAAGTCGAGGACAGCGAAGGTCCACCTGATTTCTGGGCGAGCACCTACACGCCCAAAGACTGGGGGACGTACCCTGCACCACCGTATCCGACCGTAAACGAAAAATAGAAAGCCATAACTTGAAGAAAATCACAGGTCCGAGATCTCGGGCCTGTGATTTTTCTTATCTTATGGCTGCTTCTCCGTCGCTTTGAGCCCCAATTCGGCGTCCAAATTGCACTAGGAGGGCAGCATGACAGTTGTAAGTGGCCTCATCGATGTCCTGACACAGGGATCGAATCGTCCGTTGCGACGGCTGCTGACGTATTACGCGATCATCGCGGTCATCGTCGCGATTTTCTACTGGCTCTCCCCGCGAATCGTTCTATTGGTTGCGGGCAGGGGACTTCGCGAAATCGCGGGCACACCGCAGGTTCTCGAGGATGCTCTTGGTGGTGCCGGATCCCTGGTACCGGGATTCGGCCCCGGCTCACTAGGGGAGCTTACCCTCGTGACCGTCCTAATCCTGCTCGGGACGCTTGTTTTAATGACGCCCGTAACGTGGGTCTACATGTCCGCCCGATCGATCCCTGGGCACAGTCAGGGAATCGTTCAGACGTTGATCATACTTCCGCTGGTCGTCGCTGGAATCATCATCGTCGTGCAGAACAGCCTGGCGCTGGCGTTCAGTCTCGCCGGTGTAGTGGGGGCTGTGCGATTCCGAACGACATTGCGCGACACGCGCGATCTCGTGTTCATCTTCTTGAGCATCGCCGTGGGATTTGCGGCCGGCGTACAGGCACTCGCGGTCGCCGCCATCGTCTCTATCATGTTCAACCTCGTGGTGCTGCTGACCTGGCGGTACGACTACGGCCGCAACGTGCTGACGCCGACCGCTTCAGCTCAGTGGGCCGGTCCGCTGGAAACCCTCGCTTCACCCACTGGCGACGGCCAGATACCCGATCGTGATCTTGTGCTTGCGCTGACGCCGTCAAAAGCTGAAGTGCTCGCTGAGCGATTCGAGCGCGTTGCAAAGACGCTCGGAAAGAAAAAGAAAAAGCCGCGATTCAACGCGATTCTGACGGTCACAACGGATAATCTTCCGGAGGCACAGGCTGCGATCGAGCCTGTCCTCGAGAAAATGACAAGGCGCTGGAAGCTCGACGAAGTCGTGACTAACACCGGCAAGCCATCGGAGATCTACTATCTCGTCCGTCCAAAGAAAGTCGTCACACGAGACGAGCTTCTCACTGCAATCCATGATCACGCACCCGGCAACATCATCGAGTCGGTAGACCTCGAGACATCGGAGCAGGCGGTTGAACAAGACGTAACGAAAGCATGACGCGCGTGCGTGGCATTCTGTTTCTGCTGAGTCTTCTCGCGCCGACGGTGAGTTGTAAAAAAACTCCGGAAGCTGAAGCCGCGCAGCTCCGCGAAGTTCAACGAACTCGGAGGCAGCAGCTCGAGCAGCGACTCGCGAAAGCGGATGCAAATCCCGCGAAGGCTGCGCCTGTCGCGGCTTGGTACTTGCCTTCCGAGCTGAAAGAAATCTCCGGTCTTGCGCTTACCAAAGATGGCCGCTTGCTGACGCACGACGACAACGTCGGCAGGATTTATGTCATGGATCCGAAGAGCGGAATCGTGCTCAACGAGTTCACGCTCGGCACCGGCGTACGGGGGGACTTTGAATCGATCGCCGTTGCCAAGGATGAAATTTTTCTTCTGAACAGCAACAGTGTTCTCTATCGCTTCAGGGAAGGCTCGCAAGGCGCGGGTGTGCCATTCACGTTCGTCGATCTAAGATTGGGTCACGATTGCGAATTCGAGAGCATGGCCTACGAAGCCGACAGCGCATGGCTCGTGATGCCCTGCAAGAAATCGACAAGCAAGAAGCTGAAAGATTCTCTCGTGATTTACCGCTGGCGATTAGAGGGGCCCGACTCGACTCGTTTGACGATGATGACCGTTCCTCTCGCGGAAATCACTGGGCGCTCCGGCTGGAAGGGTTTTCATCCGAGCGACATGACGATCGATCCTGAAACAGGGAATTACGTTCTCATCTCGTCGCACGAAAAAGGTCTAGTCGAGATGACTCCCGCAGGCGTTGTCGAGCGCGCCGAGCCGCTTCCCGGTAACCATGGGCAACCCGAGGGCGTTGCGATCACGGATGATCGCATTCTGATCATTAGCGATGAGGCGACGAAAAAACCCGCCTCAATCACTCTTTATCGCTGGCGGCCGTGATGAAACGTGCAACTGCAGTCGCAATTCTAGTCGCGATCACTTCATCCAGCGCGCAGTCACAGACTAAGTCGTTGGGGAACGATAGCGTGGTGGTAGTCGCCGGACCTGACTTCGCCGCCGGCGGTTTTCACCGTTGGCTCCTCGGTGACAATTACCGGGATGTGTGGACCACACCAATCAAAGTTCCGATTCTCGATCTCCATTCTTTTGCCGGCGGACTCAAGCCGCTCAAGAAAGGAGGAGGGGCGCAGACGATATCGCTCACCTTCTTGACCTCCGACAGCACCGAGTGGGTATTCCGATCCATTCACAAGCGAGTGGGCGTTCTTTCGAAGCAGTACGAAGGCACTGTGATCTGGTACATCTTCAGAGACGCTGGCAGTGCATCACATCCAACCGGTTTCCGTGCCGCGATTCCGATGCAGGACGCAGCTGGAGTGCTTCACCCCACGGGCAGACTTGCTGTGATGCCCGACGATCCCATGCTCGGTGAATTTCGAAAGGAGTTCGCGGGGATGCTTGGAGAAGTGGAGCTCCGTCCCACTGTTCCGAAGGATGCCCCTGCGTTCGCCGGCGCTTCGAAGATCATCGGCGCCGAAGAGCTGCTCAAGGAGATCAACAGCGATCCGTTCGACCAGGTCGATGCGCGGAAGATGTTGACAGCTCGGCTGCTCGACATGGTCCTTGGCGATAACGATAGACATCCCGACCAGTGGAAATGGGCGCGCTTCGGAAAGAACGATCAGGTGCCATGGATACCGATCGCAGAAGACCGGGACAAGGTTTTCGTTTCGTATCGAGGAGCTCTTCTCAGTCTCGCGCGAAAGGCGCTTCCCAATCTCGTCACATTCGACAGCGCCTATCCTGAACCGACCGCATTGTTCAACAACGCCACCGACTTTGACCGGCGCATGCTCGGCGGTCTGGACAGATCAGTTTGGGATTCGGTTGCGATCTCGCTCACGAGCGCGCTCACCAACTCGGTCATCGATAGCGCGATGCACATGATGCCTCGCGAATACGCGCCGTCCTCACGTGCAATTGGAGAAAAGCTCAGGGCGCGCCGCGACGGCCTACGCGCCGCTGCGGATCACTACTACGATATTCTCTCCCGAATCGTGGACATTCACGCCACCGACTCGGCCGACAAGGCAACGGTGGTTCGCTCAGGCGATGGAATCGTCGACGTCCAGATACAATTCGGGAACAATCCTCCGTGGGTCAACCGCCGGTTCAACGCGAGCGAGACAAGCGAGATTCGTCTCTACCTGCACGGCGGCGATGATACGGCGGTCGTCACTGGAAATGTGCGGAGCAGCATCCCGCTGCGGATCATTGGCGGAAACGGGAACAACGCAATTGCCGATCAGTCGATAGTCGGCGGAAATCGTAATCCGACACGACTCTATGACGTCGGCAATGTGACTGACAACGTGTACAAACCGGACACCGTGGACATAAATGCCAATATAGACAACGCGCTCAATCACTCCTTTAATCGTCGTCCGTGGTTGCCCGCATACGGAGAACTCATTCCTCCACAGCGTGATTACGGCTCTTCCGTCAAACCCTTCGCTGGCGTGAGAACCGGACGCAACCTCGGAGTCATCGCGAAAGTCGGGGCAGCGAGATACGGGTACGGATTTCGGGACGTTCCCTACTCGAGCATGATGTCAGGCCAGGTGGGTCTCTCGACTACCGGCCGTTTTGCGGTGATCCTCGGAGCGGACAAACGATTCGAGAGCTCTCAAGTTCATATCCCGGTGGATGCGAGTGTGTCGCAGCTCGAGCAGGTGGAGTTCCGTGGTTTCGGGAACGACGTGCCCGATTTGCGCGGCCGGCCTTACGAAGTGAAACAGACTCAGCTCTCGTTTCGACCCGCACTCGGATTTTCTCTCAATCCACTGAGTGACATTTCCATCGGCCCGATCGTTCGCTACACCCGCACCGACAGCCTGGTTGGCACTGTCGCGCATGACGATGTCGGCAGCTTCATCGCAGGAGCACGGCCACTTCCACTTGGTTTTCCTCATTTCGGCCAGGAGGGTGCGCAAGCCAAGCTTCACTACGACAGCAAGTACGCGCCGATGCCCGATACCATGCAGCCACGCGCAGTCGTAGACATCATTGGAAGCGGATACCCGGGCGCGTGGGACGTAAAGAATTCCTATGAGTCCATCTCGGGCGTTGCTGAAGGGTTTTTCACGCTGCCGCTGAAGATCCGTCCGGTACTCGCATTGCGCGCGGGCGGCAAGAAATTGTTTGGTGGAGACTTTCCTTATTTTGACGCCGCGTTTCTCGGCGGTTCGCAGTCACTCCGTACGGAAGAGCGTCAGCGATATGCCGGTGACGCTGTTATGTACGGCACAACCGAGCTGCGCGTTCCCGTCGCAAAATTCCCGTTGATAGTTCCGCTGGATGTAGGGTTACTTGGCTTCATGGATATCGGCAAAGTGTATATGAATGGCGATTCTCCCGGCGGTTGGCACAAAGGCACGGGGGGAGGCTTCTGGGTTGGGTTCCTGAATCCCGGAACCAGCTTGAACGTTCTCTTTACGAATAACGCTGATAGGAGAGTCGTCTCCAGCTTCGGATTTGCGTTTTAGCTGGGTAGCATTTTCGGTGCTGCTGCTCGCTTGTTATCGAGAAGACAAGCCGACTCAGCCACCTCCGCCGGCAGATGCGCCGGCAAAAGAAATTGCGCTCGCGGGCGCAGCCGTTCTGATTGGCGCGGGCGACATCGCGATGTGCGGCACGCTGGGCGACGAAAGAACAGCGATGATTGTCGACAGCGTGCTTCGAGATGACAGCGTAGCTAAAGTCGAGAACGCTGTCTTCACGATGGGAGACAACGCCTATCCGTCGGGACGCGAAGGAGCGCGCGATGATTTTTCGCGCTGCTTCACGACGTCGTGGGGTACAACGCGCATCATGCGATTCATTCATCCCGCGCCAGGCAATCACGACTTTCAGACGGTCATGGGCCCGGGCTACTACGCTTACTTCGGTGATCGAGCTGGTCCGAGTGGAAAAGGATTCTACAGTTACGATCTCGGGAAATGGCATTTGATATCGCTGAACAGCGAGATTCTCAGTAGCCCTTTGTACGATCCGGCGCTCGCAAAATCGCAGGATGAATGGCTGCGAAAAGATCTTGCTGATCATGGAAAGCCGTGCACGCTTGCATACTGGCATCGTCCATTATTCACCTCGGGAGTCCACGGTCCCAGTCCAGAGGTGCAGCGTTTCTGGAATACTCTCTACGCAAATGGAGTGGATCTCATCATCAACGGACACGAGCATCATTACGAGCGTTTTGTCCCGCAAACACCGGCTGGAATTCCTGACTCGGTGAAAGGAATCGAGCAAATGATCGTCGGCACAGGCGGAGCTGATCTCCGAATTGTCCATTATCCGTTCGCTCCGAACTCGCTGGTTCGGATCACCGGTCATCATGGAGTGATCAAGCTCACGCTTGGCGACGGAGAATATCGTCACGCATTTCTCGACGTAGATGGCCGAATGTGGGACCGAGGCGGACGTAAATGCCATTAGACGAAACGGCTCCCGATGAAGTTGTCGCGACAACGCGCGAGCGCCTGTATCGACAGCACATCTACTCGGCGCATTTGTTCGCGGAGCGCGCGAACGCACTCGAAGGTCACGAGCCCGCGGAGATCTCCGAAGAAGATCGATGGCGTCATCGCGCGTATGCCACCGGAGCGGTCTTCTCCGCCGCTGCATTTCTCGAGGCGTCGATCAACGACCTCTATATCGAGATGCAGAATCTCAGTCAGTCCGGACAGCCGCGTCTTCCGCCGCGTGAGCAGGCATTGCTGAGTCGTGTTTGGCCGGAGGTGTCGGGCTCGCCGATACTGCACAAGTATCAAGTGGCGTTGTCACTCGCGGACGCGGACAGTTATGACGAGAACAAGCCGCCGTACGTCGATGCCGACAGTCTGTTGAGATTGCGCGATGCGCTGCTCAGCAATAACGCGGAGTGGGAGGATAAGAAGGGAGGAAAACAGCAAACGTTGGAGAAAAGACTCAAGAACAAGTTTCTTCCGAACACTCTCGCTTCACGAGGGGATCCGTGGTTTCCCGATCGCTGCTTAGGCGCCGGCTGTGCGATCTGGGCGGTGAAGACGGTGCAGATATTCAGCGATGATTTTTGTCATCGGATGGGGATACCCATTCGAGCACGAGTCGGGCGAGAGAGAGTAGCGTGACGGCTAACGACAGGTCCGAGGGACCAGGAACGAAAGGCCTGAGGTCGCAGGTGAGGCGCGAGCTGAAACCTCACCTGTAACCCTGGCAACCTCGGCCCCTATTACCTCGGACCTGTCGTTAGCGTTTTCATAGAGTGTTACTTCTTCCCGTTCGGTCGCGGTACAGCTGTGTTGAATGCCGCGAGGTGAACCACCTTTCCATTGTGCGTCAGCGCTCCGCCGCAAATCTCGGCAGACTCGATTCGCAGATCCTCACCGAGTCCGACCGCCGGAAAACTCTGCGCATCGAGCTCGAGAATCGAATCGAGCAGCTCGGCCGCGTCTGATTCGTCCGCGCCCGAAACCGCAGTCTGATTCGCCAGCGCATCGAGAGCATAGCTGCGCACTATCTTCGGCAGGTACGTCGCGAGCGTCTCTGACGAGTCGAAGATCTCGACTCCCGCTGCGCATCCATTGATCGCGAAGATCGCTCCGATTTGTCCCTTCTGCGGCTCGACGCCCTTCAGGTAATCGTCGATGTGATTCTTCTGATTCTCGTAGACGTCGCGGATTGCGTGCGTCGGAGAGATGTAACCGAGCTTGTTCGAGATAATTCCGATGGCGTTCCACACTCCGCCTTGATCGCTCATCCTCGTGCCGAAGTCGGCGAGCGAACGCGTGACGTCTTTCATCTTCTGTGCACGCGCCTGGTGGAACATCACGTCAGGTGATTCGCTGAACTCTCGTGGGCGAAGATTCTCCCCTCCGCTCTGGTATCCCCATCGTCCGCGCTCTACACATGAAACGGGAATTGGAATTGTTTTCATCCCCGGAGCGAGAATCGTCAGGTTCGCGATTCGATTCTGTCGCGCGCCGATCAGCTCCTCTCCGTCGAGTATCAGCACAGGAATCACACCGAGATTTTCGATCGCGAGCTTCGGAACGCTTGCGCCCTCGGAGATTTCTGTCACTTTTCCTGCACCGGTCTTGATCGCAGCGCCTATAGGTATGTACGTGGCAGGAGTGATCTCTTCGTCAGTGAAGAGAGGAAAGATCGTGAGATTTCTTGTGCTGATGCTGCGCCCTACTCGGACGCGTGGTGCCACTTCCTTTAGCTTTGGCATAAGTCTCCATTGGTGCGGAATTCGCTCCGCTCCTCTTGCGGGCTATCAACCCGCGGTCGTAAGTTCTCAGCAGATGCTAACGACGTTAGTAAGCACTGCTTACAGGCAATGTTAACATGGATCCAAAGAAACCGCAATCCGTACCGCCGCCGCCATCCGCGCAGGCAGAGCAGAGCCAACAAACGCGCGCGAAGCTGGTAAGCGAGGCGACTCGACTGCTCGAGGCCGACGGTTATCAGGCTCTGAGTCTTCGATCAGCGGCAAGGGCAGCGGGCCTCTCACCGGCCGCTCCATACCGACACTTCGAGCACGGTGCTCCTGAGCTGCTTGCAGTAGTTGCCGAGTCGGGGTTCAACGACATGATCGTTGAGCTGGAACGAGCAGCGCAATCGTCGGAGGCTTCATCGCCGCGCGAGCGAATCATCGAAGTCAGTCTCGCGTACGTTCGCTTCGGTGTGGATCGGCCCGATCTCTATCGCGCTCTGTTCAGCTCGCAGCTCGCTGAGCCACTCGAGAAGCATGAGAAACTCTGGGAGTCCGGTGAAATCAGCTTCTCGAGTCGCAAAACCTACGAGAGTCTCGCTGGCGTAAAGCAACGCGCGTTTGAATCGCTGATTGCGCCGCTTCGTGATGCACAGCAGAAGGGCGCGCTAAAAAAAGGTGACGTCGAGGAATTCGGTCTGGCTCTCGCTGCGCTGGTGCACGGACTAGTCGGCGAGTTTATCGATGAGGGACTCGGGAGGAGTCAGAGCCAGAAGCAGGCGTGGTCGAAAGTCCGGCGTGAGATGGCGAGGCGGATGATTGAGCTATTGCTGAGCGGTCTCGAGAAATAACAGGAAATAAAGGCCGACCGGTTTTACGCTGTTCTCTCTGTCTCCGTCTCAGGGTGAGGCACGATTCGAATGTAGGGCTTCGGCGACTTCCACCCACTCGGCCACATTTTTTGCGCGTCTTCGTCCGATACTGAACCGGCGATGATCACATCATCTCCGTGTTTCCAGTTGACCGGCGTCGCCACTTTGTGCTTGGCCGTAAGCTGCATCGAGTCGATCACTCGTAGAATCTCGTCAAAGTTTCGACCGGTGGTCATTGGATACGAGAGCACGAGCTTGATCTTCTTGTCGGGTCCGATCACATAGACATTTCTGACCGTTTGATTGTCGGCCTCTGTCCGGCCGTAGCAGGTCGTACCGGCCTCGACGGGCAGCATGTCGTACAGCTTGGAGATGCTTAAGTCCGGGTCGCCGATCATCGGATAATTCGGCGCAACGCCCTGGGTCTCCTCGATGTCTTTCGCCCACCTTTTGTGCGCGTCCACAGTGTCGACGCTCAAGCCAATGACCTTCACGTTTCGGCTCTCGAATTCCGGTTTGAGCTTCGCCATATAACCGAGCTCGGTAGTGCACACCGGCGTGAAGTCCTTTGGATGTGAGAAGAGAATTCCCCACGAATCGCCGAGCCACTCGTGGAACTTCACTCTTCCATGAGTGGTGTAAGCCTCGAAGTCAGGGGCGGTCTGGCCGATACGAAGGGTCACCGGAAACTCCTGAGCGAAAGTGGCAGCTCGTTTGTCGCCTTCAATCTGTAGTCTGAAAAACACGCCCGGTAGGACTGTGGACGATCGCGTGCCCCTGTCTTACTGTTAGTGCCTGAACCCTCAGCCGAACTCTGCCATGAGCCTTACCCGTCGCGATTTTCTGGGATCATCCGCGGTCAGCGCCGCTGCCCTTGCCGCCATTCCCGGGACACTCTTTGCGTCGCTCCCAAAAGACCTTGCCCCGAGCCTGATCGAAAGCGATGAATGGGACCTCGCGTGGCCGGCAAAGCTCAATGGAAAGTATCGCGCAGTGTTTGACTGCACGGACCCGGAAAGTGGTTACGGCGTGTGGCGTGCAAACGCATGGGCCTCGCAGAACTTGAGCGTGATGAAAGCGGCGCCGGCCGATGTTACGCCAGCAATTGTTCTTCGTCACAACGCGATCGTTCTCGCAATGCAGCAGTCGTTCTGGGACAAGTACGGCATCGGTAAGAGAAAGAACGTAACGCATCCGCTCACTCAGCAGCCGACGAACAAGAATCCGGTCCTGCTCGACGAGAAGGATGGAATCCCAGCGCCGTTCAATACTTCGAGTTTGCGAAAACAGCTCGACCGCGGTGTCGTCGTGCTCGCGTGCAATCTCGCGCTCGAGGACTGCATCGATCTGATCAAGAGCACCGACAAGGTTAGCGACGAAGCAGCACGCAAAGCCGCGATCGCTTATTTGGTTCCCGGCGTGATTCTTCAGCCGTCAGGCGTCTTCGCAGCGATCAGAGCTCAAGAAGCGGGAGCTGCATACATCAAGGCGAGTTAGCGACATCGCCGTAAATCGCGACATCCTTTCCCAGTAGGTATGGCAACGGCTAGCGTCCTCCTGTACTAGTCATGTTTCCGCGCACATTTTCATGGCCCATGCATCCGACGAAAAGATGACGACAGCCCACGTCCCGATGTTCGCGCAGGTCAACAAGTACTTCGACAAAGCCTCGGCATATCTCGACCTTGCACCGGGACTTTTGTCGCAGATCAAAGCCTGCAATTCCGTCTATCGAATGCAGTTTCCGTTGAAGCGCGATGACGGAACAATCGAAGTAATCAACGGATGGCGCGCGCAGCACAGCGTGCATCGTCTTCCAACAAAAGGCGGAATTCGATTCGCGCCACAAGTCGATGAAGACGAAGTATCGGCGCTCGCCGCTCTTATGACGTACAAGTGCGCACTCGTCGACGTCCCGTTCGGCGGCGCTAAGGGCGCGGTGAGAATCGACCGCTCAAAATACTCGGACGCCGAGCTCGAGCGGATCACGCGCCGGTACACGTACGAGTTGTTCGCTAAGAATCTCATTGGTCCGGGAATGGACGTGCCGGCTCCTGACTACGGTACTGGCGCGCGCGAAATGGCGTGGATCGTCGACACGTACGCGACGCTGGCCCGAGGGGAAATCGACGCACTAGGGTGCGTCACCGGTAAACCCGTGACGCAGGGGGGTGTGCGGGGTCGCACGGAAAGCACGGGGCGCGGTGTTTATTTCGCATTGCGCGAGGCCGTGAACGATAAAGAAGACATGAAGGCGAGAAAAATCGCCCCGGGACTCGAAGGAAAAAGCGTAGCTGTTCAAGGACTCGGCAACGTCGGTTATCACGCGGCCAAGTTCATTCAGGAAGGCGGCGGAGTTCTCGTCGCTCTCTCCGAGCGCGAAGGATCGATTTTCTCCGAGAAAGGTCTGGACCTGGAAAAGGTGATGGAA
>JBGQKT010000051.1:0-17967 GCA_041499635.1 Gemmatimonadaceae bacterium
AGTGGAGGACTCACGAAAGAGCTCGAGCGATCGAGCGCGATCGGCGCGGGCTGCGTGTGCTTTCACCCAGGATCAGCGGGCACGAGTGAGCGCTCAGCTTCCGCGAAGCGAATTGCAAAAGCAATCGTTGTCGCTCTCGAGGCCATCGATTCGTCCACGCGACTTCTCATCGAGAACACTGCTGGTGCAGGGCGAACAATGGGTCGCACCGCCGACGAAGTTGCAGAGATGTTGGCTGACGTACCGGGTGCGCTGCGACCGCGCACCGGGTACGGATTGGACACGTGTCACCTCTATTCCTCGGGCTACGACATCGCGAAATCGAAAAAAGAATTGACCGCCGTGATCGACGAGTTCGAGAAGAAAACCGGAGAGGCTCCGTCATTTTTCCATCTGAACGACAGCGATGGTGAGCTGGGATCCAACAGGGACAGGCATGTACTGATTGGCGATGGTCACATCGGTGAAGAGCCGTTTCATTGGTTGATGAGCGACCCTCGCACAAACGGTGTTCCGCTGATCCTCGAGACGCCCCAAAAGAACTACGACATCGCCGATGACGACGACTCTCCCGACCCGTACGATGTGCGCATGATGAAACTTCTTCTCTCGTAAAAAGCGGTTTTTTCCCTCTTGCGCACGGGGATTGCTGCTCTATCTTGCGGGCCAGACGCGCATCGGCGTCACCCCGTTCGCCGCACCGTTCCGTTCACCAGGAGAAGCGATGGCAACAAAGAAGAAGAGCTCCGGTAAAAAGAAGTCGGCTGGAAAGAAGCGCCCCGCGAAGAAGGCGGCAAGAAAGGCCAAGAAGAAATCAGGAACGAAGCGTGTGCCGAGCGCCGCGTTCATGAAGCCGATGACGCCAAGCGCACAGCTCGCTACAGTGGTCGGAAGCTCTCCTCTCCCTCGCACAGAAGTTACGAAGAAACTGTGGGCCTACATTCGCCGTAAGGGGCTGCAGGATTCGAAAAACCGCCGCATGATCAACGCCGATGACAACCTCCGTCCCGTGTTCAACGGAGTAAAGCAGGTTTCCATGTTCGAGATGACACGACTCGTCAACAAGCACCTGAAGTAAAACTTGGCAGTCGCGTCTACGAAGGGGCGCGCTCAAAAGGCGCGCCCTTTTTCACAGCGCAGCCCCGCGCGGCGCTTCTGGGAGAATTTCAAGGCGCTCGCCAGTGCGCTCATTTTCTTCATTTTCTTGCGGGCGTTCTTCCTCGAGGCATACAGAATCCCCTCGGGGAGCATGATCCCGACGCTTCTCGTCGGAGACTGGCTGTTCGTCAACAAGCTCGTCTATGGTCCGCACATTCCGTTCACGAATTCCAATCTTCCGGGGATCGCCGATCCAAAACGCGGTGACGTCGTCGTGTTCAAGTCACCGACGCAAATCGATCAGCCGTACGATCCGAATCCGACTCTCGTCAAGCGACTCGTCGGAGCTCCCGGCGATACGCTGTTCATGCGAAAGGGAATTCTCCACGTGAACGGCATCGCGCAGCGACAAGGATTCCCCACACCACAGCCTGGCACAGACGGAGCGATGGACTCTGTCGATCCATTATTCGACTGGCAGAAACCGCTTGGCCTCCAGTCATCGCGATTCGGCTCGGCGCCGTCGCAGCCCACGCATGACAACTGGGGGCCGATCGTTGTTCCGCCGGGAAAATATTTCATGATGGGCGACAGCCGGTACAATTCGAAAGACAGTCGCTACTGGAGCTTTGTGCCGAGGCAGAACATTCGCGGCAAGCCGATGTTCGTTTACTACTCGTACAATGCCGATGACAGCGATCGGCCGCTTCCGTTCATCACTGATATTCGGTGGAGCAGAATCGGGCATTGGATTCATTAGCCAGGTCGCCGATACCCAC
The DNA here is from genome assembly GCA_041499635.1 of Gemmatimonadaceae bacterium. Classification (GTDB taxonomy): domain Bacteria; phylum Gemmatimonadota; class Gemmatimonadetes; order Gemmatimonadales; family Gemmatimonadaceae; genus UBA4720. The sequence continues at coordinate 1,878 of JBGQKT010000051.1, forward strand.
GGCCAGGTCGCCGATACCCGCTAGCCGATAGCCGAGGCCCGACGAAAAAACTACTCGGCTACTAGTGCAACAGCTTTCGTGAATGTCGAATCGAAAGTGACCGCGCGGTGGTGTTTCTCTACGACATAATCCGGATCCATCACGATGTAGCGGGAGCCGACCCGCAGGACTTGGACTTTTCGCTTTTGCGCGCCATCGTGTACTACACTGCCGTACGCGAGCGCGGCGCGCCGACAAATCGTTGGATTGCTGACCGACCGCACCTGAAGAGTCGAGACGCGCGGAACATTGTACACCGCAAGGAATCGCTCGGCGATTTTGTCTTTCCGACGCATCAGAGAGACAAAAAGCCGATGATTGTAGCGGCTACCGATAATCGCGGGAGCACAGCCTGGCTCGTTATGCGATGGTGATGCAACGAGACCGAGGGCCAGCAGCGGCGATGCTGCGAGCATCGCGGCCAAACGGAGTCTATGATGCATTGTATTAGACGACGCTCGAAGCGGGAAATCGGTAACTCACCCTGGGTTAGTGTCATTTTTTCCCCCTCGACGGCGTGTTCCGCATTACATTGGCATTCGTAATGCCCGACTTCATCGCGCGCCAGAACAGCGAGCGACTGAGACAGCGGCTCTCATCAGGCTTCGCGCTCCATGAGCCGGCCGCGTTCAGCAAGCTCGCAAGATCCATCGTCGAGATGGCTCTCGTTACGGGTGTCATCGTCAGACTGTACCGCGCCGTCGTGCTCACGAATTCGGTGAGCTTCAGCGGTCTTCGCGTTGGCGCGCTCTTTTTGCTCGGCGCATCGTTCGTGCTGCTCATGGCGGCCATTCACCTGAGTCGCTTTCCTCTTCGTCAATGGACTTGGCGCGCACCGTTGTTCGCCGTGCTCGAATCCGTGTTCGAGAGCATTGTCAGTCTTGCGTTGATCCTCGCGCACCGTGAGCCCCTCGGCACAGGAGCAGCCGTCCTCGCTGATTGGCCGAGTATCGCTGGAAATATTCTTGTGTGGCATGTGATCGCGATCTCTCTCTTCTCATTGCTGCTTGCGATCACGGTGAAGTTCGTCCGCTACCAGCTGCTGAGGCACGAACATGCAGCGTGGAGCGCGGGCACCGTGCGCGCGGGTATTCCCGGAGAAGGGATGCTCGAACGACGCAACTCTCGACAAACACCCGCGGTGCCTTTCCCAGAGCGTCGCAGGCGTTAATCCTTTTATATTCCGATAGACTCATTACAACTGGAGCAGTACTCGCATGTACGATGAAAGAATTGTCATGCCGATGCGCATGGAGCTCACGCGGCTCGGCGTTGAAGAGATGAGAACTCCCGAAGAAGTCGACGCCAATCTCAAAGACTCGAAGGGAACGACGCTGGTTGTCGTAAACTCGGTCTGCGGATGTGCGGCGCGAAATGCGCGACCCGCTGTTACGATGGCGCTTCAACATCAAGTGAAGCCATCGAAGCTCAAAACTGTTTTTGCGGGACAGGACACAGCTGCGACTCAGCGCGCGCGGAATTACTTCCTCGGCTACGCGCCGTCGTCTCCGCAGATTGCCTTGCTAAAAGACGGCCGCCTCGTATTCATGCTCGAGCGACACAACATCGAAGGCCGCACGGCGAACGAGATTGCGGAAGATCTCGTCGCGGCGTTCGATAAATACTGCGAAACTCCTCAGACTGCCGCGGCAGCTACTTAGAAGAATAGCGCAGTTAGCGTGAGTAGCTGATCCAACGACCCATCTCTCTCAAAGTGGGTCGTTTGCCATACATGAGAAGTCCAACGCGATAAATCCGCGCGGCGACCCACACTGCGACGATGCACGACAGTGCGAGGCAAATGAGTGACGCCGTCATGTCTATCCACGGCACGCTTCCTATCGCCAATCGCAACGGCATGATTATCGGCGCTGAAAACGGCAGAATGGACATGATGAACGCTGCGCGCCCTGTCGGATTCATCAGAATCGGATTGATGAACACCGCAGTTGCAACGAGCATGATCAGGAGCGGCTGGACAGCCTGCTGCGCCTCCTGCTCGGTGTTCACCGACGCGCCTACCGCCGCGTATAGCGAAGCGTAGAACGTGAACCCGAGAAGAAAGAAGAGAAGAAGAAGAAGCGCAAAGCCAATGGAGATGTCCGGCAGCTGAAACGGCGTCGTCGGGGCGCCGAGCCTCGCCAATATGGGACCTCGAAGCTTGAACATCGCCACCGAAGCAGCGACCCAGATGATCTGCTGTGTCAGTCCAACCGCGCCTACCCCCAGCACTTTTCCAGCGAGAAGAGTCTCCGCTGGAACACTCGACACGACGACCTCCGCAACACGCGTCGTCTTTTCCTCGAGCACTCCGCGCAGAACGTTCTGACCGTACAGCACGATCGACATGTAAAGCAGAAACGCCACCACGCCGGCGAAGATGATACTCACCGCACCGGAGCCGCCGCGTCCTTCGTCGGTGATGCGCTCAGCGTTGAGTCTGAGCTGCATGGATGTGAGCTCTTTGATTTTGTCCGACTTGACGCCTGCTCCTTCCAGTCGATCGGCGAGAAGCGTTTCGCGAACAGTCGAGCGAAGTCTCTCCATGTCGACGAGAGATGTCGCATTTCGGCCCGCGTACCGAAGCTGGTCGCCCTTGAGCGTCACCGCGTCGATTACCAAATAGCCACTTGCTTGCTTGTTCATCACCTGACGTGTTGCCGTCTTTTCGGCACTCGTCAGATCGCTCGGCGCGACGACTCTCACGACTGGCGCAATTGATCCGGAAGGCCGGCGGAAATTGAGCGCATCCGCCACTCGCTGTCCCGTACCGGTCGACGTCGCATCGATGATTATCGTGTTCGCGAAATCGTTCGTCGCTTTCGACTTTCGCGCCATGTACGCCGGAATCAGAATCAGCGAGCTGAAGAATACCGGTCCGAAAACGGTGGCGATGACGAACCACCGCGTGCGTACGCGCTCGAGATACTCGCGCTTGATGATCGTCCAGAGCTTACCCATGTCCTGACATTCCTATTTCGACGCCTCCTGCCCAGGGCTCCTCGCCCGGAGCGCGCGATCGTGCACCAACTCTCTCGAGGAAAATCTGATGAAGCGAGGGTTGCACCAGCTCGAAGCGCTGAACAACAGCTCCCGTTGCGACAATTCGATGCAGCAGCTCCTGCGCGTTAGCTCCCTCGGCCAGCTCGACTTCGAAGTAGCGATTCGAATCGTCAACGCGCTGAACCAACTTGCGGTCGGCGAAAATTGCCCCGACTCCGTTGGACGATCCGCCCTCGAGCGCGAGAGCGATGTTCCGACGGCCGTGTGAGTCCTTGATTGCCGCAATCGATCCGTCCAGCACTTTCTCTCCCCGAGCGATGATGCACACCGAATCGCAGATACGCTCGGCGTTATCCATGATGTGTGTGCTGAAGATCACCGTCTTTCCTTGGCGTTTGAGATCGATGATCGTGTCCTTCAAAGCCTGGGCGTTGATCGGGTCGAGACCGCTGAATGGCTCGTCGAGAATGACGAGGTCGGGATCGTGAAGGAGCGTGCCGATGAATTGAACTTTCTGCTGCATACCGCGCGAAAGCTCATCGATCTTCGAGAGTCCCCAATCTTTTTCCGCCGTTTTGAGCTCGAGTCGCTCGAGCCACTCGGTAATTCGCGCGTCGGCAACGTCGTGTTTGACGCCTTTCAGCTCGGCAAGAAAACGAAGAACGCGCCTCACTTGCATCTTGCGATACAGCCCGCGCTCCTCGGGCAGATAACCGATGCGATCAGTGATACGCGAATCACTGGACGGGACGCCAAGTATCCGGATCGTACCCTGATCGGGTGCGATGATATTGAGGATCATCCGGATTGTCGTTGTCTTTCCCGCTCCGTTCGGGCCGAGCAAGCCGTAAACCGATCCCTTCGGAACGCGCAACGTCAGATTCTTTACCGCAACGTGCTCGGCGTATCGCTTCGTGACGTTTTCGATTTCGACAGTATTGTCAGTCATGTAGTCTCAGCATTTGCCGCGTCGTAGAATATAGGCGTGCAGCCGCGACTTCGTTTCGACCGCAATGAGCTGGCGGGTGCATTTGGAGATATCGGCACCGATCTCCCGCTTGTCATCGGAATGATCCTCGCCGCGGGTCTCCACAGTGCGAGCGTGCTGGTGATGTTCGGATTGATGCAAATCGTCACCGCATTCGTGTATCGCATTCCGATGGCGGTGCAGCCGCTCAAAGCGGTGGCAGTGATTGTGATCACCCAACGCATTGCACCGGGAATTCTTTACGGTGGCGGTCTCGCGATTGGAATCGTGATGCTGCTTCTCACGATCACAGGTGGAATCGACTGGCTCGCGCGAACGGTTCCACGGCCCGTTGTTCGCGGTCTTCAATTGGGACTGGGACTCCAGCTCGCAACACTCGCGCTCGGCAATTATGTGCAGCGTGACGGAGCTCGCGGCTACGTTCTGGCGGCGATCGCGTTCGTCATCATCATCTCACTTCTCGGCAATCGTCGCTTTCCGCCGGCGCTGTTCGCGATCGCTCTCGGAATCATTTACGCCGTGATACTGAAGCTCGATTCGTCAGCGATTGCATCGAGCGTTGGCTTCACCTTGCCGCATGTTCAGCGTTTGACGTTGAGCGAAGTGGTTAGCGGCTTCGTTCTTCTGGCGATTCCTCAGATTCCACTTTCACTCGGGAATTCAGTTCTCGCGACTCGTCAGATCGCCGAAGATTTATTTCCCGACCGTCACATCACAGTGCGGAAGTTGAGCCTCACTTACGCGGCGATGAATCTCGTGAATCCTTTTTTCGGTGGTGTGCCGACGTGTCACGGCTCCGGTGGACTCGTTGGGCACTACACATTCGGCGCGCGCACCGGTGGATCGCTCATCATTTACGGATCGATTTACCTGGTGATCGGACTTTTCCTCGCTGCGGGATTTCAGCAAGTGGTAGAGGTATTTCCTTTGCCGGTTTTGGGAGTGCTGCTCCTGTTCGAAGCTTTGGCGCTGATGCGATTCATCCGGCATGAAGCTGATAGCGCGTCGAATTTCTTCTTGGTACTCGTTGTTGGAGTTCTCGCTGCGGGATTGCCATATGGCTATGCGATAGCACTCATCGTTGGTACCACGTTGTATTACCTCCTGCCAAAGCCATAATAAGTCCGCTCGGTTTGCGCGTCGGGAGTTTTCAGTCTTTCAGTCGGCGTTTCGAGTAGCATTGCCGGGACGACACTTCTCTGTAAAGCCCTTCGCGCCTATGTGTCGCCCCGGCAATGCTACTGAATCAGGGATAACTTAAAGACTTAATACTCCCGACGCGCAAACTGAGCGGACTTGTTTTGGCTAGTGAATATCGATTACCCGAGTACTTGTCACAGGTGCTCCCGTTCGCGGAATCATCTCCAGCTTGAGCTTGTAACGTCCGCGTGGAATTAGCGACAAATCGAGCACAACTGATCTTGTCGCAATTCCGCCGAATGCTGGCGTCTCGCGCCAGGCGATGCTCATCGGCGCGCTTTGCTTACCTAGTCCAATCGACTCGACGAGCTTCCTCAGTCCGCTGCTGACGCGCGAGAGAGTCAGGCTAACCGGTAACGCACTATCCTGACGCGCGAGACCGTACGTCTCCCAGTAGAGGCCAAGCTTGTTCGTGCCGCTCACGGTCAAGCTGCCCAGTGCAGCGGGAAGTATCGTTGCGAGGTCGGTGCCCGGGTTGGATGTCGCATCGAAGAGAAGCAAGTCGGAGACACTCACACTTCCGGGTGCGCGCGGTGGGAGCCACACACCGCGACGCAGACGTCCGCCGCGTTTCTTTTCGGGATTCCACGTCTCGAGACTCAACAGGCGCGGCCTCGAATCCATTGTCAGAGAATACCACCCGCGCTTTTCTGTCGACTGTGAAACGAGTGGAGTTTCCCGCTCATCACGCTGCAGAACAAGAGCGGTGTGCACTGCGGGCCCAACGAGCGCTGTGTCAGTTGTGAGATCGTATGCGGCGACTACCTGGACCGAATCACCACGACGGAACAGCGCGAGCTGTGCATCGAAATCACCGAACGTAGTTGCGACGCTCGGGGAATAACGCTCGACCGACTGCCGGTCGCTGTAGTCCCACGTCGCGTCGCCGATGTCACTGACCGAGTCGATCTTGAGGGACGCCGGGAAAAAATGATAGTTGGGAGTCGCTTCGTGTCCCGATACGGGTCCATTGTATGGATCCATATAGTTTCCGGGCGATCGCGACCAGTAACGCGACCAACCGTAACGAACGACGAGCTCACGCAGATCGTCGCCCCATTGAACGGCATACCCCGCGCGCGTGCCGTCGAGAATCCGATTCATGACGTGTCGCGCGTAATGCTCCGTTTGCCTCTCGTTACCGGGAATCGCGAGAAACGGATCGGCGAGCCACCACAGTCGTTCGGCAAGCGCTTCGTTTCTCCCACAACCGACTTTTCCAAATCGTTTGCGCTGAGTGTCGTCGAGAAGGGGCGACATGTCGGTCCAGCGGCAGCGCTCACCATCCGGCATCGCTTTGAGCGCATCACGGAATGCAGTATCGGAAGCAGCGTAGTCTCCAAGCTCATGCAGAGCAAGGCCGGTGAGTGCGTCGCACCACCAGCGTGTTGCGGCACACGACCGCGCGACTCGCACCGCATCGCTGTCGCGGCCAGCTTCTACGAGATATCGGACACGCTGGCCGATTATCCAGTCGTCCTTGGGCGAGCGATTCGCAGCACTGTCGAGCGTGCGAATGAGCTTGTCTCTCGCTTCTTTGATTGGCTTCGGCTCTTTCGATGTCGTCGTGTCGTCGTCGTTCCACTGACAGAACCGGCCGATGCGAGCGTCACATGGTGGAGCACCGCCGCTGAATCGCATTGGAAGATTCGCGTGTCGCACTCGCTCGAACCACGACTGCATTCGTGCAGCTCGCTTTCTCGCGCCAATTGAATCGGCGCGTTGCGGCGACATTGTTTGCGGATGAGCCGGCGTCGACACAGCGAGCAACGCCACAAATCCACAAATATCCCAGCGAGCGAGCTTCATCCCACCATCCGATCAGCCCGAGTTACCTGCCAGCGCCGTCTCGAGAGCATTCCAGGCAAGAAGCGCACACTTCACGCGTGCGGGAAATCTCGAGACGCCGCTGAGTGCGCGCAGAGATCCGAGAGATTTTTCGACCGATTGATCATTTGCGTCAGTGGCTCCCATCACCATATCCCGGAACGTCTCACGCAGCTCCTTGATTTCTGCCGCGGATTTTCCCTTGACGAGCTGTGTCATCATCGATGCCGACGCCTGGGAGATCGAGCAGCCTCGGCCCGAGAATTTGAGGTCGGAGACTTTGTCACCATCCAGCAAGACGTGCAACGCGATCTCGTCTCCACACAATGGATTCTTCATCGTCACCGACGTGGTTGCACCCTCGAGCTCGCCCTTGTTTCTCGGCCGCCGATAATGGTCGAGAATCAGCTCCTGGTAGAGCGCAGCAATTTCCGCGGAGCGATCGGACGTTGTCATGAGGTCAAAATAGCCGCCGGGTCAAACAGCGGCATGACCGAAAACTTCCTTTGCCTTGAGCACACCCGAGACCAACGCGTCTATGTCCGACTCGTCGTTGTAGACGTAGAACGATGCCCGGGCGGTTGCGGGAAGATCGAGGCGCCGCATGAGCGGCTGCGCGCAGTGATGGCCGGCACGAATGCAAACTCCCTCGCCATCCAGAATCGTCGCCAGGTCGTGCGGGTGAACGTCGTCGAGTGTGAAGCTGAGCACTCCGCTTCGCTCCGGAGCAGGAGGACCGTAAATCCGGATTCCATCGAGTCTCGACAACAAGAACTGCGCGCTTTGCATGAGCTCGCGCTCATGGCGAAGCACCGCATCCATTCCGATACCATCTAAATACTCGGCAGCGGCCGCCAATCCGACGGCGTTGGCAGCGTTGGGAGTGCCGGCCTCGAGTTTGTGCGGCAGCTCATTCCACGTCGTCGTGTCGTCGTAGACGAATTCGATCATGTCGCCGCCGGTTTGATACGGTCGCATCGCCTCGAGAATTGCGCGCTTTCCGAGCAGTCCGCCAATGCCCATCGGACCGAGCATCTTGTGTCCGCTGAACGCGTAGAAATCGATTCCCAGCTCGTCGAAGTTCACGCGGAGATGCGGCGCGCTCTGCGCCCCATCGCAAACGGTGAGTGCGCGACTTCTTTCATTCACTATCGAAACCATCTCGCGCACGGGATTCACCGTGCCGAGCGCGTTGGACACGTGGCTGAAGGCGACGATTCGCGTTCGCGACGAGATCATCGATCGGAATTGATCGAGATCGACTCTGCCTGCCTTTGTCAGCTCGCAGATTCTGAATTTTGCTCCCCGCTCGATAGCGAGCTGCTGCCACGGGACGAAGTTCGCATGATGCTCGAGGGCGGTGACGACGATCTCATCGCCGTGCTGAACGTTCTCGCGTCCCCAAGCGGATGCGACGAGGTTGATCGACTCCGTCGTTCCACGCGTGAAGATCAGACAATCGGCGTCAGCGACACCAAGAAATTTCGCGAGCGTTTCTCTCGCTGCCTGATACCGCTCAGTCGCCAAAACTGAAAGCGCGTAAGCGCCGCGATGCGGATTGGCGTTGCTTGTCTCGTAAAAATCCAGGATTGCATCGAGGACTACCCGAGGCTTCTGCGAAGTAGCAGCCGAGTCGAGATAGTGAAGATCCGGATTCGCTGCGAGAAGTGGAAAATCGTCCTTACGTCTGCGTACACTCATGTCTCGATCTCCTCGACAGGTATCCACGCCTCTGATAAGGCGTGGCCGTCGCCGCCACGCGAGCAGGATGGTCCGACGAGAACCATTCCGTTCTCGATTTTCACTGAATAAACGGGCAATGGCTCGGTTGCGGGACCCTGGCGGACCGCGCCGGACGCGCAATCGAACCTCGCCCCATGCCATGCGCATTGAATCGTCCCGTCAGGCAGGACGTCGCCAAGCGACATTGCGAATTCCTGGTGAGTGCACGTGTCGGAGACGGCCGTGATGCGGCCCGCATGTCTAATGAGACATACTGGCTCGCCTGTGGACTTCACGACCCCGAAAGTCCCTTCATCAGGTACGTCATCGACTCTTGAAACAGCCTCGAACGTGGAATCATCCATTAAAAAGTCCGCGGTCCGCAGTTCGTCCGCAGTCCGCAATCCGCAGTGGTGGTTGCCATTCCCGACAAATTTACTTAGGATTGAATCTATGCGACGAAGTGCTGTAACGCCAAGGAGTTAGGATGGGATCGGCAATCGAGACCCTTGTCAATCGAGAGTATCCATACGGCTTCGTCACAGAGGTCGAGTCGGACACTATCGGGCGCGGTCTCAATGAAGATGTGATACGCGTGATATCGCAGAAAAAGAACGAGCCCGACTTCATGCTGCAATGGCGGCTGAAGGCGTATCGTCGCTGGCTGACGATGAAAGAGCCGCATTGGGCGAACATCCATTACAAGCCCATCGACTATCAGGACATCAGCTATTACTCAGCGCCCAAGAGCGTTAAGCCGCTGCAAAGTCTCGACGACGTCGATCCGGAGCTGCTGAGCGCGTACAAGAAGCTTGGCATTTCGCTGAACGAGCAGAAAATGCTGGCGGGTGTTGCAGTCGACGCGATTTTCGACAGCGTGTCGGTCGGCACGACGATGAAGGAAGAGCTCGGAAAACACGGAATTGTTTTCTGCTCATTCGGCGAAGCCGTTCAGACTCACCCGCACCTTGTCGAGAAGTACCTCGGCACCGTCGTTCCGCATAGCGACAACTTTTTCGCTGCGTTGAACGCCGCGGTTTTCAGCGACGGCTCGTTCTGCTACGTGCCGAAAGGCGTGAAGTGCCCGATGGAGCTGTCGACGTATTTCAGAATCAACAGCGCGAACACAGGACAGTTCGAGCGAACGTTGATCATCGCCGACGAAGGCGCATCCGTGAGTTATCTCGAGGGATGCACGGCGCCGAAGCGAGATACCAATCAATTGCACGCAGCAGTAGTCGAGCTGATCGCGCTCGATAATGCGTCCGTGAAATACTCGACGGTGCAGAACTGGTACGCCGGCGATTCGGAGGGGAAGGGCGGCATCTTCAATTTCGTCACGAAGCGCGGCAAGTGTGTCGGAGTGAATTCAAAGATCTCCTGGACGCAGGTCGAGACCGGCTCGGCAATCACGTGGAAATATCCGAGCGTGATTCTGCAGGGAGACAATTCGACTGGTGAGTTCTACTCGGTGGCAGTAGTGAACAACCACCAGCAGGCGGACACCGGGACGAAGATGATTCACATCGGGAAGAACACGAAGTCGACGATCGTCTCGAAGGGAATCTCGGCCGGCCATGGAAACAACAGCTATCGCGGACAGGTGAAGGTTCTGCCCAGGGCGACGGGCGCTCGCAACTACACGCAGTGCGACTCGATGCTGATCGGCAACCGCTGCGGCGCGCACACGTTTCCGTACATCGAGGTGCAGAACAATTCAACGACGCTGGAGCATGAAGCTTCGACCTCGAAGATCGGCGAGGATCAGATCTTCTACTGCAAGTCGAGGGGATTGAGTGCCGAGCATGCGGTGTCCATGATCGTGAGTGGATTCTGTAGAGAAGTATTTCAGAATCTGCCGATGGAGTTCGCTGTTGAAGCACAGCAGCTGCTCGGCATTACCCTCGAAGGATCGGTCGGATAGTTAGCCACAGAGACACAGAACACACAGAGACTTTGGGGGGGAACAACTCGTGCCGATCAGGCATCGTCTCGGCGGACGTAGTTCCCAAAGAAAAAGCTCTGTGTGCTCTGTGTCTCTGTGGCCCAGCAACTAATAACCAAGAGATAAAGTGCTAGAAATAAAAAATCTCCATGCGTCCATAGCAGGGAAGGAAATCCTTCGCGGTATCGACCTCGCCGTTAACGAAGGTGAGGTTCACGCGGTGATGGGTCCCAACGGATCAGGGAAGAGCACGCTCGCCCAGGTTCTCGCGGGACATCCGGGATATGAAGTCACTGAGGGTTCGGTCACCTACGACGGACAAGACCTTCTGGCACTCGATCCGGAAGTTCGCGCACAACAGGGAATCTTCCTCGCGTTTCAATATCCCGTCGAGATTCCCGGCGTAACCAACGCGTACTTCCTGCGATCTGCGTACAACGAGATCAGAAAAGCAAAGGGACTCGAAGAGCTCGACCCGCTCGAGTTCCTCGATCTCATGGAAGAGAAGATCAAGCTCGTCGACATGGATCCCGCGATGCTCAATCGCTCGGTGAATACAGGGTTCTCCGGCGGTGAGAAGAAGCGAAACGAGATTCTTCAGATGGCGGTGCTGTCACCGCGACTGGCGATACTCGACGAAACGGATTCTGGTCTCGACATCGACGCGCTGCGGATTGTCGCAGAAGGCGTCAACAAACTTCGTCGCCCCGATAACGCGACAATCGTGGTCACGCACTATCAGCGATTGCTGAATCACATCATTCCCGATCAGGTGCATGTCCTGGCTGCAGGTCGAATCGTTCGCTCAGGAGGAAAAGAGCTTGCGCTCGCTCTCGAGGAGAAAGGGTACGAGCAATTCGCCGGCGCCGAAGCGAGAGAAAACGCGGGCGCCGGAGCTTCGGCTTGACCAACGCCGTGGCAAACGCTCGACCATCTCCAGCCGACAAAGTGCAACTCCCTCACGCCATTTCACGCGAAGCGTATCGCGCGGATTTCGACCGACTCGCGTCGTCTGAGCTCCTCGCTGAGCCGGATTGGCTGCACCGATTCCGCGCCGAAGCAATGGAGAGCTTCGAGACGCTCGGTTTTCCGACGATGAAGGATGAGGATTGGCATTTCACGAGCGTTGCGCCAATTGCCGACCGTGTTTTCCATCCTTCGAAGCCGGGAACGATTTCAAAGGCGACACTCGACAAACTCGGTCTCACGAAGTTTCAGGGACTGACGCTCGTGTTCGTCAACGGTGTTTTCTCTCCCAATCTTTCAGCGTCCGAGGGCGACAGCATCGGCCTTGGTGTAAGTCTCGAGAGTCTCGCGACCGCAATTCGACGCGGTGACGACAGCGACCTGCAAAGTGAGATCGGCTCAGCCGCCACGAAGACGAGCAGTGCATTCACGGCGCTCAACTCTGCGTTCTTCAGCGATGGCGCGCTGATCCGCATCGCTGACGACGCAAACTTCGACGGAACGATCGATCTCGTTTTTGTATCGACGGAGAACGCCGATTCGGTTTCACATGTGCGAAACCTCATCATCGGTGGTCGTAACTGCCGAGCGACGATCGTCGAGAGCTACGTCTCCACAGGAGAAGCCGCGTATTTCACCAATGCCGTAACCGAAGTGCTGCTCGGCGAAGGCGCGCGCGTCAATCATTACAAGCTTCAGAGTGAAGCTACGAACGCGTTCCATGTTGGAACGACGCAGGCGCGGCAGCTGCGGAGCAGCTACTACGAATCGTTCTCCTTTGCGACGGGGGGAGATCTGTCACGCACGAATGTGTATACAGTTCTCGAGGGTGACGGGGCGGAGTGCGTACTCAACGGATTGTATCTAGCTGATGGAACGCAGCACATGGATCACCAGACGTTCGTCGAGCACATCGCGCCGAATTGTCCGAGCCACGAGCTGTACAAGGGAATCCTCGACGGACACTCGCACGGTGTTTTCAACGGTAAGGTGTACGTCCATCCCGAAGCGCAGAAGACTGACGGCAAGCAGAGCAACAACAATCTTCTGCTCTCAGATCACGCTCGCGTCGACACAAAGCCGCAGCTCGAGATTTTTGCTGACGATGTAAAGTGCACTCACGGCGCGACCGTCGGCCGTCTCGACGAAAACGCGTTGTTTTACTTGCAGAGTCGTGGACTCGGCAAATCTGTCGCGCGGAAACTTCTTACTTATGCATTTGCCGCGGATGTTCTCGAGAGACTGTCGCTGGCGCCTCTCAAAGAGGCGCTCGAGGCGCGGGTACTTGCGCGATTTACCGGGTGAGCAGGTAGTATCCCGCAACAGCAACAAGAACCAGCAACAGCACCATCACAGGCAAAGCGTTTCGCTTTTCGCCGGGTTGATGTGAGCCGAGTATTGGATTGGCGATCGTCTGGCGCTTGCTGAGAACGTCCTCGAACGGGTGAGCTTCGGCTCGGTCGACAACCGAAACTCCGAGTGGAAGACGAGAGCGGCGGAACGTCAGCTCGGCGGTTCCTATCTCGACGCGGTCGCCCTCTGTGAGCTGGCGGGGAGTGTTGATCGGCTCGCCATTCAGCAGCGTTCCGGTAGCTCCAGACGTATGTAAAACATACTCGCCACCCTCTGCTCTCACCTCTGCGTGGAAGCGCGACACTGACGGTTCGCGAAGAACGATTGTACTGTTTGCATCGCGGCCAATCGTGAAACCCGCATCAGTCAGTGGATAAGCTCGGCGCTCGAATTCGTAGACGAGATACGCTGTCGCTTTTTCCTGATCTGTTGCTTCTGTTGCGTTCCTGTCCATTGATTCTACTGTTACAAAGGTGGCATTGGCTGCAAGATATGCGATCTTGATGCATGAATCGAACCCCCCAGCGGAGGACAACTGATGCCGACGAAGCTCGAGAAGACGCTCAAGCGCGAGATTCAGATCAACGGTGAGCCGCACATTGCGACAATCTCGCCGGAAGGCGTGAAGATTACGAAGAAGGGCTTCAGGAAGGGGAATGAGGTCACGTGGGCCGCAATTGCCAGTGGCGATGCGAATCTACGATCGGACCTCAGCAAGTCGGTCGATGCATCGATGACCGAGCCTGGTGAGTGAGGGCAACCCCTAAGTCATAGGCATTGTCATCGGCTCGGGGGGTGCATCGGAGAGGTGTTCCTGAATGATCACCCACCGGCCGCCTCGATTTACGAAAACCGCAGTCCACGCTCCGCCGATGACGTGACGCATATTTGTCGGTGTGAGATGTGGAATCTTGTAAGTGGCAGTCATCACCGCAGCATCGCGGGAGAGGACGTCGATGTGCATCGACGTCCATTCCCATTTTGGATTTCGCATGGTGCTGCCGACGTACCTCCAGAAGGTTTCGATCTGTTGCTGAAGTGAATCGCGGGTTGTAGTTGCTCTCCCGGTATTGGCTGAGATCACCGGTCCTTCTGTTGGGTAGAGACTCATCAGTCGCTTGACCACGTCGGGCTTCGAGAGATCGTAGGTGTTTGTCACGAGGTGTTTGAGCGAATCGGCTATCGCGGCACGTTCGCGTGGGGTCGGTGTATCAGATGATGATTGGCTGCAAGCGGCCGTGAGGATCACGGCGCTCAAGACGATCGATCGAAGGATGTTGTTGTTCATACAGAAAAGTACACAGCGGAAGAGCCTGGAAAGGCTGTCCAATAAGCGGGAAAGCGCTGTCACTGGGCGGGGACAAACAAACGGCTGAAATGCCGTTTCCAGAGGGAAAACAGCATGGCTCATTGGTTGCACCGTGAGCCTTAGCATCGATAGCCGGACCGCACGTCTGTACGGCCGGCGTTCCGATCATGGAGTGGGAAGGAGGACCTGTGCGCACAAAAAGTAAGTTTGTTTTGATAAGCGCCGCCGGACTTATTGTCGCGGCGTGCAGCGGGCAGAAGAAAACGATGAGCGACGATCTCAAAAAGGACCTGGACCTTGCGTCCACGTCCGATGGGCTCGCCCTCGCGCCATCGGCGGCGAAAGGCACTCAGGTCGTATCGGCGATCGAGCGGACGACTCCGCCCGCGCCGCGACAGATTGCGCAGTCGCAGCGCGTCGTGAAGCACAAGCCCGCTCCGAAAGCACCGCCGGCCCCTGTCGAAACTCAGAGGGCTAGCGTAAGCGATCAAATCGAGACTCAGCCGGTAGCAGTTGCGCAAACGCCGGCAGGGCCCGAGCCCAGCCAGTCGCCCAGGCCGCATCCGATTGAAACACCGTCGGGATCGGGCGTTCAGGTTGGACGTGGTGGCGGGTCGAGTGTGGGATCGGTTCTTGGCGGAATCCTCGGCGTGGTACTGCGAGGTGGCATCGTGATTGGTGATGGCGATGCATGCGATCCACGAACAGATGGCCGCGCGAGAAATCCTGGATCGATCAACCAGCGACTTCCCGGAGGTATCGGGACGTTCCCCGGCGGTGGGTTCCCGGGTGCCGGAAGGGTTGGCGGACGCGGCGGGCGTCGATTCTAAAGCAACGCTTGAGCGCCGCGTGGAGTGATTTCTCCACGCGGCGCTTTCGCATTTCAAGACACTACTAAAATGAGATTCTATACATCGATTGCGCGTACGTCCCTCGTCACGGTACTGGCGTTGAGCTTCGGCGCCTGCAGCGACAAGAAGAACGACGACGTGCTCGCTCAGGACACCACGCTCACCAAGGATCTCGCGCTCGCGAACCGCGACACCGCATTGCAGCCGCAGCTGCGCGACGTCCCGGTAGATTCGACACCGGCGCCTGCACCAGCCGCTCCTGTAACGCGCGCTCGTCCTCGCGTCACGACACCACCACGCACCATCGTTCGTACGCCTTCGCGCCCTGTGCGGACGCCGCCAACTGAGCCGGCAATTGGAACGAGTGCAACTACATCGAGCGGAAATACGGTCACAGCCGAAGCGAAAGGTTCGGAGAAGGCATTCGGAACGGTTTCGGTTGGATCCGAGATGTCGTTCTATGCGGGCCAGCGAGTTTGCACGAACACCAATCAGGTGGGTGACCGATTCACAGCGCAGATCGCGGAGCCGGTGCAGGGATCGAACGGATCGGTGATTCCTGCGGGCTCGAGCGCAGTGGTCGAGATCACGTCCCTCAAGCGCAGTCAGCGTGCTAACGACAACATCGAGATCGGCTTGAGAGTCGAGTCGATAATGTTCAACGGGAAGACGTATCCGGTGACGTCCGAGGTGAGCTATGCACAGATCGAGCGAGTGCGTGGTGAGTCGAACGCCGGAAGCGATGCTGTAAAGGGAGCCGCAATCGGCGCAGTGCTCGGGCAGATTCTCGGACACCGCACGAAATCGACGATCATCGGTGCGGCTGGCGGCGCGGCTGCGGGCGCAGCAATCGGCGCGGCAAACGCGAAGGTCGATGGATGCGTTCC
>JBGQKT010000052.1:0-17948 GCA_041499635.1 Gemmatimonadaceae bacterium
ACACGTTTTGACCGAGTCCGCCCCAAACCTGCTTGCCGAACACAATCGCGAATGCAGCGCCGAGAGCCGTCATCCAAAGAGGGAAGCCGGCTGGCAGCGATAGACCCAGCAACAGCCCCGTGATTGTCGCCGAGCCGTCGGCAATCGCTCCGCCTTTTCCTGTCGAACGTTCGACTATGAGCGAGACCGCCACGGCGGTGACGATCTGCAGCAGCGCGCTCACGCCAAAGAACCACGACGCGCACAGCACTACAGGGACGAGGCTCGCGACAACGGTCCACATGATACGCGGCGTCGAGTCGACCGACCGAATATGTGGCGACGCAGTGACAATCAACTTGTCGGCTTTCACGCGACGAGACTCTGCGCGCGACGAAGTGCGATCTTGCTCGCCTGAAAGAGCTGCGAGAGTGGAATGTTCGACGGACACACATACGCGCACGATCCACAGAGCATGCAGTCGGCGAGATGCAGCTCGGACATTTCTTCGTAACGCTGCACGCGCGCGAGATCGCCGAGCAGCGACGGATTGAGGAATACGGGGCACGCATCAATGCAACGCCCGCAATGGATGCACGGATAAACTGCTGCCTCTCGCGTTTCTCCTTTTTCCAGTACGACGACGCCGGTTGTTCCTTTTATCACAGGAGCGTCGAGATCAGCGATGGCCTGACCCATCATCGGTCCACCCATGATTACTTCGGCAGCGTCGATGGTGACGCCGTCGCAAAAAGCGAGCAGGTCGCGAAGCTTTGTACCCACGGGGACGATGAGATTCGCGGGCTTTCGCAAACCATGTCCCGATACCGTCACGATTCTCTCAATGAGTGGCAGGCCAGTCTCGAACACCTCGGCGATTGCAGCAACGGAGCCGACATTTTGTACGACGACGCCGACTGTTACTGGAAGTTTTCCCGACGGAACCTCGACTCCCGTAACCGCATGAATCAGCATCTTCTCGGCACCCTGTGGATACTTCACAGTGAGAGGCAAAATCGTCACATCGAGATCGGCAGGCGCTGTTCGTTCCAACGCTTCGATCGCATCGGGCTTGTTCTTCTCGACGCCGATCACGCACTTCTTCACACCCATCGCCTGCATCATCACACGAATGCCGAAGTGAACGCGCTCCGGATACTCGACCATGGTCCTGTGATCAGACGTGAGATACGGTTCGCACTCTGCGCCATTGATGATCAGCGTGTGGACCGCGAAATCTTTCGGCGGCGCGAGCTTCACATGAGTCGGGAAAGCAGCGCCGCCGAGTCCGACGACTCCAGCATCCTGAACCGCTTTGACGACTTGTTCGGTGGTGAGTCCTTCCCAATGCGGAACGAGACGCGGACGTGCGACTTGCGGCGCGAACTTGTCCACTTTTATGCGGACCGACTCAGCCATCGTTCCATCCGGGTGCGGCCACCAATCGATGGCGACTACAGTGCCTGCCGCAGATGCGTGGATTGGAACCGACATGAATCCGTCGGCCTCGCCGAGTTTGTCGCCGCGTTCCACACGATCTCCAATCTTCACGCAGAGCTTCGCGGGTTTTCCGGCGTGTTGACGAAGAGGCAGCACGAGCTCATCTGGATACGCCATGCGCCGGATGGGGAGACGATTCGTGAGCTCCTTCTCCTCTGGCGGGTGAACGCCGTGCCGGAATCCCGTCGCGAAATTCATCATGTCAGTTGAACTTCTCGCCGCGCTTCACCCACTTGGGGAGATCTTTTTCTTTTGGATTCAACGGAGATCCGGGATGGATGATTGAAACCGGACATCGCTCCGCCGCGACAACGAGTTGCTGGAAGGTGCCTGCCTTCGCGTCTTTCACGTACGCCTGCTTTTCCGCGTTGTAGCTGAACATCCTGTTGTTGAGGTTTGTGCATTCGTTGCATGTCGTGCATCGCGCCGAGTCGATGTATGCCTCGAGCGTGAGGGGTTCATCATCATTGGCTGTAGCGACTGCGACTGGTGAAGGCGCCGGTGAAGCAGCGGCCGGTGGTGGGGTCAAAACACGCGGGGCCGCAGGCTCTCTTGTTACCACCGTGCCATTTCCCGCGGGCTTCCCGACAATTGGAAGCGACGCGATGAGACTGGCTACTGCTGCGGAGTCACTTGAATTCCTGATTAGTCCTTCGGCAAGGCGCCGTGCAATCTGCCGAGGGAGACTTGCTTTGAGGTCGGCAATCTTCGACTCATAGTCGAGACGCAATGCATCCGCGCGCTTCTCGAACTCCGATTCCATTTGTCCGACGACAGTGTCGTGCACGGTAACCGGTATCTCGAGGCCAGCGAGCTGACGAAGCTGCGACCAGAACTGCTGCCGCTCTTCCGCGAGAGTGATCATCTCGGGAGAGACTTTGAGGCGACGGAGCTTTCGTTCTTTCGTCAGCGCCCAGATGAACGGAGTGCGACCTTCGCGATCATCTGGTGTCGCAGCGAAATACTCGTGAAAGAGCATCAGCCCGTCACCGGATTCTGACGCGGCCAACTGGGAGAAGTGTTGCTTGAAGCGAACTTCAGTCGCTGCCCAGTCGGCGATCGTGAGCGGAAGCTCCATCGTTTGCTCCGTCCCTTCATCGCTCATGTATTTCAAGGCGTACGAGGGCCAGACATCATCCGGCGCGGGATTGCCCTCGAGACTCAGACAATCTGCGAAGCTCGGCCCTCCGTCAGGATCGTAAGTGAGGAACGGGAACGCGCGACTCTCGAGTGCGAGACGTGCCGCACGCTGCGACCAATCGTCCGCGAGTCCGTGCTCGACGGGGCAAGGTGTGTAGACGTTGATCAAAACCGGACGGCGTTTGTGCAGTCCCTTCAACACGCCGGCGATCAGATGTGACGCGGCGGCCTGCGACGTCTGATGCACGAACACGCCGCGATGCGCGATCGCGATCAACGCGAGCTCTTTGCGCGCTTCGGTCTTTCCGTGTTGCGCTTTCCCGTACGCCGACATGTCGGCCACTTGACCGGTGAATCCCGAAGTGCAGGCCTGACCGCCGGTATTGGAGTACACCTGCGTGTCAAGCACGATCACGCGAATGGGTTTTCCCGACGCGAGTAACCGCGACAGATTCTGAAATCCGATGTCGAGCATCGCGCCATCGCCACCCATCGAGATAATCGGCGGACACAACGCGAACTCTTCGTCGGTGAATTGCTTCCAATCGAGAGCGCCGAGTGATTCCTCATCCTTCGTAGAATCGTGCTCGCCGGCTGCGAGCAGCTCGGCGCGACGAGCTGTTACGAAGTTGTCCGCCATTTTGCGCATCTGTGCCTCGAACAACCCGATGGCGATCGACGGTGAATCCTGGAAGAGATGATTGACCCACGGGAACGGGTATGGGTTGTACGGATACGTGCTTCCCCATACCGATGAGCAACCCGTGCTGTTTGCCATTCCGAGCGAGGCGCGGCCGTTACCACTTGGCCCTTCGACGTAGCGCCACCGAAGCTCGCGCAGATCGCGCAGCGCGCGGTTGAGGAGCGCAAGCCGTGACGATTTATTCGCGTCGAGCGGCACGACGACAGACCCTTTCGCGGATGCCGCCGCGTCGAGGTCAGCGTCGGCCGACACGAGATCGCGTGCCTGTTTCTCGAGTGTCGTGATCAGCTCGTCGAGCCGCGCGACGAACTTGGTTACGTGTGGCTGCATCGACGCGTGAATTGCTGAAACGATGAGATGCACTGCCGTCTTCTCTCCGCATCCCATGCACGCGCCGTCGCCACCTACCATCGAGCGATACGTGTCTTTCTTGAGCAATAGAGACGAGAGCACGCCGATGCCCTCATCGATATCGGAAACGTTTATGTATTTGTCATGAGTGTCCGGTAGCCGTTCCCACACATTCCAATTGCGACGCAGTCGGTCGAGACCTGGCTCATCCTGTTTTATCGTTATGAGCGCGCCGTCCGGACATGCTGCGACGCAGAGATTGCAACCCTTACACGCTTCTGGATTGATTGTTATCGAGAGCAGTCCACCGGCGCCCTTCGTTTTCGCTTCGACAGCGTCGTAGAACGGTTTCGTGCGGGCGAGCGGAAATTCCACGAGCCGCGAATTGACCGCGCGAAATTCCTCCTCTGCAGCGGCTTTTCTTTCGCTGTCCCAACCGAGCTTGTCGGTGACGGTGCGATAAGAAAGCTCCCACACGGCGGTGAGCGGCGAAGAGCTATTCTGATCAATCAGCTTCCGTGCCTCACGCGCCCAATGCTTTGCGATAGGGCGAATGCGCTCCATGCGCAGGCCATTTACAGAAGCGTCGACCGCTGCGGTCAACACATCTTCGACGCTGTTGACTAATCCCGGAATTGCCGAGTCGGGACATTGGGTCCAGCATTGACCGCATCCGGTGCATTTCTCGGCGATGAATTCCGGAACTTCGAGACGTACGCCGCTCATGTCGCGAACCGCGCCGGTTGCCGCAGGAATTGCGCTGATCGCAGCGAACGGATCGGCGATTCCATCCTGCCCGAGCTTGCACAGCGCGCACACTTGCTCCCAGAAGCGGCCCGGATTGCCGGGTCCGTCCTCCGCGTTTGGCTTATCGAGGAGAGTCGGCATGTGTGGCACGTCGCCTGGCTCATCAGCGGCGTCGCTCGAGTCCGGTTCGACGGCTTGCACTTCGTCGAAGCCGCGTCGGATAACGCGCAGATTGTCTTCGACGACACGATCGCCTTTCGATCCGAACTTTTTCGCCAGCTGCTTGCGAATGCCCTCGAATACAGACATCTCGCTCACGCCTTCGCGCGCGAGAAGTGGTGACGTCGCGAAGAATGCGCCCATAAAAGCTGCGCCCTGCATTCGATATCGCAGCTCTACATCCGATGCTTCTTTCCGTGCGATCGCAAACGCATCGAGCACATAGAGCTTGATCTTTCTCTCGCGAATTGTGTGACGTGCTTTCGCGGGAAGGGTTTGCCAGAAGGATTCCGGCGACAGATCACTCTGGATCACGAATACGCCGCCGGCAGCGAGGCCATCCAGAGGATCACTGTGGCGGAAGACGTTCGGATCCGGCGAGAGTACGACGTCAACGTGACGCAGCTCGCAATTGAGGCGGATCGGTTCGTGGGCGAGAACCGCGTAGAACGTCGTCGGCTGTCCTTTCTTCTCCGAGCCGTATTTCGGATTGGCCTTGATGTTCAGTCCGAGCAGCTCGAACGCGGTCATCGCGAGATTCTTACCCATCGTGATCGCGCCCCATCCACCGACGGAGTGGATGCGCAACGCAGTGGAACCAGGGGGCAGCAGGTTTACGTCGCCTGCCGAATGCACGGCGAGCTCACGCAATTTCGGATAACTCTCGACGAGTTTTTCCTGCCAGATCTGAAGCTTTGGTACGCGCGTTCCTTCGCGCACGAAATCGATGCCGAGATAGAATTGTCGTGTGCGGGAATTGCCTGGCAGCATGTTCTCGACGGCGGCGATGATGTCACCGGGTTGCAGATCGCGGCTGCCAAGCCCGAAGCATGCGCTGAAAAAATCGGGAACCTGATCTGCGGCAATCGCTGGAATTCCGGCATGGGGAACCGATTCACCCGCGCTGATGCGACCGTTCTCGACTGCCTTCGACATTGCCGCGCGGAACTCACGCAGCAACGGCGGGTCGACGGCGAGCGGCTGGTCGGTGCGCTCCATCACGAGCACTCCGCGTTTTCCCGCGAGCAGCCACGCGAGCGTATCTGCAGGGAAGGGACGGAACATCGTGAGATTCACGACGCCGATCTTCAGTCCTCGCGTCGCACGCAGATGATCCGCCACAGCCTCCGCATTCGACACTACTGAGCCCTGCCCGACGATCAACCAGATGGCATCCTCGGTGCGATAGCCACTGGCTCGCGCATAACGTCGACCGGTGAGGTTGGCGTATTCATCGAACGCATGATCGGTGATGTCAGCGATGTGATCGAAGTAAAACGGACGCTGCGCAGCAACGCCTTGCGCATAGCTGTCCTGGTTCTGAACCACGCCAAGCATTGCGGGATAATCGAAGTCGAACGACTCCGGAATGCGCCGGCGCTGTTCTCCGAACACGAGTCGCTGCGCAGCGGTCGGCGACTCGATCATGTCGGCAGGATCACCGAGATACGCCTTGACGAGGTCGCGTTCGGGGAGATACAGCGATTCGATCACGTGGCTAGTGAGAAATCCATCCTGTGCAATGATTCCCGGATTGAGCGACAGCTCGGCGACGCGGTGCGCAATGAGATTGAGATCCGCGCATTCCTGCACGTCTTTCGCGAACAGCTGGAAAAATCCAGTGTCATCAACGGCGTGATAGTCATCGTGACCTGCATGGACATTGAGTGCGTGTTTCGTCATCGCTCGCGCGGCAACATTCAGCACGTAGGTGAGTCGCTTGCCGACAGCCGCGTACAGCGACTCGTGCATGTACGCGATACCCTGGCCGCTCGAGAAATTCGTCGCGCGCAAGCCGGACATCGACATTCCCGCGGTGACTGCCGCCGCGGCATGTTCTCCCTCGGGCTCGAAGAAAAGCAGGCGACGCCCGTTCACGTTTCGCTTTCCTTCGGCTACGGCAACTGCCCATCCTTCACCCATCTGCGTCGATGGAGTGATGGGATAAGCGCCCGCGGCGTCACTCGCTGCCGTCTCCATCGCGACGACTGCGGCGCTACCGTCGAGCGCCTGCAAGACGCCCGGGTACCGGGGCGTCGCCTTGTTGGTCTCCCTGTTTTTCGAAGGCCAGAATTTCATTGTGCGACGCTCCCAGTCATTGTCGGCACCCGTGCGAATTGCGCCCCGGTAAGCCACACGATCGCTCCGGTCGGGCAGCGCTCGACGGCGCGCGGCTCGGCCAATGCGATTCGATCATAGTTCAAAACAGCAACTCCACTGGCGACACTGATCAACCCTTCGACCGCGTCTTGCACACATTTGCCGCACGCAGTGCAGGCCACTTTGCACTGGTCGAGCGCGTCGTCTCCGCCGATGAGATTCTTGCATTGCACCAGCAATCCGGCGTTCACGGGACGCAGCTCGAGCAAAGACTTCGGACACGCTTCGACGCAATCTCCACACGCGGTACACTTCTCGACGTCGACGATTGGAAGTCCCGTCTCGCTCATGCGAATCGCATCGAAATCGCACACGCGCTCGCAATCAGCGAGACCGAGACATCCCCACGCGCAGCCTTTGCCACCGCCTGCAACAGCCGCGGCTGCGGCGCACGTTGGAAGCCCGCGATACTCGGCTCGATAACCGGCGACATCACTTCCGCCCGCGCAAAGAAGTCGTGCAACGTTCTTCACCGCTTCGCCGACATCGACTCCGAGATAGCTGGCGATCTGTTCGCGCGCCGAGTCGTTCGACACTGTGCATTGCGCAGGCGTGACTTTTCCGTCGACGGCCTGTTCTGCGAATGCGCGGCAACCGGGTAAACCACACGCTCCGCAATTCGCATTTGGAAGCATCTGCGCCACGATATCGATGCGCGGATCTTCCCACACCCACAGTCGCTTGTTGGCAATGGCGATGAAAACGCCGAATACGAGTCCGACGCCACCGAGAATTAAAATCGCGAGCGGAGTGTCAGTCATGGATGTCAGGCAACGCCATCACGAGGGGATTGCTCGATCAACCATGCGGTGAGCCGCTCGACCGGATCCATAGCCACGCCGTTCCCCGATGTTGCGGAGCGACCACTGCCCGGTGTGAGAGAGGGCGGCTCGACGAACGATTTCAAAAGCGCAAGATCATCTCGTTGCTGCCACGCGCTGCGCGAGCCAACAGATTTTCGCGGTGACGTGTCGGGCGTGGAAGTCACACGCATGCGCTGCCACATTGCCGCGCCTGCGCGGGGATCATGAACGAAGCGCGCTTCTGATCCTCTCATGAGAGCGACCAGAGCCGGCCCCTCGTAGTCCGCGAACTTCTCAAGGACCGCCGTCTCGGTTGCTTGTGCAACGAACGTCCCCGGAGAGATGATTCGCACGAGCGGCGCAGGCGAGCACTCTTCATCGAACAGCAAAACGATCCGCACACAGCCGTCCATCAATGGAGCCAGATCGAATGCGTCGACGTTCGGTCCACGAGCGCGCACGATGAGAGGTGGAGCAAGCATTCTTTCGCCGGTCGTCCACTTCTCGAATGGATGACCGGCGGTCGGTAACGAGTGCAACGCGGAATCGTAGGTGCGTCGGCGCACCAGCTCGACCAGCGCTGATGCGGCGAAGACTGCCCCGAGATGTGCGAGTCGCGCACGTATCGCGTCGCCCGCACGCATACCGTCTTTCACATCGACCACGAACAACTCGTCGCCCGCCTTCAGAAGAGATTCGAGAACCTCGGCGGTACGTTCCACGACCGCGCGAGCGATGGTATCCAGCGGCGGAGCGCCGGCAGAGATCATCGCGAATCGATCGGCGTCGATGAGTCCCGCCGCGAAATCGCCCAGCGTGATGCGAGTCTGATTCGGACCGGATTCGGATGCAAGCGTGTTTCTCGCTCTCTCCTGCGTTCCCGAAATCACGTATCGAAAGAGCGCGATCTGCGGGCGAAGAGCAGACAGCGCAGCATTAGCGCGTTCGTCAGATTGCATAATGGTCGAGCTCCTCGTTCAGAAGTGAGATTCGCTCGCTGTTTGTCACGGTAGGCGGCTTTCGCAGCAGATCATACCGCGCTCGCGTTTCGTTCTTGTAGAAGAGACCGAGCCTGATTTGCGTCGAATCGTCGGCGAGTCTTCTTGCGCCATCGAGGTCCGACGGCTCGTGTATCAATCGGTTTTTGTAAATCTTTTCGAGCTCGGGAGCGACAATTCCGTCGTCGTGAATCAACAGCTCGATCATATCGGGTTTCTTGACGGCTTCATCGTACATGCTCTGCGTGTACATCGGGCAGCGCTGGAGAATTCGGACAAACGCGAACCCCGGGTGCTGATATGCAGCGCGAAGCGTCGCGTAGAGATGCGCGGGAATCCACTCAGCCGTTTGCGCGACGAAAGACACGTTTGTTGTTCCGAGCGTCGTCGTCAGGGGATTCAACGGCGGCAGAAAACTCCCGAACGGCTGCGTGTTCGTCTTGAATCCCTGCGGAGTTGTCGGCGATGTCTGCTTCTTCGTGAGCCCGTAGATGCTGTTATCGAGCAGCATCGCCACCATCCGAATATTGTAGCGAATGGCGTGAATCCAATGTGCGGCGCCGATCGAGCAGCAGTCTCCGTCGCCCATCACGACAAAGACCTGGAGATCCGGACGATGCAACTTTACGCCGGTCGCGACAGGAAGGGCGCGCCCGTGCAGCCCATGAAATCCGTACGTCTTCAGATAGTGAGGGAAGCGGCTCGAGCAGCCGATTCCGGATACGAACACTGTCTGTTCCGGCTTGAGCTGCTCTGCGACGAGAAGTTTTTCGACGGCGGTGAGCACCGAGTGATCACCGCAACCGGGGCACCACCGCGCCACCGTGCCTTCGTAATCGCCGAGTCCGAACTCGCGATCGTCGTCATCGAGCAGCGGTAGTATCGCGCAATGTGTCATGTGCTTTCTCCGTTCGCTGTAATCGCTGCGTCGCGGATCGCTTTGTGAATGAATCCCGGCCGGAGTGGCTCAGCCGGTACCCGCGTCCAACAGTCGACGTCGCACAACGTCTGCGCGCGCAACAGCATCGCGAGCTGGCCTCGTCGTCTGTTCTCCTCGGTGATGAACGGATCGCCCGACTGGTCGCTGTAGTTGATCTCGACCGTCATCACTTTCCGGAATCGAGAGAAGATCTCTTTCAGTCCGGGCTGAAGTGGCGAGAGGAACGTGAGATGCACCGACGACGCGTGGATTCCCTCAGCGCGCGCGCGATCGACAGCTTCCTCGATCGCTCCTTTTGTGCTTCCCCAACCGACCAGGAGAACGTCGCCGGTGTCGTCGCCGTAAATAGTCGGCGGAAGCAGAGTCTGCTGAAGAACAGCGAGCTTCCGGCTTCGCATCGTTGTCGAGCGCTGGTGTACTCCAGCGTCGTACGCAACTTTGCTTCTTTCGTCGTGCGACAAGCCAGTCACTGTGAACATTCCGCCCGGCTGTCCTGGAATCGCGCGCGTGGACGTACCCATTCGCGCGTTCCACTCATACGGCCGCTGACCTTCTTTGACGGCTGACAGGTCGAGATCTGGAGCGAGCCATTCTTTCCTCAGCTGCGGCCGAGGGAAGGGCTGTACGCCGGTAGAAAGATTTGCGTCGGAGAGAATGATCACGACCGCGCGGAATGTCTCGGCGATTTGTCTCGCGGTAATCACGGAATGAAAGCATTCCTCGATCGTCGCTGGTGCAATCACAACACGTGGCGCATCGCCCGGTTGCGCGAACAAGGCTGCGAGGAGATCTGACTGCTCGACTTTGGTCGGTAGACCCGTGCTTGGGCCACCTCGCTGAACGTCAATGACGACCAGCGGAATCTCAGTCATTACAGCAAATCCGATGAATTCCGTCTTGAGAGCCAGGCCGGGACCCGAAGTGATCGTGAACGCGACTTTGCCGGAGTACGACGCGCCGATCGCAACTCCCACAGCGGCGATCTCGTCTTCCGCCTGATGCAGAATTCCGCCGAACTTCGAGAAGACTTCCGCCAGATAGTGAGAGACCGAGGTGGCAGGCGTGATCGGGTACATCGCGCAAAGCTGCATTCCTGACGCAAGGGCACCCATTCCGAGCGCCTCGTTGCCGTTCATCACGACAAGCGCTTCGGTCGGCGGATTCGTTGGAACCTCGATTCTGAAATCGAGATTATTCGATGCCCATTCAATACCCAGGCGCATCAGCGCCACGTTCCGCTGATAGACCTCCTCGGATTTCTTCCGGAAGGCGTATGCGATCTGCTCTTCGATTCGTTCGAGACTCCGGTCGTAAATCCACGCGAGGAGTCCGAGCGCGAACATGTTCTTTCCTTTTCTCGGATTCTCGTCGATGGTGAGACACAATTGCTCCATCGGCACTTCGATTATCCGGTATGAGTGGGCGGAAAGCTCAGCGAGAGCTTTGTCCCACGCGCTTTTGATCTCGGGATTCGGACTCGAAGCCCAGGAATTCTCGACGAGGACAATCGCATCGCTTGCGAGTGCGCCGAGTCGGTGCCGGCCGAGCAGGACTTGTTCGTTGAAGGCGATTACGAGATTGGTCTCGTCGCCCCAGTTAGTAATTGGCCCTGTGCCGAAGCGAATCCGGTTACCGCTCGCGCCCTCGGCCGTACGGGGAGGCGGCTGGATTTCGGCAGGAATGATTTCGACCGTCCAGACTCCGTTGCCCATCTTGGCCGACACCGCTCCGAAGATCTGGCCGCATTTCTGCGCTCCTTCTCCGGAGTCGGACACTATCTCTATGGTATGCTCCGGCCGGCTGAGCACCGAGGGTGCACGGCGAAGGTCTGAGCCAACAGGCATGGCGACTGCGGTCATTGGCGGAAACGCCTCCATTTGGGGAAAAGGCGGATACCCCAATACTCCCCGAAGGCGTCGCGGAGTCAGTCGGCATTACAAGAGAGCTTTTGTCAGGGAAAACCTGTTATTTCGGACTCACCAAAGTCCCGAGATGCTGCCAATCTCTACCGCTACTGTCGGCTTGTCCGTTGACGTCGCGGGATCCACGATCAGCTGAAGATCAAGTGGGCGACACGCGTCTCGAGACTCAGGTAGATCATCGCGAGCGCGGTAAGGTCGTATGCGGCGTGCGCGAACATGAGGATCCAGATCTGGCCGGTAATGACGAACATGGTTCCGAAAACGAGCCCTGTGATCACCGAGTGTTCGACGCCGGTTATTCCTTGATTGAAATAATGCGACAAGCCGAACACGGCAGCGCTAATTGTGACGATGATTGCGTTTGTGGCTGGACCTCGACCGAACAATGCTCTGAGACGCTCGAACAAAAATCCGCGATAGACGACTTCTTCGCCGAATCCGGCAGCGACGATCAAGCTGAAAATCGTCCGTGGAAGTGCGGCGCGATTTCCGGCGAGGTAGTGGTACGCAGGATTGACCGGATCGGCGCCAAGGAGCGGCATCACGACCGCCTTCGTTAGAAACTTGAAAGCGATGCCGAAAACAATTCCTACGATTGCCGTGAGAATCCAGCTCTTTGGTCGAACGAATCCAAGCCCTCGCCACGGTGTGTGAGAGCGCCACGCCCACGCAAGAACGAGGACAGCGCCGATCGGCAGGAAGAAATCGTTGCCGATAAGCAGGATGACGAGCACTGCCGCGATCCCGACCGGACCGCATCCGCGAAGCTGTCTCGCGAACGCGTCGTCGGAAGCGGACGATCCGTCAGGCGGCATTCGGAGTGGATGGACGCTTGAGCATCGACCCAATCCAACTAACCGCAATTCCGCAAACAGCACCGAACAGTCCAATTACCGCGAAAAACGGAAGTCGTGTAATCACCGGCGCGGCGCCGGTGTACCCCGCCAGCATGAACACAAAGCAGAGAATGAATCCGTACACCGCGCCTGCAAGAATGGCTTTGAAGCGGGTCGCGCCAAGTCCGAGTGCGATTCCGGCAATTCCCCACGGAACGAGCGTGAACCATTGGAGATTCAGCATGTGTGCGCCGACAAATCCCAACACTACGCCCAGAAATATCGCAGCAATGATTCTCGCCATCGTACCCCCATGCAACGTTATGGATGCTCGACTTCGACGTGAACACGCTCGCGTCGAACAAGATACACACCGCTCGCGATGATAACGAACGCGCCGAGGAGGGTCCCCGGCGCGGGGAGTGTTTTCCAGACGAACCAGTCGAGGCCGGCGCCCCACGCGAGCGCTGTGTACTCGAACGGGGCGATGAATGATGCCTCGCCGATTTTGAACGCTTCAGTGAGCGCGAACTGACCTAGCGACCCAAATGCTGCAATGCCCGCAATCGCACGCCAATCCTCGGGCTGAATGGGACGCCAACCGGGAAGTGCAAGCACGCCCGCTCCAATCGCAACGAGTGCCATGAGCCAGAACATCATGCTCTCGGTGCTGTCGGTTCGGCCAAGTACGCGAACAAGAATTGCCGAGCTGGCGTAGCACGTCGCGCAGACGAGGACTGCGAGTCCGGAAATTGTGAGAGCGCCTGCCGCCGTCGGACGCAATACGACGATTACTCCACAGAATCCCACCGCGATGGCCAACCAACGCGTCCAGTCCACGCGCTCCTTGAGAATCACAACGGCTAGAATCGTGATGATAAGCGGCGCGACAAAGAAAATCGAATACGCTGTCGCGAGGGGCAGGTGCCTCAGCGCGTACGCGAACGTTACAAGGGCGATGATGCCGAGAATTCCGCGGACGATGTGCAACGAAAACCGAACGTGAAGCAGCTGGCGATAACCACCGCGCACTCCGACCCACGCAACTACGAACGGAAGCGCTGACAATCCGCGGATTGTCGATATCTGGAGGGAGGAGTAATGTGGCGTGAGAAGCTTGATGCACGCGTCCATCAGCGACAGCGCACCGACCGCGACGATCATCGCGGCAACCCCCCTTACATTGTCGCGACGTTGCGGATGCGAGGAAGTCAGTACAATCCCTGGTCTTTTCTCTTAGTGCGATGGGCCGCATGTCGGCGCCGACGGCACGCACGACGGTGCGCACGACGGCGCACACGCAGGGACGCAGCTCGGATAGCACGATGGACTGCAGCTCGGCTCACACTGCGCTTCGATTGCCGCCAGACGAGCCTCCTCGCGCGGACCTATGGTCTGCGCGTAAATGCGAGAGCGCAAGTCGCGCAGCTCGCTCGATCGAACTACTTCGTCCAATGGCTTCTCGAGAATCGATCCGACCGACCATGCCTTCGACATGATACACGGCGAAACTTTTCCATTCGGCGCAACGCACAGCGTGGATCCGGAACAATTGCCGCAAAGGTTCGACATGCATTGATCGTCCGCCTCGTCAGATCCGCGACCAAACTCGCGAACGCGATCTGTGCCGACTTCCGAAACGCCTCTGTCTCGAAGGAATGCGACCGTCTCGTCGATATGATCTTCGTTCAACGGCATTGCGATGACGCCGGTGCGGAGACGAAGTTTCGCGGCGATAACTGCATCTATGCCTCGCATCGTTTCGCGATGACTGCCCGGTTTCTTCGTGATCTCGTCGTGAATCTCCGGGCGATGCGAGTACACCGACGTCGCGACATTCACATCGTGCTCGACAAAACAATCGAGCAAGGGCTGAGACAATCTCGTCAGATTAGTAAAGACCTCGACGAACTCATAGTCGAGCGATCTCGCGCGTGAGATGAAATCAGGAAGCCGCCTGTTGAGCGTAGGCTCGCCGCCGATGAATTGAACCTGCTTGCAGCCGAGCTCCGCTGATGTGGTTAGTATGTCGAGGTAGTCATCGGGAGTGAGGCTGTCGTCGCCTCCGGTGAACGGACTCGACTCTGCATAGCAGTGCACGCACTGCAGATTGCAGCGGTTCGTGAGCTCGAGCCAGAGGAATTGAACGCCCTCGGATGTGCGGGGCACAGCGGCGCCACTTGGAATCGACACACTGCCTCCTTTTCTACAAATATTCTCACGCAAGACGAATCCTGTAAGGGTCGCCCACCGCGGCGCACGAAGTTTGCTCGGCTTTTTGCAATCCAATCACTTGAAGGAGAGGAGCGCACATGTATCTCACGGAGAAACAGCGAAAGCATCTGGAGCGCCGGCTGCACGAGGAGCGCGAGCGCGTGGTACGCGATCTCAATCGATTGGTAGGAGACTTGTCCGATGGGACTGAGCAGGATCGCTCGTCGGATCTGACGAAGGTCCCACTTCACATGGCGGATCTCGGCACAGACACGATCGACACGGAGATCAATGCTTCGAACGTGACGCGTGAATCGCGCGAGCTGGAGGAGATCGACGCTGCGCTCGAACGCCTCGTCAAGGCACCGGACACTTTCGGAATTTGCGAAGACACGGGAGAGAAAATCCCGTTCGAGCGGCTGGAGGTGATCCCCTGGGCTCGCACATGCGAAGAGGCAGACGCTTGAGCGATCGTGACGAAAGCGACGGCAGGCGATAACTTCTCCGCAACCGACCGTGGAGAGGATATGAACGCGAACCAATCGGCGATGACCGCCGCGCTCAGGCGCTCGCGCCTGATCCCAGTGATCGTCATCGATGATGCGAAGAACGCGGTGCCGCTTGCTGATGCTCTCATAGATGGCGGTCTTCCGAGTGCCGAGATCACTCTTCGAACACCGGTGGCTCTCGAGGCATTGCGACGAATTCGAGATGCAAAGCCCGAAATGAATGCTGGCGTTGGGACCGTATTGAACGTCAAGCACGCCAGGGAAGCGCGAGATGCTGGAGCAAAGTTCGTGATATCGCCCGGATTCAGCCGGGCAGTCGTTGATTATTGTCTCGAGCACGACCTGCCGGTGTATCCAGGTCTTGCCACGGCGAGCGAGATAGAAGCTGGCCTCGATGCGGGACTCAACCTGTTCAAGCTGTGGCCGATCGTGACGCTGGGCGGCCACGAGTATCTCAACTTGTTGTCGGGGCCGTTCGCCGGCGTCGAGTTCAATCCAAGCGGTGGGCTTACGGCTGCAACGTTCGAGAGCTATCTCGCGCTCAAGAATGTCGTCGCGGTTGGCGGTTCATGGATGGCGCAACCGGATTGGATCACAGCGAGACAATTCGACAAGATCCGCGATGCTGTTCGAGATTCAGTCGCGAGAGTCGCGAAACTCAATCAGCCGGCGCGTGATGAATCTGATTCGACGCGGCCAGTTGAATCCCCAGCGCTTACGCTCGCGGGTTCGCCGCCGGGGTAATCGACAACTCGATCTGCGCGCCGTCGCGCAACAAAGTCACGCGTGTTGCGCGACCGATGCATTCGCGTGTGAGCAATCGCTGCAGATCGTCGACGCCCGTCACAACCGATCCGTCGAGTGAGATGATGATGTCGCGAGGGCGAATTCCCGCGCGGTCAGCTGGAGCCCGCGGCGTTGTCTCCGTCACGAGCACTGCACTACCTGCGCTCAGATGACTGAGCTGCACGCGTCGTCGCGAGAGTTGAATCGTCTGACCCGACACGCCGATCCATCCACGACGAACACGACCTTCGCCGATGAGCTGCGGAATCACGAAATGGGCAGTGCTCACGGGAATTGCGAAGCAAATTCCTTGTGCGCCGGCGATCACCGCGGTGTTGATGCCCACGACGTTTCCGCGTGAGTCAACGAGCGGGCCTCCCGAGCTTCCTGGATTGAGCGCTGCATCGGTTTGAATCACCGCATCGATCAACCTTCCGGATTGCGACCGCATCGTGCGCCCGAGTGCGCTGACGATTCCCGAAGTGACTGTCGATGCGAAGCCCAACGGATTTCCGATGGCGATCACAACTTGGCCGGCGCGCAAGCGGCTCGAATCGCCGAGCGGCGCCGCGACGAGCGATGTTGCGTGAACACGAAGTACCGCGAGATCGGTACCGGGATCGTTGCCAACGAGTTGCGCATCGTAGCTTGTTCCGTCGGAGAACGTCGCCTTGATTCGAGTCGCACGCTCAACGACATGACTGTTCGTGAGCATGAACCCGTCTGGTGTAAAGACAAATCCGGATCCGGACCCTGACGGTTCTGTTGGCCCATGATAGTTGCCGCGATTTCTCCGGCGGTCCGGTGATGCAGGCGTCCACACGGCAAGATGGGCGACCGATGGACCAACGCGCTCGACGGCGTTAACAACAGCGGATGAGTATGCGTCGAGAAGATCGGCATCAGCGTCGAGTTTCAGCTGAGCGCCGGCATCTGCCGGGATTCCGGGCGCCGGATTGTTCAATAGTCGTAGCATTGCAAATTCTCCCTCTAATCGAAAGCTAATCGGGGAGGGAAGGCCACTATGCCCGTAGGGTGGATGCGCCCCTCGTGAAACGTTAGCTTCTGCCGCCTATGACAATGCGCGACAAACTCTCTCTGCTCGAGCGCCGACGCGCCGAGTCGGAGCAGGGAGGCGGAGAAGCTCGCCTCAAGGCGCAACACGAAAAAGGAAAACTTTCCGCGCGAGAGCGACTCGATCTTCTGCTCGATGAGGGATCATTCGTCGAGCTCGACCGTTTTGTCATCCATCGCTCGCACGATTTTGGTCTCGAGAAGCAACGCTACTATGGAGATGGCGTTGTAACGGGCCATGGCCGCATCGACGGCCGGCTCGTCTACGTCTTCTCGCAGGACTTCACGGTTTTCGGCGGATCACTCTCCGAAGCGTTTGCGGAAAAGATCTGCAAGATTATGGATCTCGCGGTGCGAAACGGTGCGCCTGTCATTGGTCTCAACGACTCCGGCGGCGCGCGCATTCAGGAAGGCGTCGTCTCACTCGGCGGATACGCCGACATTTTCTTGCGCAACACTCTCGCGTCCGGCGTAGTTCCGCAGATATCCGCGATACTCGGCCCGTGCGCAGGGGGCGCCGTGTATTCTCCCGCGATCACTGATTTCACGTACATGGTGCGCGGCAGCTCGTACATGTTCGTCACCGGACCGAACGTCGTGAAGACAGTGACGCACGAAGACGTGACGATGGAAACGCTCGGCGGCGCGGCGACTCACTCGGAGATTTCAGGCGTCGCACATTTCGCGCACGATTCCGAGCCCGCGTGTCTCCAGGCGATTCGCGACCTCTTTCGATTCATTCCGTCGAACAATCTCGACGATCCGCCGCGTGGAACCGGCAGCGATCCGCGAGATCGTCGCGACGAGGGATTGCTCGACATCGTTCCTGACAATCCAAATAAGCCGTACGACATGCACGAAGTTTTGAAGCGTGTCGTAGACGACGGCGACTTCTATGAGGTGCAGCGCGACTACGCGGGGAATATCATCTGCGGTTTTGCGCATCTCGGCGGATACAGCGTTGGGATTGTTGCGAATCAGCCGGCTGTGCTTGCTGGAGTTCTCGACATCGCGGCATCGCTCAAGGCGGCGCGATTCATCCGGTTCTGCGACGCGTTCAACATTCC
>JBGQKT010000053.1:0-17502 GCA_041499635.1 Gemmatimonadaceae bacterium
ACGACGATTCTCGACATGCCGCTCAATTCAATTCCTGCGACGACGACTGTCGCCGCATTGGAGACCAAGCGAAAAGCGGCGCGCGGAAAAACTGTCGTCAACGTCGAGTACATCGGCGGAGTGATTCCCGGAAACAGCGGTGAGCTCGAAGGACTTCGCGACGCCGGAGTGCGAGCGTTCAAATGCTTTCTGTCTCCGTCAGGCGTCGATGAATTTCCAGCCGTGACCGAGAGCGATTTGCGCGAAGCATTTCCCATTCTCGAGCGACTCGGGCTTTTGCTGATGGTGCACGCCGAAGATCCATCGCTTCTTCACCCAGGGCCTGCCGGCGGATCGCTTCGCTATGCGGACTGGCTCGCATCACGGCCGGTTGAAGCCGAGCGCTCGGCAATCGAGATGATGGTGCGATTGATGGAGCAGTGGCCCGCGCGTGTGCACATCGTCCATCTCTCCTCGACGAAATCGATCGACGTCGTGCGCGCTGCGAAAGCGCGTGGATTGCCGATCACCGTTGAGACATGCCCGCATTATCTGACATTCGCGGCAGAAGAAATTCCCGATGGGGCGACCGAGTACAAGTGTGCGCCGCCGATTCGCTCGGCTCAGGAGAGGGAAGCACTGTGGTCAGCTTTGATTGAGGGTGACATCGATCTCGTCGCATCCGATCATTCGCCTTGCCCACCGATACTGAAAGAGCCGGATTCCGATTTCTTCGCGGCGTGGGGCGGAATCGCGTCGCTGCAGATTTCACTGCCGGCGGTTTGGACCGGAGCGCGTGCTCGCGGAGTTCCGATCGAGAAAGTCGCAAAGTGGATGAGTGCTGCAACGGCGCGTCTCGCTGGATTCGAGAATCGAAAGGGCGCTCTTGTGCAAGGTTACGACGCTGACATCGTCATCTTTGATAGCGATTCAATGTTTAGGGTGGACCCTACGATGTTAGAGCATCGGCATGCTGTTACGCCCTATGCAGGACTCGAGCTCTACGGACGGGTGATAAGTACCTTCGTGGGCGGCCGAGCTGTTTTTGGATGAAACGCACGACTATCGCTTTGCTTGCGGCGTTCACGCTATCGACGACTGGCTGCATCAAGCACCGACGCGAGTTACCGAATTAGCGAGGCGCTCCGAAAAAATATGCTGGCGGGCAACTTCTTCACCCCGTGCCGTGAGAATGCTGTCTCCAGTCTTCTTGTCCCGACGAAGGTGGGCAATGCGGCGGCCATGTAGAATTCCTACGACGCGAGCGTCATATCCGTGCTTCTTTACGAGCGCGCCCAACTCTGGCGCCTTGATGCGCTTGCCGCGCTTGAAAATCTCGGCAATGATACCGTTTGTGCCTGGTTCACCAAGATCTTTTTTCGTTGAGCCTGGCGCTGCGGGTGTGTAAAACCGTCCGCGACGGTGCCCGTGTGCCTCGATCAACCCCTGTCGATTCAAAACATCGAGATGATACCTCATTGTGCGGTCGGGAATTCCGACAGACGCCACGAGGTCAGGCGTTGTCGCCCTGCCCTTTGCCCTGACGGCGTCTAACACACGCTGCTGCGTGTCGGACAGTTGCAGCATTGAGCGCTCAACATCCACCTTCGCTTCCAAGGAGCGCTTTTGAGTCCGGAGGGCTCGAAGCAAAAACATCAGCCAGTCACCGAACTGTTCAGGCTGTTCCCTCATCGCGGTCTGAGAGGTGCGAAGTGCGGCGTAATACTGGAGCTTGTTTTCCTCTACCACTCGCTCCAGCGAAGCGTACGGCACGTATTCGTATCCCGCTCTCAACATCAATAACGTTGTTACCGCGCGCGACAGTCGACCGTTCCCATCCTCAAAGGGGTGGATTGCCAGAAAGTCTACGATGAAGCGGGCAATAATAACGAGCGGATGTGCATCGCCACTCGTCATTGCATCATTCGTCGCTGCAACCAGGTCCGACATGCGGTAAGGTGTTTGAAATGGCGACGCCGTTCGAAATACAACTTCGACTCGACCATCCGGATGAGTCGCCTCGACATGATTATCGATTTTTTTGTATTCACCGCGATGTCTCTCATCGTGCTCGCTGTATCTCAATAGAATCGAGTGAAGCTGCTTCAGGTGATTCTCAGTCAGCGAGATTTCGGGATAGCCGGAATAGATGGTCTCGAGCAACTCGTGATAACCCTTTACCTCCGCCTCATCCCTCGCGCGAAATGAATCGATGCTGAGTCCCTCCAACACCCGAGCGACCTCCGCGTCGCTAAGCTCGGCACCTTCGATTCGAGTAGAACTCGCCGCCGATTCTATTGTGGTAATTTTGCGCAACTCCGCGAGTCGGTCGGCGTTGATCTCTCGAACTCGACGCCAGTGCCCCTTGAACTCGTCGATTTCGCCGATGAGCCGGGTCATTTCTCCAATTTGAGTGGGGGCTAGAATTGGCGAAAAGGATTCCTGAGATGTTGCCATTAATGTTGCCGATAGTTGCCAATAAAATTGTGGCCATAAATGTTGCCAATAACTGCCAATAAAGCAAGGATTCAATAGATGAGCTCCTTCACAGACCTTCCGGACATCGCAGCCGAACGACTCGGCGGTGCCGTCGTTGCCGCGAATGATGAATTCTTTGCGTCCAAAAACAATCTCATCAAGCCGAATCCACCCGAGTGGCGGGAAGGGAAATTCACGAGCCGCGGAAAATGGATGGACGGTTGGGAAACGCGGCGCCGTCGCACTCCCGGCAACGATTGGGTGATCGTCAAGCTCGGATTGCCCGGAAGCATTCACGGAATAGCGATCGACACGAAATACTTCACTGGCAATTTCCCCGAAGCAGCGAGCATCGACACGTGCTGCGTCGACGGGGATCCATCCGCGAATCGATTGACGAGCGAAGAAATTATCTGGGAGCCGCTGTTGCCGAAGGTTTCTCTCAAGGGAGACACTCTCAATCTCTTCCCAGTGGAAGGCCGCATGCGCGTCACTCATGTGCGGCTCAACATTTTTCCCGACGGCGGAATTGCGCGATTCCGCGTGCACGGCGAAGTCATGCCTGCCGAAGATGTGTTTCGTTCGGATAAGGATGTGGATCTCGCGGCGATCGACAACGGCGGCCTCGTCGTTTCATGCAGTGACATGCACTATGGAAATCCGGGGAATCTGCTTCTTCCGGGACGATCGACGCACATGGGTGACGGGTGGGAGACGAAGCGGCGGCGCGGGCCCGGTCACGACTGGGCGATCATTCGCCTCGCGCGACGCGGAACGATTCACCGCGTGAAGCTCGACACCGATCACTTCAAGGGAAATGCGCCCGGCAGCGCGATGCTCGAGTGGTGCGATGCGGGCGCGACATTCGACGGAGCGAACGTTCAGTGGAACGTGTTAGTGCCGGAGGTTCCGATTCACGCAGATGCGCGGCACCGGTGGGAAAATCTCTCAGGTGGTCCCGCGACTCACGTGCGGCTCAACATTTATCCAGATGGCGGTGTTGCGCGCCTCAGATTGTTTGGACACGCTGTGAAGCGGTGACACAGCGAATTATTTGAAAAGAGATCGATGCTTTGCCCAAATGACGTCGAACACCTCGGTGAGATTGATCGTCAAGCCAGAGGCGGCGCCCGCAGGTAGCCACTCGATTGATGTTCGCGCCAGGTCGGGTGTTTCGCGAGAGGGAATCCAACGCTCGACAAGGCGGGCATCGAGGTCGACGATCCAGTATTCAGCCACGCCTGCATCCAAATAGAAATCGCGCTTGGTGATTCGATCCGTACGGACGCTGCTCGGGGAGATAATCTCAACGGCCAATACCAGTGCTGAAATGTCGCTCCATTTGGGCGTAGCGTCTGAGTCGGAAAATTCGGCTTTGGGAACGACGAATAGATCGGGCTGTGTGATTGTCCCGACTTTGAGTTCAAGGTCAGAGGGAGATGTCAGGGCAATTCCCACCTGTTGTGCGAGAGCGTATTCATCAATGGCCTTCCAGAATTCGGTGACCGCGATTTGATGAGGATAGCCGGGCGAAGGTGTCACAATGAGCTCTCCGCCGATGAGCTCGTATCGTGGCCAGTGGCGGGATTCGTCGATGAGATCTCGCACCTGCGCGGTAGTCCACCGTCGGTGCGGCGTAGGATGAGCGCGGACAGCGGGCATGCCCATAGTCTGCTCGGCGTTGAGGGAGAAATGCAAGTAGCCACGTCGCACTATGTGCTTCGTCATTGTTCGTTGAGACACTGTTTCCCGACTCGTGTTATCAGAAACACGCCCGCCAGCAATCGTCGTGACGATTTCAACTGCTGAATTCGACAAAAGTCCGCGAAGCACTGCGGCCGAATCACTCCGCCAATGCTGTGGCTCGTCGCGCTGGGTTTCGGCGATGATCGAACGGCGGCCATTCGGATTGCGCGAAGCAATTTTCAATGCCGCGGATGAGATTTGGAAATCTCTCGACCCGTCCGACTGGCTCGAAGCATTCGCTCATCATCCGCGAATCGGCGAGGAAACGAACAATTCGGTCGCCGCTCGCGAACAGTCCGGAGTAAAGAGCGCCACCGATGACATTCGCGCTCAGCTCGCTCAAATCAATCGCGACTACGAGCAGCGCTTCGGTTACATCTATATTGTTTGCGCGACGGGAAAGAGCGCGGAAGAAATGCTCGCTATCGCGCGCGATCGCCTTAACAATGATCCGTCAACCGAGCTCGCTGTCGCCGCGGAAGAGCAGCGCAAGATCACTCAGCTTCGACTAGCGAAGCTCCTGGAGGATTAGATGAGCACGATCACCACCCACGTACTCGACACATCGCTCGGCAAACCCGCTCAGGGAATTCGCATCGAGCTCGAGTACGGCGGTGCGATTGTTGGGTCCGGCGTTACCGACGCCGACGGGCGAGCGCTCGATCTCGTTCCAAAGAGTGCGACACTCGACGCCGGCGATTATCGGTTGACTTTTTTTGTCGGTGAATATTTTTCGAAGGCGAATCGAGAGTCGTTCTACACTCAGATTGTCGTGAGCTTTCGAATCGGCGAGAGCGACGAACACTATCACGTGCCGCTCTTGCTCAGCCCATTTGGATATTCGACTTATCGGGGGAGCTGATGTCGGACTACGATGTGATTATCGGAAATCTCCGCGCGAGTGTTGCCGAGCTGGAGAAAGCATTGGCGACTGCCGAAACCGCGGGCATGACGTCGGAGAACGTGTCCATGATGGAGGAGATCATGGACAAGCTGAAGGCGGAAATCGACAGGATGTACGATGTTGCGATGGAAGAGGGCCTTCCTGAGAAAATCCCTGTTACCCACTTCAAGCTGAGGGACAAAAGTGATTGACAGATAGACGGACAAGGGACAAGGGATTTCAGATGTCTCTCTATCCGTCAATCCGTCCGTCCGTCAATCCGATTCACGATTTCTCGAATACGAGAACCGTGCACGGAAGATTGAAAGTCGGAGCAGTAATGTCCGACCGATTCAATGGGGTGAGCGAGGGATCGATTGGAGTAAGGTCGATCGATTCCTCCTTCGCATCGAGCGCCTTGGTGAGCGGCTCGTTGGGTGCGAGATGCTGCTTTGTAAAATCGACGAGCACTTTTAGTCTTTCACTCTGCCACATCCATTCTGACAAAATCGCTTCGTCGCGGCGGACGACTTGCGCGCCGTTCCCGCCCTCGCGTGTGAGATGGTCGAGCACCCGCTGAATTCCGAGCTCATTGAACATCAGCGGATTCAATCGGTAATGATCTGATTTAGTTTCGCGCGGCTCACCGAAAACTCCTTTCGCCCATTCCTTGATCTCGGGCACGCTGGCGAAGTAGCGGTTGCGCACCTCATGGCGATTCTGATTGGCCCAATCCTTTACCATGATCCACGTATTTGCAAAACCAATGAGCTCCGCAGCCGACGTGTCGTAGCTCAGCCCGGCAAGTGCGTTGACGACATCCTCCGGCTCGCACGCTTTGTCGTGTTGCCCATCTTTGACACTCTCGCCGAGCTTGTGTCGCAATCGATCGAGGCCTGAAAGAATTTGCGACAGGTCATGCGGCACATCCCCGTCAACGATTCCGGGCGTATCCTCGAAAAGAATCAACCGGCCGCCGGGGCGAAGCGACCGCGCGCAGTCCTGAATCAAAAGCTGCTGCCGGTCGCGATCGATTTCATGAAACGCTTTCTTCGCGACGATGATGTGCGCGAGCGCTGCGCCCGCGCCGAAATATTTTCTGAGCGAGATGGAGATATCGAAACCAAGTGCAACTTCATCGCGCGTCGAATCCTTGCCGATCTCGAATTGCGCCCACTGAAAGCGACTGTCGAGCGGCTTTGCACTTGGATCGCGATCGATTCCCAGTATGTGAAGACGATCGAATTTTTTTCGCAGGTCCGCGATGCGGTCGTAGCTCCCGCCGGCCATCAGATCCACGAGGTAGATCGGCGAGGACGGATCCTTTTTCATCCACTCGCCGACGGCCTCCACGATCGCATGGAGATAATGATCTCGCTCGAGCCGTTCGACACCAGCTCCGAGAAACGCTTTTTGCGCCGCGAAGAATTTCTTTCCGAATTCTCCTCGATACCGTGACCGCTCGAGTGACGCTCCGCGCTGGATAAGCAGCTCGCGCTGCAAACGAGCCGGAGTGCCCTGCAGCGTGAATTCGGCGCGATCGATTGCCATGCTGCCGACCCTCGCAGCGTCGACACCGTCAGCGCCAAACACACAATCGTTGAATGCGGCTCCGACCGCATCGGCGCCTGCAAGGTCGGCGCGTTTGAAATCGCACTCGTTGAACGTCGAGTACGTCAGCTCCGAGTCTACGAGAGAAGCCTCCGTAAAATCACAGCGGTCGAGCTTCATCAGGTGCAGGTCGAGCCGATTACCCGCGATTCCCGAAAGATCGAGATTCACCAGAGACTCGATGTCGCCGCGCTGGTTGTTCGACAGCTCCAGCCGCACAAGAAGCTCGAGAAGATTTCGCCTCATGATCGGCTTCAATTGAACTGCGTGCTGTTGCCCCCGACGCAGTCGCGATGCGACACCAGCCGCATGATCACCGCTGCTCATTTCGGGGAGCCATCGCTGAATCGCGACCTGTTTTGCTGCGCTCCACACTTCGTCCCGCGCGAGCTCATCGTTGATCTCGAGAGCATGAAATGGATCCGCAAGCTCTCGCGCGACCTGCCCCGCAATGAAGTAGCCGCGTAGCGCCGAGTGCTTGAAGTAGAAGCGATTCTGCTTGTCGGAAAAGCCGACGAGCTCGGTCATTTTTCGAAGTAGCAGCGCAATGCGGTCGTCGATCTTCACCGGGCGGTCGCCCACCTGGCGGCGTGTATTGGTGGGATCGTTGACGGCAACTTCGCAGAGCCTGTCACGAATTGCGTCGAAATCCTTCGTTGCATCGATCTTTTTCACCGCCGCGAGGACGACCTTCTCGAACAGATGCGGCCGATCCTCGGCGCTTTGTCGAATCTCGGATTCGGTGTGGATGTCGCCGCTTTCGATCGCCTGAAGAAAAACGTCGAGATTGCGCGGCTGCGAAAGCCAGTGCGGCTCGGCTTGTGTGAGGCGGGCGGAATTGATCGCACCATCCTGTTCACTGGCTGCTTCACTTTTTTCCAGACTTTCCTGATGACGCCGGAGAACGTCGGCGATCACCCGCTTCACCATGTCGCGCTTCTGAGGATCGCTCCCGAGCCGCGCGTCGATGTACCTGTCGATGTTGGATTCGCTCCACGAATCATCGAAGGTGACTCGCCGCTCGGTCTTGATGAGCTCAGGACCGGGGCGGTGGGCGGCAACCCAGTAACGGACCTCACTCAGAAGGTTGAGCGCGAAACGCTCGAGCCCCTGATCGCGCAGCTCGTCGTCGCCGTCGACAAGCAAAACGATTTTTCCGCTGGTAAGTCCGTCTTTGAAATCATCGATCAGAGACGGCTTGCTTTCGTCCGGAACGACGATGCTTCGATTCTTCAGCCACACGTCCACGAAAGTGGTGAGCGTATCCTCTGTATTCTGGAGATGCGCGATCATGTGAACATTTCTCTGGACCGTCTCGGCACTCGCGAACATTGGAACAGGAGCTCGATGCGTGGCCGATGCATCGTGCGATTTTCCGAGCGCCGACAGCTGAAGAAGCAGACGATGCATGAAGGTCGTCTTGCCCGTGCCGCCCGCGGCGCGAATAGAGATTCGGCCCATGCTCTCGCTTGTGTCTCTTCCGCGACATTGCGACAACCAGTCTTTCACAACATCGATGGCATCGCCTCTTCGTGCCCTCACGCCGTCGGTTGCTGTGGCACCCGGTGCGACGTAATCGTGCTCCGCCGCAAAAAGCTCGGACGCGACGGAATTCCAGATTGCCCGCGCTTTCTCAGGCGAGACCTTCGTCTTTCGAAGTGATGCAAGGCTACCCCACCGCGACTTCTTGCGAGCGGGAGGATTTGAACGCTCTTGCGCTCGGCCAATTGCTCCCGCGTTGATCGCGTCGAGCAGGGCGATCGCGCGGTCTCCGTCATCCTTCTTTTCACCGATCAGATTCCAGAGATGGAATTGGTGTTTGCGCGCCTCACCGCGTTCCTTGAACCGCTTTCTATGGGAGGCGTACCACCAGGTAATCAGGCCGAGCAGAGCCGCCGTAGCGAGATTGCCCGGAACGCCGCTGTTGAAGAACTGCAGAAACCTGAGCATGGAGCCAAAACGCTACGCATCGAGCGACTGCCTCGCCAGATTGCCGCCTGCGATTTCGGCGCGTAGCTTCAGTTCCCTGACAAAAACTTCAACGTCACGACGGGCGTTTCTATGGTAGAGAAGTCAACCAGTCCCTGGGCTCAGTGGGAGCTTTGTCCACCTGATGTCGCGAACGCGGCCCTCAAGCGAATCACCGATGAAGTACCGATGTTTTTCGCAGACACGACGCTCAAGGGCGCGCGATGGACGGCGCTGTCTTTTTACAAGGTTTATCGCCTCATCGAAGTAACGATCGGCCACAAGGCAACGGTCGAGCGCGCCTACCTCATGGACGGCAATGGAAAAACGTGGTGGCTGCCCGGAGTCACCGGTCCACTCCATTTCGTCAACGCCGAGGAAGATCTGCACCTCACCGAGGAACAGGCTGCCGACTATCTCCGTTTCTTTTGCTATTTCCTTCGCGCTGACGAAGGCGCGTTCGCCCTTCTCGAATCGCCGGACGAGCTAACCGCGCTCACGCCCGATGACCCGCGACTGCAGCCGGCTCGAGAAGGCTGCAAGCCACTCGTGGTGAAGGAAACCGAGGAGGACGGTCGATTCCTCCTCGACGCCGCGATCGCGTACGGAAACGTGAGGGCTGCAGCGGTGTTCGGTGTTGCGCCGACCGGCGAAGTCGAGATGGTCGACGACGTTTCGTTCATGACAATGGATGGTCTGGTTGCCCCGTCCCATCCAAACCTGATGATCGAGCCGAAGCAGGAATACGACGAGAGCGCGCGTACTGACGAGCATGCGATCGTCCCGCCACCGGACGAGGAAAACGCGGGTGAAGACGACGATGATTACGACGCGTCGGGTGAAGATCCCTCGCGGTATTCATCGCACACGAAACCGGTCGTCCAATCCGGAAACGACAAGGAAGTCACCGAAGCCGCTGTCGCCACACTTCTCGAGGAAGCAATTCGCGAGCGAGATGGAAGTCTGCTTCTCCAGCACTTCAATTCAGAAACCGCGGCGGACAAGCCAATAGAGCGTCTCGCGAAGATGATCGTCGATTCCGCGCCAACGATCGTTATCGAATCGGACATTCCGTTCGTTGAAGATTTCGTCGCGGGGTTGCTTGCCAGCGCAAGCCAGGACATTGCCAAAGGCAGCCGGAACCGATTGGCGGCCCTCGAGAGCGATGACGCCAAATGTTACGTAAAGCTCTGGTCGCCGGGAACCCGGCTATACCTCGTATCTTTCCACGCTTATCGGTCGGTATGGGATTCTGAACGAACCGCGCACGAGCTCGGAATTCAAGACGCGGCGGTTCTGATCGGGGCCGATCGCTTCAGTGACGTTCCCGAGCCGCTCAGAAGACTGACTGATCTCGTTCTGAAATTCCCGCGAATCGATCGCAAGCTTTTCGCGCGAATTTTCGAGCGTGTATTTGGCGTTGCGCCAGCGACCGGATGGGAAGGAGCTGATTCCGATTGGACGCGATATCTCGTGCCGGCTGACTTTCACGCGCCGCGAAGACTCGGACTTCCCCCCGATGAAGCGCTCGCGTTCCTCAAAGATCGAGTCACGAATCGTCTCAAGCTCGTGTCTGCCGAATCCGGACCAAAGTTGAGTGAGCTGAATGGAATGGGTGAGGCGCGCCAGATCGCCGAAGATCTGATATCCGACATTCGCGCGGCGGTGGCTGGTCAGATTCCATGGTCCGCGGTTGACAGAGGATTGCTGCTCGTCGGCCGCCCAGGCACGGGGAAAACAACACTCGCTCGCGCGATCGCCAAGGAGTGCGGAATCAAGTTCATCTCCGCGAGCGCCATGGGATGGCAGGGAGCCGGCGCGCTCGACGCACACCTTCGCGCCATGCGGGCGGATTTCACCGAGGCGCGTCGTTTCGCGCCTGCGATTCTGTTCATCGATGAGATTGACAGCATCGGGAATCGTGAGCGACTGAGCGGAAGCAATGCCGTTTATCAGACGGATGTCATAAACGGATTGCTCGAGCAGATACAGGGGCTCGACGTCAACGCTCCTGTGATTGTCATTGGGGCAACCAACTACGCGGACAACGTTGACCCTGCTCTAAAGCGCGCAGGACGACTGGATCAGGTAGTCCCCATTCCTTTGCCGAACATTGACGGGCTCGAAAAA
Source organism: Gemmatimonadaceae bacterium (assembly GCA_041499635.1). Classification (GTDB taxonomy): domain Bacteria; phylum Gemmatimonadota; class Gemmatimonadetes; order Gemmatimonadales; family Gemmatimonadaceae; genus UBA4720. Next base: position 10,796 of record JBGQKT010000053.1, read on the forward strand.
ATCTTCGAGTACTATCTCAAGCCGCATCGCAACGGCAACGAGCTCGCAGCGGACGTTGCACCTCGGCAACTTGCGGAGCTCGCGTTTGGATTGACCGGCGCGGACGTCGAATTCTTTGTCCGCGGCGCAGATCGGCGTGCGCGCCGCGACAGGCGCAAGATCAACCAGGCTGATCTCCTCGCCGAAGTAACGCGAAGGCCGAGACGTCCGGATTCCGCACCGCGACTGGGTCCTGAAGAAATGCGGAGAGTGGCGGTGCACGAAGCGGGGCACACCACTTCGCGCCTGTTGAGCTCGCGTAAGGGCGCCGACCTGAGCTTCATTACGATTGTGCCGAGGATGGATGGATCACTCGGCTTCGTCGCGACGTTGCCGAGGGAGGGTTCGTCGGCGACGCGACGGGAGATGATCGAGGAATTGGAGACGATACTCGCGGGCCGAGCTGCGGAAGAGATTGTCTACGGCGCCGCCGATGTTGGGCTTGGTGCGGGCGGCGCGAGCGAGAGCAGCGATCTTGCCGTAGCGACGGCGACGGCGACAATGCTTGTCTGTCAGTCGGGTTTGGGAGCCAATAGAGCTTTGCATTGGACGCGACAGGCAACGCCTGCTCAGGAAAAGCAGATCGATCAGCTGCTGCGAAGCAGCTACAAGAGTATTGTCGGTCGCTTGCGATCTCATCGCGCGTTGCTGGATGAGGTGGCGCGTCTGCTCGTGGAGAAGCAGGAGCTGGGCGGCGCAGAGCTGCGCAAGCTGACTGAGACACAGCTCGCGGATTCGAATGCTTCACAGAATGGAAAGGCGAAAAAGAGCAAAAGCATTGCTGTTGAGAGTGTCGAGCAGCTGATGTAGGAATTTTGCGACAATCAAAGTCCGTCTTCTGGACTGTATTGGTTCTGGTGTCGGCGGTTCTCGTTGCCGACTCGCAGATGTTCGCGTATGTCGGCGACGAGGCGTTCCATCTCCTCGCGGCGAAGCTGGTGAGCGCTGGCAGGACGCCTTATCAGGATTTTTTCTACCAGCATCCGCCGCTTTTCATTTATATCGTCGGTGGAATCTTTCGCCTCACGGGCGCGAGCTGGCGCGTCGCTCACTCGTTTTCAGCGCTCGCTCTTATTGGTGGGATCGTGCTCGCTGCGTTTTACGCGCGCGATTTATTTCAGGAAGAAACGCTGCGTTGGCGTAATGCGGCAGTTGTAGCAGCTCTCATCGCGTTCAATTGCTACACGTTGGTTTTTGGTGTGACCGGTTTCCCGCAGGGGTTCTGCATTTTGTGTCTGATGGCCGCGCTTTATTTTTCGCGATCGAGGGAACGTGGGATGCCGTTCCTTGCCGGATTGTTTGCCGGGTGCGCGGCTGAAGCGAGCCTTCTCGCAGCTCCCGCCCTCGTGGTGTTTGTTATTTGGCTCGCGCTCAAGGAAAAGAGGCGAGCGTTGTGGTTCGTCGCCGGTGCGACAGTCGCGTTTATGCCACTGATCGTTTTGATGACCATCGCCCCCGATCAAACATTCGCCGACGTTTTCAGATACCATCTGTTCGACCGGCCGAAGCTGGGCTGGCGTTACGATGTGGGCGAGATTCTCGCGTGGTTTGGCAGTTTGCAGGGTGTGGTACTGAGCGCCTTTGCGATCGCCGCGGTAAGTCTGCGCAAGGACGACGACGTTCGACTTTGCGGCTGGATTGCATTGGCGATGGTCGTCACCGTCTCCGTCGCGAAGACAACCGCTGCTTCGTATTTCCTTCCTGCGACTCCGTTCATAGCGATACTCGCCGGAACGGGTCTCATCGAGCTGACGCAACAGACCGACAGGTTTGCGCGCCGAATCGTCGCGCCGGTTGTCGCTTTGTATCTCGTCGGCCTCGTCGGCCTGAGATACGTGTGGAGATCAGAGACTTTTTACTTCGATCATCGCCTTGTAGAAAACATTGTGCAGAGAATGGAGCGTTGCTCCTCGACAGCTCGCATGAACGCGCCGGAAGCCATTTACTTCGCGTGGCGGACATTGCCGCCGCGTGGATTCGAAAATCGCTTCGATCCGTTTTTCAAAGGCACGCAGGATTTGAAGGGAGGTCAGCTCGATGCAATCCTCATCGATGCATCAGATCCCCGGATCGCACAATTCAATTTGAACGGCCGTTACGCTCGGCACGAAGCAGTCCCGCTCGACGGAGACAGCATTATCGTCTTCTGTGACAGAATCTGATTCAGCGAGAAGCCGCGGTAACTCTCCAGACGCTGTTGCCGACGTCGTCGGCTACGAGCAATGCACCGCGATGATCGATGGCAACTCCGACGGGTCTTCCCATCGCGTCACCGTTTTGTTTGATGAATCCCGTGAGAACGTCGATCGGCTCGCCTATGGGAGCTCCTTTGGCGAAGGGAACGAAAATCACCTTGTAGCCGCTGAACGGTTTTCGATTCCACGATCCGTGTTGCCCGACGAACATTCCGTTCACGAATGGAGCAGCAAGCGCGGTCTGCCCGCCCCATGTGAGGCCGAGTGATGCGGTATGTGGGCCGAGTGCGTAATCGGGAACGATTGCTTTTGCGACGAGGTCGGGTCGCTGAGTTTTGATTCGGGAGTCGATGTGTTGGCCGTAGTAGCTGTAGGGCCAGCCGTAAAATCCTCCCTCGCGCACTGATGTCATGTAATCCGGAACGAGATCGCTTCCGAGCTCGTCGCGCTCGTTGACTGACACCCAGAGTTTTCCCGTGTCGGGTTCCCACGCGAGGCCGACGGGGTTTCGCGTTCCCGACGCGAAGACTCGATGTGCGCCGGTTACCGGATCGATCTCCCAGATCGCCGCGCGATCTTCTTCAGCGTCGATTCCATTTTCGACCGCGTTGCTGTTGGAGCCCACGCCGACGTACAGCTTTCCGCCATTCGGTGATGCGATGAGACTCTTCGTCCAGTGATGATTGATTTTGCCGCCTGGTAAATCGGAAACTTTTACGGGCGTGGCGGAGATGTGTGTTTCACCGACGTGATATGGAAAGCGCACGACGGCGTCCGTGTTCGCGACAAAGAACGTTCCGCCAATGAGTGCCATACCGAACGGCGAATTCAGTCCAGAGATAAAAACGGTGCGCGTCTCGGCGACGCCATCACCGTCGGCGTCGCGCAGGAGTATGATGCGATTTGGTGTGGGCACCGCGCCACCGGCTTTGCTCTGGAAGTATTTGAAGAACCAGCCTTTGATTCCTTTTCCGTCTTCGGGTCGTTTCGGCGCATTTGTCTCGGCGACTAGTACGTCACCGTTAGGGAGAACGTAGAGCCACCGCGGGTGATTGAGTCCGCGGGCGAAAGCGTTCACTCGAGTTCCCGGTGCGGGAATTGGAGTTTGGTTGGGTGACCAGCCTATTGCTTTGACGACGTTGATCGTCGGGATGAGGGACGTGCTGGGCGGTGGAATCAGCGGATGTGGTCCGATGCCGGCGGTTATTGGATATCGTGCGGCGCCGCCGCAAGCCGAAACGACAATCGCTGTCGCACTCGCAAGCATGGTCTTGCACAGTTTTCTGGAACGGTGCATCCGCACCTCGTTTGCGCCTATCGTCGGCGAATCAGGAGGCAAGAATCAGGCAAGAGGCAAAGAATTCCCGTTGGGCAAAGGCGAAGGGTCGCAACCGGACGGCGGATTGCCAGAATCTCAAGCCGAATGGGGGCCGTCCGCCTGACGGGTTGTTGCCAGTACGCCATTTGAGTATCTTGATTCGGTCATTTGGCGGAAGGAGAAAAAACAATGTCTGCGGCCGCGGTCTCGAAAAAACTTGGTGGAAGAAGTGTTCTGCGGCGCACCGTGAGCTCGGACCTGGACCTGGCGGACACCGTTCGAGCTGGACTTCCTTCAGCTGCCCTCGACCACATCCTCGAGGAGCTTGACGGATACCTCGAAAGCAATGCTCAGGTTTACGAGCTCGTCGGCAGCACAAGGACCCTCCAGCGAAAGCGATCGACGAAGGCGCGGCTCTCGCCCGGCGAATCGGACCGACTCGTACGATTCGCAAGGATGATCGTCCGGGCAGAAGAAGCAATCGGGGATGAAGCGAAGGCGCTTCGCTGGCTCATTACTCCCAACCGGGCGCTCGAAGGGCAGCGACCACTCGAGCTATTGGACAGTGACGCAGGAACCGTAGCCGTAGAGCAGGTACTCGGCAGAATCGAGCATGGCGTTTACAGCTAACGCGAATGCTCGTTTATCGCATCTGCCGCAAAGCCCGACAACAACTGGATGGTGCAGGCGCGAGACTCTACGGCGGTCGCTGGAATAATCCGGGAGTGCCGGTTGTCTACACTGCCGGCAGCCTCTCACTGGCGGCAATAGAGTATCTCGTCCACATCGATCCGGCGAATGCTCCAAACGACTTGATCGCTACGACACTCGACGTTCCCGATGAGATCGAACGGGAAATTGTGAGGGCCAAAGACCTTCCCTCGGGCTGGGATCGCAGGCCGTTGCATCCGCGGTGCAGAGAGATTGGCGATGCGTGGCTCGGCCGAAACCAGACACTTGTACTGCAAGTCCCTTCAGCACCGATCTCGGGCGAGTCTAATTACCTGCTGAACCCACGTCACCGCTCCATGGCGCGTGTACGCGTGCTGAGCAAAAAGCGCTTCACCTTTGACTCGCGATTGACTCGCGATTGACTCGCGATTGACTCGCGATTGACTCGCGGGTAGTCGAGGCTCAAGGATTTTCGCGCGACGCTCCCTGGTCAATCCATCGAGCGATGAGCGCGCGCTCATCGTCCGTGATTTTCGTCTTGTTCGCGGGCGGCATTGTGCGTGTTACAACTGCGCGCTCTCTGATTCTCGCCGCTCGCGCGATGATCTGCTCCGGGGTATCGAACATCACTCCGACAGGTGCGCCGCCATAAGTGAGATCACTCGGATGCGCGGAGTGACACGCTCCACACCTGCGATCGATCACGTGCCGTGCGTCTTGAAATGTCACCGGACCAGTGGACGCCGCCGCGGCTGATTGCGTCGGACTATTGTTGAGATGCAAAAGCAGATACAGGCCCACGACACCCGCAGCCATCACGCTGACGAGTCGCGCTTTCCATTGCGGAGTTGTCCAGCGCAGGTTGAGAACATGCCTGACCGCCGCCCCGATAATGCACAGCATGAGAAGCAACAACCAGTTCAACCTGTGACCGTACACCGATGGAAAATGATTGCTCACCATCAGCACGATCACCGGGAACGTGAAATAATTGTTGTGGATCGAAACGCGCTTTGCCCGTGCAGAGAGAACCGCACTTGCCGCCGCGCCGCGACCTTCGATTATCGATTTCTCGAGCTCGCGCTGCGATGGAACAATCGTGAAGACGACATTGCCGGCCATGATGGTGCCGAGCATTGCGCCGACGTGGAGAAATGCAGCGCGACCGCTGAGCAGCTGAGTCAATGCGATTGCAATCGCTATGAGTCCCGTGAGCCAGATCACCGTCGCAATCGCCGGCGCACGCGGCGCGACGAGGCGCTGCATCGCTTCGTATAGCGCCCACCCGAGGAAAATCGCGCCGATTCCAATCGCGCTTGCCTGCGCCTGCGTCAGATTTGCAACACTCGGATCGGCGAGCACTGCACGATCGCTCAAGTAGTAGACGACGATGAGCAGTGCCATTCCGCTCAGCCACGTCGTGTACGCCTGCCACTTGAACCAGTGCACTCGACTCGGAAGCTGCTCGCCCGCGAGAAGAGTTTTCTCGACGTAATAAAAACCGCCGCTGTGCAACAACCAGATCGACCCAAGCGGTGAACGCGTTTGTCCCGCGCCACTCGGCGATTTCAAACTGCGGTCGAGCCAATTGAAGAGAAGGGAATTGCCGATCCACATGATCCCCGCGACCACGTGAACCCAGCGCGCAATCAGATCGAGTAGCTCGTAACTCGACGCGTTCAGTCTTCGTCTCCGCCTGCTGCCCCGCCGGCGCCGACTTCACCACGCGCACGAAGAATCTTCACGAACGATCTCGTGCGGAATTCGTCGGCCGTAAGTCCCGTCATGTCGAGCGCTTCATCCTCGGTGATTGCCCCCGAGTTGATTCCTCTCAAAAAGAAATTGAGCAATCCCTGCCCGGTTGCTGCATCGTCGAACACATCGCCGACCAAGCTCGCCTGCGCGCCCTTGTTGATGAAATTGCTCAATCGCGCCGCGGCCGCTTCGATTCCGTCGAGGAAGAAACTGTAGAGCGCGCTATACCGAGTGACGAGCTGCGCGGGATGCAGATCCCATCCCTGATAGAATCCGCCCTCGAGAGAATGACGCACATCGTCGAAATGCATTCGCCAGGCGGAGTGCACGGTCGCAGAATTCTCGACTTGTTCGTCGAGACTGAGCGGCGGGCCGCCTTTTTCCTGTCGATGAATTGGAACCGGCAGCACCGCCGTCGATCCATCTGAAAGCCACACGTCAGTACCCGCGAACGCGACGAGCATGAAGTGCTTCGCAAATTCGCACGCGGGATGCTGCATGTGCTGATACGCCGCCGTGATGTTGCAGTACGCCGTGTAATCGTATGTCCCGAAGTGTGCACCCCGGCAACGTCCGTCGGAGGCGTCGAGAATTCTCGGAAGCACTGAACGTCCGGTTGAATCGAGAACGATTTGTGGCGTCTCGATCATCACCTCGAACTTCAACGTTCCATCGCTGAGTCCGAGTGATTTCTCGAGCTGTCGAAGAACTGCAACCGTGTATTCGAC